>JBJOKQ010000175.1:0-7026 GCA_046046005.1 Bacteroidota bacterium | reverse complement strand
AATCGTTGCATCCACGTTACATCTACAGTAATGAAACCGAAATCATTCATCACTTTGCCTTTGACGGTGTACCAGCCCGGACCGGTAAACGGAAAACTGATTGCAGAATCGGGGAAGTGAACGGTATCCACCCACGCGCCATCAGCATCGTACCATGTTCCGAATTTCATCTGCGCACCTTTTCCGGTTTGCGTGTGTTTTACATTGATGAGATAGAGGAGCATGTGAACTTCATGTTCGCTGTGTGCAGGAAGATCTTTCGCACGCAATGGAAGATCAGGCGGCTCTTTGATCAGCGAATACGGCGTGGTGTTCACCGTAAATCCGAGCAGTTCCAGTTCATCAAATATCTCTTCGAGTTCGTGATTCCAAAGCTGCGGAATGGAAAACTCTTTTACTTCCACTTCAAACAGATTCGGTGTAGGTGCTTTCTTCTTTGATTCCGACAACATAAAGTGCGCATCCCACATGAGTTCTTTTTTACTCTTGCCTGTGAAACGGAACGCACCGATACGGATGAACGGACGCAACTGATCTATTGTAACGGGAACTCGCGAAACAAAATCACGGAAAGAAGAGAATGGGCCGTTTTCAAATCGCTCGCGAAGAATCATTTCTATAGTGTGATGTTCCACTCCTGAGATGAATCCTAACCCTATCCAGATACGTTTGCCTTCTATTCTGCACAACGCGCCGCTGTTGTTGATACATGGCACTTCAATAATGCCTCCGTGTTTTTTTGCTTCGTGCAGATACACTTCCCGTTTGTAAAAGCCGCCTCCGTTATTCAGTGTGGCAACCATGTATTCCAGCGGATAATATACTTTGAGAAAGAGCGCCTGATAGCTTTCCACTGCATAGCTTGCCGAATGTCCTTTCGAAAACGCATAGTTGGCGAAACTTTCGATCTGTAGCCAGATGGCATGAACGGTTTCTTCCTTATGTCCTTTTGCTTTGCAGTTAGCAAAGAAGTTTTCCTTCACGAGATCGAATTGCGTGCGTTCACGGAATTTCCACGACATACCGCGACGAATAATATCTGCTTCTGCCAATGACAATCCTGCGAAATAGTGCGCCACTTTCAATACATCTTCCTGATAAACCATCACACCGAAAGTTTCATGAAGGATATCATACAATTCCGGTAATTGATTCCTCGCTTCTTCGCGTTTCTGTTCATCATGAAAACGCAGAATGTATTCTGCCATCATTCCGCTTTGTGAAACACCGGGACGTATGATGGAACTCGCGGCAACCAATCGCAGATAGTCGTCTGCACGAAGTTTGGTGAGCAGCATGCGCATAGCGGGCGACTCCACATAAAAACATCCTATGGCATCACCGGCCTTCAGTGATTTTTTAATCTCCGGATCTTCTTTCAGTTTCCGCAGATCGTGAATGTCGAATTCATCTCCCGTGTTTTCACGCACGATGTCAATGGCATCTTTGATTTTCCCGAGTCCGCGCTGACCGAGCACATCAAACTTGTGCAGACCGATATCTTCTGCTTCGAGCATGCTGAAATGAATGGTCGGAAAACCTTTCGGAGGCATCATCAATGCAGTGTAAGTAGTCATCGGTTCCTGAGAGATGATAACGCCGCTGGAATGCACACTCAGATGCGATGGAAATCCTTCGATCTGTTTCTGATATTTCAGAACAAGATGTCCCATCTCGTCGAGCTGCGTGTATTTCTTCGCGCTCTGCAGTTTGTCAATTTCATCTGCAGGCATTCCGAATACTTTTCCGAGTTCACGTACTACCGCGCGACCCTGAAACGTGTTGTATGCGCCTACAAGTGCGGTGTGATTGTACCCGTGACGATCGAAAAGATATTTCGTGACATCGTTTCTTTCGAATGAAGAAAAGTCGATATCGAAATCCGGAGGATTAGCGCGATGCGGATTCAGGAAGCGTTCGAAATACAGATCCAATTCAATCGGATCCACATCGGTGATACGCAGCAGATACGCCACCATGCTGTTGGCTCCGGAACCGCGACCTACATAGAAGTAGTTTTTGCTTCTGGCGTAGTTTACCATGTCCCAATTGATGAGATAGTACGAGCAGAAATCAAGATCGCGAATGAGTTTCAGCTCTTTGTTGATGCGCTCCTGAACATTCGAAGGAGGATTGTTTCCGTAACGGTAGAGAATTCCTTTCTCGCATTCGGATTGAATCAGTTCGAAATCTTCTGCGGGAGAGCCGGTGAATTGTTTCTTGTTTTTATTCTGCTTGTAGTCGAAACTGATGCGGCAATCATTGAGAATCTGTCGTGTGGTTTCAACGATCTGAGGAAACTGAATGAATGCCGTGCGTATTTCCTCTTCCGTCATCATCACTTCATCGGATAATGCTTCTTCCGATTTCGGAAGCATGCTCAGCAGGCAGTTATTGTCAATGGCGCGTAGCAGACGATGTGTGTTGAAGTCGCGTTTGGATGTGAATGTTACGGGCGCGAGTACAACCAGTTTACTCGGTTTGTTTTTCAGAGGAGAAAACAGGAGTTTATTGATCTGCGAAGGACGTATGCCGATGAATTCATTTCCGCGCAGTTGCTTCGGTGTGTTTTCCGTCCACGGATAAATGATATACGCGTTGGAAAATTCCGGAGCGCGGTGTTCGAAAGGTTCAGAAGCAAAACTGTGTTGAGTGAGATGTTCATTGAGTTCTCGGAAGCCGTTGTTGTTGCGTGCAATTCCGATGTATTTCTGTTCGGCACCGTTACGGAAATCAATTCCCACAACAGGACGTATTCCGTGTTCAGGCGCTGTTCGGATAAAATCTATTGCGGAAGATGTGGTATTTATTTCAGTTAAGGCAAAACAGGAGTAGCCCTTCGCTTTTGCTTCGGCGAAAAGTCTGGAAGGAGAATGAGTTCCGAACTTCCAGGAGAAATAGGTGTGACAGTTGAGAAGCAATTGAAATGAGACCTGAGATGTGAGACCTGTGACCTGAGACTTGATTGGTTAGACCTGAGACTTGTTTATATTAGTTTAGCTTGCAGTCCGTAAATCATTTTTTGAATCTGATCTATTTCGGAGATGAGTTCATCTTTTGAAGTTGTGTTTATATACTTCAGTCGATCGGCAATAACTATTTGCGTAAGTGCTTCGTAACTCGATCCGTTGGCCATTCCGAGGAAATGTCTGAATTCTCCATTGGAAAAACGTCCTGCTCCTTCAGCAATATTTGATGCAGTTGAAACAGCACTTCGTCTCAACTGACTTGTTAATCCGTATTTTTCTTCTGCCGGAAAATCTTCTGTGATCTTGTATACCTTCTCGCACATGTCAATGGCTTTGTGCCAAACTTTTAATTCTAATAAATTGTTTTTCATCTTCTAAAATTTAAATTGTAAATAGTAAACTGTTTTGTCGCTCTCTGTTTTAATTCATCACAGCATACACGTGATTCATCTCAAGTCTCATTTCTCAGGTCTCGTATCTCAGGTCACAGGTCACAGGTCTCACATCTCAGGTCTAAATCCTCCTATGCGCCGGAACAAAATTCTTCTGCCCGTTAAACGGATTATCCATTTGTCCTATTCCTGATTTGTCCATGGCCACAGCGCGTTGTATTGCATCCTGACCATATCGTTTTCTGATTTTATCCATTGCCTGATAGAGTTTTATTTTTTCTTCGCTGTCTTCGAACAGATTGATCTGATGTCCGCCTTCTGCCAGATGACTGAAGCGCACGCCTACCAAACGACAAAGAATTCTCCGGTCGTAGAGTTTGTCGAACAGATCCTGCGTAACGCTGATGAGCGTATGATCGCTTGATGTATAATCAATGCGTTCCTGTCGTGTGCGAGTATCGAAATCGGAATAGCGCACGGTTACGGTAACGCAGCTGGCGAGTTTGTTTCCATTTCGCAGATAGAAGCAAAGTTTCTCAGCCATTGTAGTGAGAATTTCTTTCAGCTGCGTAACATTTATCGTGTCGCGTTCGAAGGTGAGAGAAGATGATATTGATTTTTTCTCGTGAAACGGGATAACCGGTGTGCGATCGAGTCCGTTTGCTTTTTTCCAGAGTGAGATTCCGTTTTTGCCCAGAACTTTTTCCATCAGTTCAACAGGCATTTGCTGAATGGTTCCGATGTACTCGATACCCATGTTACGCAGCAGCTTGTAGGTCTGATCGCCCACCCCCGGAATTTTCTTTACCGACAGCGGCGCAAGAAATGCTTTTTCTGTTCCTGCCGGAATGTATTTGTGATTGTCGGGCTTGGCTTCACCTGTTGTGATTTTCGAAACCACTTTACTGGTGCTCATTCCGAATGAAAGCGGAAGTCCGGTTTCTTTTCTGATTTTATTGCGGAGTTCCTGCGCCCATTTGTAACAACCGAAGTATTTATCCATTCCGGTGGCGTCAATGTAAAACTCATCGATGGAAGACTTTTCAAACAGCGGCGATTCTTCTTCTATAATCTGCGTAACCATGTCGCTGTACTTCGCATACGTTCCGCCGTTTCCTTTGATTACAATAGCGTGCGGACAAAGTTGCTTTGCAAGTTTCATCGGCATGGCAGAATGAATTCCGTACTGACGCGCTTCATAGCTGCAGCTGGCCACCACACCGCGATCGCTTGTGCCTCCAACGAGAATCGGTTTCCCGTTCAGGCGCGAATCGAGCAACCTTTCGCAGGAGACGAAGAAGGAGTCGAGGTCGATATGGATAAGAGTGTCAGACATGATTCAAAGATGAATCTCCGTGTTGTGGCCCGCGCTGAGCTTGTCGAAGTGTGGTTATATTAAAGGTGAATCCCCGTGTCTCCGTGGTTATATCATCGGACTTTCTGTGGTGATGCGCAGCTCGTCTATCCTCGGAGTTCTCCTGTAAATGTAGACTACAAAATTTAGGAAGTCTGACTAAAATATTTAGTTTTAACACCGATCGGTTCAAAAATGACCCTAACTTTGAATCCTACGAATAAAACAGGTCAATAAATGAAAAGTGTTACGAATGCAATCCCGATGAAAATCGCGGAGCAGGAGATGTTACGGTTCAGTAGCCTGTTTTAACGCTTCAGTAAATTTTCTCCTGCACATATTTTACACCCGGATAATTTCGCTGCTGTAAAATATGAAGCGCTATGAAAAAAATATTGGTAATTGACGGACATCCGAATGCTGAGAGTCTCAATCGCGGCTTGGCGGATGCTTATGTTCGCGGAGCGAGGAATGCAGGCTTTGATGTTCAGTTGATCAGAATCGCTGAACTCGATTTCAATCCGAATCTGCAACACGGATTTCAGAAGAGAACGGAACTCGAGCCGGATCTTGTTTCCGCTTGGGAAAAAATCAAACGTGCCGACCATCTCGTATGGGTGCATCCGGTTTGGTGGGGCGGACTTCCTGCCATTACCAAAGGATTTATTGATCGTGTTTTCCTTCCGGGATTTGCTTTCAAGTACAAAGAAAATTCTGTTTGGTGGGACAAGCTGCTCGCCGGCAAGACCGGGCATATCATTACTACGCTGGATCAACCCGGATGGTATTATCGTTTTGCATACGGAAGACCGAGCGTGAATCAATTGAGAAAGTCGGTACTGGAATTCTGCGGAGTAAAACCTGTAGGTGTTACTTACATCGGTCCGGTGCGGAATTCGAAGGAGGAGCAGAGAAAAAACTGGGTAAAGCAGGCGGAGGAAATGGGGCGGAAGGGCGTGTGATTTTTGCTTTTGTTTTTCCTAAGTTGTGCCGTAATCAGCAACATAAATCTCTCTCATTGCCAAGCTCAATAAGAACGCTGCTGCTGTGAAAAAAAGTTCTGCGTTTAGCAGAACGTAAATGTTTAATTCAATGATGGACTTCCTTCAATCTTTAAAAACCAGAAACGAAGCACTCTTTTATTTCGGATTGCTTTGTTTGGGATGCGCGCTGATATTTTTGATTTTAACCCGGACAACATCAACGCAGGTGTATGGCGTTAACGCATGGTACAAACCGTTCAAGTTTGCTTTCTCGCTCGGAGTTTACACATGGACCATGGCGTGGGTCTGTTTCTATCTTCCCGATTTTAATGTGAAGTTGTTCAACTATACAGTGATAATTCTGTGGACGTTTGAGTTGTTCTATATCGCTCTGCAAGCAAGCAAAGGTCAGTTGTCGCATTACAATCTCTCCACTCCGCTTTATTCTTTTTTATATGGAATGATGGCGATTGCGGCAACAGTCGTTACGGTTTACACCGCGTATATCGGTTATCTGTTTTTTAAATTGGACTTTCCGTCATTGCCGGATTATTACGTGTGGTCGCTGCGACTTGGCATTCTGATTTTTGTGATTTTCTCCTTCGAAGGTTTTGCAATGGGTTCACGACTTAATCACAGTGTCGGCGCCATCAACGATAATTCCAATTGGTTTATTGTAGGTTGGAGCAAAACTGTTGGCGATCTCCGTGTTGCGCATTTTATCGGAATGCATGCCTTGCAGATTCTGCCGGTTCTGTCTTTTTACCTGCTGAAAAGCACAAAGCTTACAATCGCCGTTTCTGTTGTTTATTTACTGCTCGCTGCATTTACACTTGTTCAGGCGCTGCAGGGAAAACCGCTGGTTAAAGCCAATGTTCATGTAAATACGCCCGAACGCCCGTCGGGAACTTAAACAATTGTTATTTACGGAAATTGTCGAAAACTAAATTATTTCGTCTGCTTGACTAAAATATTTAGTTTTATTATCTTTGATATTCAGTATTAAATACACGAATATGAAAGACATTGTTTCCCGTCTCGCCAAGAACATTGCGCATCTGCGCAAGCTGAAAGGATTTACGCAGGAAGAATTTGCGGATGAGTTTGATATTAAAAAATCACGACTCGGAGCCTGGGAGGAAAACAGATCTTCTCCTCCGGTGGAAATGCTCGTGATACTTTCCGATTTCTTTAAACTTCCAATCGATATTCTCATTCGTCACGATTTAACGCGTGTGGAATCTATTCCTTCGATCAATATCGGCGGACAACGGATTCTGTTTCCTGTTCAGGTTGATTCGAAGAACAACGATAACATTGAGATGGTA
>JBJOKQ010000174.1:0-7067 GCA_046046005.1 Bacteroidota bacterium | reverse complement strand
AAAATGCAAACGCAAGGTTATACACCTGTGCTCGCGCATCCGGAACGTTATCCTTATTGGTTTCGCGACATAAAGAATTTTGAAAAACTGAAAGACAAAGGAGTTTTGTTTCAGTTAAACATGAATTCATTGACCGGTTATTATTCTCCCGCTACACTGAAAATTGCAGAGCAGATGATTGATAAAGGCTGGTACGAATTTATCGGCAGTGATTGTCATCACACAGGACATTTATCTTTAATGCAGAAAGCAAGAACTTCAATGCATTTGAAAAAACTGATTGAATCAGGGCGTTTGCTCAATTCAACTTGCTAGTTGCTCAGCGGAATCATTTCTCTTTTTTCCGAATCCCAGATTTTTAATCTGAAACAGGCTGCAATATCCTTTGGGTGCAACGAGGTTACGGTGACATTCCGGAACTCCTTAACTTTTTCATACGCTTCAGGCAATCTGTAAAACGGAACCTTCGCGTTGAGGTGATGGATATGATGAAATCCAATGTTGGCGCAAATCCATTGCATGAATGGATTCATTTGCATATAGCTTGATGATTCCATAGCAGCTCCTTCGTAGGTCCAGCCGGGTTTGTCGGTGAATCGTACGCCGGGGAAATTGTGTTGCGCGTAAAACAGGTAAGCGCCAATTGCGAAAGTGATCAAACATGGCAAGGCGACTGACGCAATTACAGAAATCCATCCTGCAAAAGCCGCACAACACACATAAAGTGAAATATGCAGAATCAGCGCGAGCAAAGAATCCCAATGTCGAGAAGGGCTGCTGCGGAAAGAGTTGACGCACATGCCGAACATGAACATGGAAAAATATCCGAATGCGATGGTGACAGGATGACGACTGAAAAGGTACGCCCGTTTTTCAGCTTCGGAACAGCTTTCGAATTTGGTCCGCGACATGATCGGATAGGAGCCGATGCTCGCTGTATACAATTTCGAATTGTGCTTGTGGTGATAATCGTGTGAACGTTTCCAGATACTGCTCGGCGCAAGAGTGAATAAACCGTAAACCCAGAACAGCGCACCTGCGAACTTGTCTTTTCTGTGAATTGCTCCGTGTTGTTGGTCGTGGTAAATAACAAACATGCGTACGTTCAGCAAACCGGCGCAAATGCCTGCAATGATTTGAATTGCCGGATGTGTTGGAAGTACCGCGAAAAAGAATGACGTACACAACAATATCAAAGCTGTAATTGAATGCTTCCAACTTACAGCACGCGACTCTTGTGCGAACGGTTTCGTAGCAAGAATTAATTCAATATCGGTATTGTGCGCCCGTATGCCTGACATGGAATGCAAAAGTAATATTTCAGCTACAATCCTGCAGGCCGTTTGTGCTTCCACCTTTTATGACTCCACAGCCAAAATTCCGGTTGACTGCGAATTTGTTCTTCCAGAATTCGGGAAGATTCTTCGGTAATGTATCCGTGGGATTCACTTACCGGATTGGTGGTGACACATTCAAACCGCAAAGTATATTGGTGCTTGTCGGTTTGTGTAATGCGTGCAAAATAAACCGGGAGGTTGTGCTCTTTTGCATATTTCTCGGCACCGAAATGAATTGCTGTGTCCTGATTCAGAAATTGTGACCAGTAACACTTTTCAGGATTCGCCGGCGATTGATCGATTGCGAACGCAATGGCAAACGGGTCTTTCTTCTCGATATTGAAGAATTCTTTCACACCTTTTGTCGGAATAAGAATGGTTCGGAAATCACTTCTCGACTCATGCAGCTTTCCGTCAAGAAATTTATCCGATAAAGGCTGATAAATAACTACAGCACGATGACGAATAAACAGATTTACACCTGCAAGAAAAAGTTCCCATGAACTGTAATGTCCAACAGTGATAATCACACTGCGTCCTTCGTCATAGTGTTTACGAAGTATTTCCGGATTCTCGCATTTCAAACTTTCCCGCAATTCATCTTTTGAAATGGAAAAAGCTCGTACACCGTCAATAATTACATTGGCGAGGTGACGGTAAAACTTCTTTTTTATTGCTTTCAGTTCCGAATTCGATTTTTCCGGAAATGAATTTTTAAGATTCGTTTCAATCACCTTTTTTCGATAACCGACGATGCGATACAACGCCACGTACAAAATGTATCCGAAAAAGTCGACAATGAAATGCGGACACTTCGACAGCGGAATTATTACCAGGTAATATATCAGTCGACCTTTCACGAAACTAGTTGGATTGTGATGTTTTGCTATCGATTACAGGTCGTTTGTGTTTCCATCGTCTGTGCGACCATAGCCAGATTTCGGGATACTTTACTATATCTGATTCCAACTTAGCGGTGTGCAGTTCTGTTATTTCCGAGTCAGCGGTTTCCTTGGGATTCTCGCACAGTAATTCTGCGTCCAGAATGTAATAGCCTCTTTTGATTTTATTGATGGAGACGAATATTACAGGGTAATTTAATTTGCGTGAAAATTTTTCTGTTCCAAGAAACACAGGTGTGTCCTGATTCATAAAGCGCATCCAATGTGCTTTGTCAGGATGAGGTGTTTGATCGGAAATAAATGCAGTTGCCGAAGTTTTCCCGTTCTTATTTTCAAGCATGTATTTCAAAGTTTCACGCATCGGAATCAAACCTGTTCCGAAACGCGTTCTCATGCGATACAGCAATCCGTCGAACCACTTGTTTTTGAGTGGATGATAGATCACATACAATTGTGTTTTCCGTGTCAAACTGAATGTATTCCCTGCCCATTCCCAGTTTCCGTAATGACCCATCACAATGATCACATGTTGCCCCGCGGCTTGATATTTGTCGAATAGTTGCGCCGCTGTTTCCGATATTTTGCAATGTTTGAGCATTACGGACCGACGAATGGTGAGTGTTTTTAAAGACTCCAGAAAAAGATCGCACAAGTAATGTTCGAAAGAACGTGCGAGTTTCTTAATCTGCTCATCGCTTTTATCCGGAAACGAATTTTTAAGATTAGTACGAATAACCGCTTTTCGGTAGCGAAAAACGCCAAAAAGGATAAGCCACACGAAATCAGAGAAAAGGTACAACACCGGAAAGGGAAGCACTGAAATCAGATAAATCAGCGGAAGAGAAAGGAAATAGATTATCGTCCCCATTCCTGCAAAAGTAAGAACTTCATAAAACCGCCGCTGTAAAAGGTTTTCAGGTTTAATTATTACCTTTACCGCAGGTGTTTCGCTTTACAGAAAGACCTCATCCTGAAAAATAATTATGGAAGAAAGAATTGTAAGCCCAACGGGTATGGAATATAATACCGAACAGCCGGTCATGACGATAGCTGAGTACGGTAGAAATGTGCACAGAATGATCGCGTATTGCCTTACGCTTACTGATCGTGCTGAACGTACAAGATGCGCAAAGTCTATTGTACGTGTTATGGCGATATTGAATCCAACATTGAAAGAATATTCCGATTACGAGCATAAACTTTGGGATCATCTCCACATCATTGCAGATTATAAGCTTGATGTTGATTCTCCATTCCCGAAGCCTGAACGCGAAAAGCTGGATCAGAAACCTGAACCGGTAAAGTATCCGCAAACTGATATACGCTTCAAGCATTACGGAAAAATACTGGAGGATCTCATTCAGAAAGCAATGAAAGAAGAAGATCCGAAGAATCGTGAAGTGTTTACCGAGCAGTTGGCGCAGCTGATGAAACGCCAGTATCTTAATTGGAATCGCGACTCCGTAAATGATCAATTGATTACAGAACAATTGGAGTCGTTGTCAGGCGGGAAACTGAAAGTAAGCGAAAATTTCCGCTTCCTCCATACGAGTGAAATTCTTCCACGTAATGCGATTCCTCAGAATCAAATGCATCACCGCGACAACAAGAACAAGAAGAAAAAGAAGAAGCGCTAAGCTGCATTTCGCAATTACCTGTCTACTGAGTTTTTAAAAACTTAATCAAACCATTACCGTTAATAAGTTTCTGAACGGACTTATTTCCCGCAGGATCATGCCTTTTAATTTTAGGCAAATAATACGATCCATATGGGTTCATTTGAAATTATCGGAGGGAAACAGCTCAAAGGCGAACTGATTCCGCAAGGTGCGAAGAATGAAGCATTGCAGATTTTGTCTGCTGTTTTGCTCACACCGGAGAAAATGACAATCCGCAATGTTCCGGATATCGTTGACGTGAACAAGCTCATCGATTTGCTTCGCGATCTCGGCGTAAAGGTGGAAAAGATCGGTCCGGAGGAATATACTTTCCAGGCGGATAATGTAGATATCGATTACATCAATTCCGATAAGTTCAAGAATAAAGGCGGTGCGCTTCGCGGATCAATCATGATCGTCGGGCCGCTGCTTACGCGTTTTGGAAAAGGATACATTCCGAAGCCGGGCGGTGATAAAATCGGTCGTCGTCGTTTGGATACGCACTTCATCGGTTTTGAAAATCTTGGCGCGAAATTCGAATACGATCACACGAATGAATTCTACCGCGTAGAAGCGAAACGATTGAAAGGCGCATACATGCTGCTTGATGAAGCTTCTGTTACGGGTACAGCGAATATCGTGATGGCCGCGACCATGGCGCAGGGAATAACAACCATTTACAACGCGGCTTGCGAACCTTATTTGCAACAACTTTGCAAAATGCTGAACCGTATGGGCGCGAAGATCAGCGGAATCGGTTCAAACCTGTTGACAATTGAAGGCGTTGATTATCTGGGAGGAACTGAACATGCCATGTTGCCCGATATGATTGAAGTCGGAAGTTTCATCGGACTCGCTGCGATGACACAATCTGAAATCACAATCAAGAATGCAGGCTACGAGCATCTGGGAATCATTCCGGACACATTCCGCCGCTTAGGAATTAAACTCGAACGACGCGGAGAAGATATTTTCATTCCGCAACAGGACCATTACGAGATCGACACATTCATTGACGGGTCTATTCTCACCATTGCCGACGCACCGTGGCCGGGCTTCACTCCGGATTTACTTTCGATAGTACTCGTAGTGGCAACACAAGCCAAAGGAAGCGTTCTCATTCACCAGAAAATGTTTGAAAGCCGATTGTTCTTTGTGGATAAACTCATCGACATGGGTGCGCAGATTATTCTTTGTGATCCGCATCGTGCAACGGTAATCGGACTCGGTCGTCAACATTCGCTGCGAGGTGTTACTATGACATCTCCGGATATCCGCGCCGGTGTTTCTCTTTTGATTGCAGCATTGTCAGCAAAAGGTAAGAGCACGATCCACAACATTGAACAGATCGATCGCGGCTACCAGAACATCGATACTCGTTTGCGTGCATTAGGTGCGGAAATCATCAGAAAATAAAGCTGCTGCTGAACAGTGTGAAGAATTGTGAAGTCATTGCGTCAAATGGCACGGTATTCGCAGTTTTAAGCTAAATTTACGCTATGAAAAAGCTCCTTTTTGCAGTATTGTTTTTACCTCTTGCGTCATTCGCGCAAACCGGGAATGTTATCGGCCTGAATGTCGGAAACATTGCGCCTGAAATTTCCATGAAAAACCCCAATGATTCGGTAATCACTTTGTCTTCACTTCGCGGGCAAATGGTGCTGATTGATTTCTGGGCATCGTGGTGCGGACCGTGTCGTGCCGAAAATCCACATGTGGTTAAAGCGTACAAGCAATTCAAAGACGAAGTTTTTGTTAATGGAACGGGCTTCACGGTGTTCTCCGTTTCTTTGGATCGTCCGGGTGGGAAAGATGCGTGGAAAGGCGCGATCAAGAAAGACAGTTTGATCTGGCCTTACCATGTTAGTGATTTGCAATGGTGGAACAATGCCGCTGCTCAAGCGTATGGAATCAATTCTATTCCATCCAACGTATTGATTGACGGAAATGGAGTGATTATCGCAAAGAATCTTCGTGGTGAAAATCTTGTTAAAGCCTTGGAAACGCAGGTGGAGAAGGATCCGAAGAAATTGAAAGAGAAGCGCAAGGACAAAGACAAGAAAAAGGATAAATCCAAGGATAAAAACTACTTGCCGTCACGTCGCGACGGGATTCTGGAAGACTAATCCACAGAAGCGTAAATAGATTGAAGGATCATTGAAATAATGATCCTTTTTCATTTTCTGACACTTTGGCGTAACTATCTTTGCTGGCGCAGAATTTGAAACTATTACTGCAGACCTGAAAAGGGTCTTATTTGCATTTAGAGCAGCATTAAAACTGACATCCTGACAAGTATGAGCGAGGAGAACAAAAACATGCCGGAATCCGGCGAGCAGAACACCGAAACGAATAACACCCAGGAATTGCCTGAAGTTCCGGTAAACGATGCAGAGAAGAAAATTGCGGTATTGGAAGAGCAGGTGGCTCAATTGAATGATAAATACCTGCGCATTTATTCGGAGTTTGATAATTTCCGCAGACGGACTGCTAAGGAACGTGTGGAGATTCTGAACACTGCGGGAGAAGAGATCATTAAAAATCTTCTGCCCGTGATTGACAACTTCGAACGTGCTTTGAAGACGAATGAAAACGCAACCGATGTTAAGGCGGTGAACGAAGGTGTGAATCTAATTGCGCAGATGTTCAGAAATATTCTGCAGCAAAAAGGATTGCAGGCTATGACTTCCATCGGCGAGCCTTTCAATACCGATTTGCACGAAGCAATTACTGAAATACCTTCACCATCTCCCGATCTGAAAGGAAAAGTTGTTGATGAAGTTGAGAAAGGTTATTCCTTGAACGGAAAAGTGATTCGCTTCGCTAAAGTTGTAGTTGGAGCTTAATCCGAATTTTTTACGCTATGTCGAAAAGAGATTATTACGAAATACTTGAAGTTTCAAAAAGCGCATCAGCAGATGAGTTGAAGAAGGCGTATCGCAAGATGGCCATCAAATATCATCCTGATAAAAATCCGGGAGACAAAGCTGCGGAAGATAAATTCAAAGAAGCTGCAGAAGCTTACGAAGTACTGAGTGATCCTCAGAAGAAAGCTCGATACGATCAATATGGTCACGCAGGAATGGCGGGTAGTCACGCAGGCGGCGGATTCGGGGGTGGTCATTCAATGGATGATATATTCTCTCAGTTCGGAGATATTTTCGGCGGTG
>JBJOKQ010000173.1:0-7094 GCA_046046005.1 Bacteroidota bacterium | reverse complement strand
CAACAGCGCCGTTACGGTGTTTTGCAATGATGATTTCTGCAAGACCGTTGGTAGCATTTCCTTCTGCGTCCTGCGTGAAGCCGTAGTATTCCGGACGGTGAATGAACAACACCATATCCGCATCCTGCTCGATCGCGCCGGATTCACGGAGATCGGAGAGCTGCGGACGTTTATCGCCGCCGCGTGTTTCCACTGCTCGACTCAACTGAGAAAGTGCGATCACTGGAATGTTCAATTCTTTAGCGATACTTTTCAGTGATCGCGATATGGTAGAGATTTCCTGTTCACGATTGCCGCGGGAACTATCACCACCAGTGGTCATGAGCTGAAGGTAATCGACAATCACCATCTGAATATCGTGCTGCGCTTTCAAACGACGGCACTTCGCGCGCATTTCGAAAATGGAAAGGGCAGGAGTATCGTCAATGAAAAGCGGCGCTTCAGAAAGCTTACCGATTTTCACATGCAGCTGTTGCATTTCGTGATCAACAAGCTGACCTTTCTTCAGTTTCTCTGCGGAAAGTTCTGCCTCTGCGGAAATCAAACGCTGAACGAGCTGCACCGATGCCATTTCAAGAGAGAACACCGCAATCGGTTTCTGGAATTCAACAGCTGCGTTACGTGCGAGTGTCAATACAAACGCAGTGTTGTGCGTCACGGTCATGTCCTCGAGCAGGAACAAATGGTTTCCGTCAATTTCAAATCCGTAGTAATCGTCGAACTTATCAAACTCAACAGTGATTCCGGTTTGTCTCCAATCGATAATCGCCTTGCGTTCACGCGCTTTTTTACGTTCGATTTTTACTGGAATGATGTCTACATTTCCGCTGATACGCACGCGATACACATCTGTACTGAAATTACGATCTGCAATCGTGGCTTTCTTCACATTCAGAGATGTCTTGAAGCCCAATGTATCGCAGAGGTATTTTATTTCTTTCGCAAGGCGCTCGTTCTTCTGTGTGATTTCATACACATTGAATTCTTCGGAGTAATGCCCGTCGGAATCAATCAAACCGGCCAGCAACTGCAATCGGTTTGCTGTAGAATTGGAAATATATTGCTGCGGAATGTGTTTGTTCTCTATGAGATTCATTGCGCGTAATTCGCCCTGAACAGAGAAGAAATCCTGCTGACCGCGGAAGCCTTTTGTGATGCTGTAGTTGGTAGCTTTTCCTTCCTGCTTGTATTCTACGAATTCCAGTTCAAGTTCCTTCGCGTAGTCTTTGATGTAATCAATAACTTCTGCATCCGTATTCGTAATACGTGAACTGTAGGAATGTCCGTCGCCCAGCCACAGCCCAAGGAAATATGGATCAACAGATAAAGGCTGTTCATCAAATTCCACGGCCACTTTATAGCCTTTGTAATTCGATTTGAATTTGTCGCTCTTCTGCAGGTAATCGCGGATTTCAATGTTCAGCACTTCTCCGTGTTTGTGTCCGCCTTCGTTGCGACTTCTCTTCAATGAAAGAATGTGCGATTCATTGACGCGGTATGAAATGCCATGATTCTGGTGCACCCAATACATGTTTTCCTGTCCGCGGGTAGTTCCCATTACCAAACGTGAAGTGGAATCATCGCCCATGAGCAAATCTCCGGCCTGAACATCTTCCACATTCTTCAGAGTACCGTCGAACATCACCACTTTTGTGCCTTTGCCCAGACATTTACCCATAGCAGGTCGTGCTGCGAGAATTACAAGATCCGAAGGTTGCCATCCGGATGTCATGCGATCGAGATCTGTGAATCCGCTAGGAACACCGCTTACACCGGTCTTCTGATTTTTAGCGGCTTCAATCTGTTGCATGGCCTGACTGATGAGAGAACTCATCTTGTCGTAGTTCTTGCGGATGTTTCCTTCCACAACGGAGAACAAATTACGTTCTGCATTGTCGAGAAGATCGAATACGTCTGCAGTATCGTCGTATGCTTCGCGAATGGTGTCGCTTGAAATGCGGATCAGTTCGCGCTGAATGTATTTCTGAGAAATGATACGCGCGTGGAATTCAACGTTGGCTGAACTCGCAACACGGTTGGTGAGTTGAGAAATGTAATACGCACCGCCTACGATTTCGAGTTCACCGGTTCTTTTCAGTTCCTGTGTAACAGTGAGAATATCGATAGGTTCTGAACGTTGGAATAAATTCTGAATGGCGGTGAAAATGCGACCGTGCGCTTCTTTGTAGAAACTCTTCGGTTGCAGAATATCAATAACGGCAGTGAGGGCATCCTTTTCGAGCATCAAAGCGCCGATAACAGCTTCTTCCAGTTCAACCGCCTGCGGAGGCAACTTCCCGATTTCATACAACTGTTGGGAAACCTGCCCGAATGAAGCCGGCTTACGCGTCGTTGTCTTTTTTTCTTCTAAACTCATATCCCTGGGTTGATTTTTTGGAAAGGGCTCCAAAAGTAGAAAAAATGACCTGCCGATGGTGCAGGAAATTTATCCTTACTAATTAACGCATTGTCAACAGGTTTTGTTAATGATTTGGCCCTGTATTTATGAACATCCGGAAAGATAATTCGTCCCCGTTTTGTATGCATGTTGGAACCCAGCGTTTTGTGAAAAATCGCGATTTGGACTAATATCCGTCAGGATTCGCTTTTTCTGTCCATCGCCAATTGAAAAGAACCTTATTTTTGCCCATCTGTGAAAAACGAGATTCATCTGGGCGACAAAGTTTTCGTCCCTTACCTTGATAACCGGAAGATTGCTGAAGCAGTTTCGAAAGTGGCTGCGCAGATCAATAAAGATTATGCCGGTAAAAATCCTTTGTTTCTGGTAGTGCTCAACGGCGCGTTTCTTTTCGCTGCCGATTTGCTGCGTTCGATTGAAACGGGCTGCGAAGTTTCATTCGTGAAATTCTCTTCGTACCACGGAACGGAAAGCTCCGGAAAAGTGAAAGAACTTATCGGATTGAATGAAGATCTGAAAGGTCGCGATGTCATCATCGTGGAAGATATTGTGGATACCGGAACCACGATTGTACAGATGATGAAAGATCTGGAATCGCGTCACCCGGGTTCCGTGCGCATTGCAGCTTTGCTGTTCAAGCCGGAAGCGTACAAGAAAGACATTCGCATCGATTACGTTGGTATTGAAATTCCGAACGCGTTCATCGTAGGTTACGGACTCGATTACAACGGACTCGGTCGCAACCTGAGTGAAATCTACGTTATAAAATAACTTGCACATCAACCATGCTTAACCTTGTACTCTTCGGGCCTCCGGGCGCAGGCAAAGGAACTCAATCTGAAAAACTGATTGCGCGCTACGGATTCGTTCACATTTCCACCGGCGATCTTTTTCGCTGGCACACGGCAAACAATACCGAACTCGGATTGCGTGTGAAGGAAATCATGAACAGCGGAGAACTCGTGCCGGATTCCATCACCATTGACATGCTCAATGAAGAGCTGAAGAAAAATCCTGATGCGAAAGGTTTTCTTTTCGACGGTTTCCCGCGTACTGTTGCACAGGCGGAAGCGCTGGATAAGTTTATGGCAGAGAAAGGAACTGCCATTCACAAAGTGGTGGCGCTTGATGTAAGCGAACAGGAAATCCGCGACCGTATTGCGAAGCGTAAACTCACTTCGAACCGCGCAGACGATGAAGATGATAAACTGAACAAACGCATCAACGAGTATTTCACAAAGACGGTTCACGTATTGCCGTTTTATCAGCAGCAAGGACGTTTACAGACCGTAAACGGAATCGGAGAAATTGACGTGATCAACGCCAATCTCTGTGCCGCAATCGACTCGTAATCGCAGTTTAAAAGACTGAAAGGGGAAAACAACGCGTTTCCCCTTTTTTATGCGGCAAAATTAAAGTTTAGACAAGTCTAAAAATAAATTTATCTTTGCCTCATGATTTTTCGAATGCTGATTGTGTTGCTGTTGTTGCTTGCTCCCGGACTTCGTGCTGCGGAAGTGAGCGGCGTGGTTTCTTCTGGCGGCGAAAAGGTTCCGTTTGCCGTTGTTCATACGGAAGGAACTTCGATATCTGCAACTACCGATACGAACGGTAATTATCAGTTGAAGAATCTGTCTGCAGGAACTTATGTGATCCGTGTGCAGTGCATCAACTATTTATCACGAAGCGCAACTGTAACGGTTCTTGCTGATCAGCAGCGTACATTGAATTTCGTTCTGGAGCCTGTGAATGCAACCGCAAGTGAAGTGGTGATTACCGGAACTATGAATGAAACGGAACGCAGTGAAAGTCCTGTGCCTGTGGAAGTGTTTACGCCGAAGTTTTTCAAGAAGAATCCGGCTGCTTCATTGTTCGAATCGGTCGGCATGATGAACGGCGTGAAGCCTCAATTGAATTGCAACGTGTGCAATACCGGCGATATTCACATCAACGGAATGGAAGGTCCGTACACAATGGTTCTCATTGACGGAATGCCCATTGTCAGCAGTTTAGCAACTGTTTACGGATTGATGGGAATACCGAATTCATTGATCGAACGCGTGGAAGTGGTAAAAGGTCCTGCTTCTTCATTGTACGGATCGGAAGCCATGGGCGGATTGATCAATGTGATCACGAAAAATCCTATGACTGCGCCGCGATTCGGTTTAGATGTTTGGGGAACAACGTGGGCGGAAGGCAACGCGGATGTAGGTTTTTCGAGACGCACAGGAAAGAACTCTTTTCTTCTCACGGGAATCAATGCTTTCTGGTACAACATGCCGCACGACAACAACAACGACAATTTCACCGATGTGACATTGCAGAAGCGTGTGTCGCTGTTCACCAAATGGGCCGCAACAGGAGAAAACAACAGTCGTTATTCTCTTGCAGCGCGATACATCTACGAAGACCGTTGGGGCGGAGAGATGCAATGGAACAAACAATTCCGCGGCGGCGACTCTATTTACGGAGAAAGCATTTATACTTCACGTTTTGAGTTGATCGGTCACGCCGATTTTCCGTGGAAGAAAAAGGTAGCAGCAGATTTTTCGTACAACTATCACGATCAGAACTCCGTTTACGGAGCAACAACATTTCTCGCACAGCAACATACGCTGTTCGGACAATTGCGCTATACCGAACAGGTGAAGAATCATACTTTGCTGGGCGGAATTTCACTCCGCAATATTTTTTACGATGACAATACCGCTGCCACATTCAACAGCGAGGGAAGTGTGCCGAGCAATGATCCGGATATTTCCGTATTGCCGGGAATATTTTTGCAGGACGAATGGGCGGTGAAAGATGCGCATCGTTTGTTGTTAGGCGTGCGTTACGATTATCACCGTGTACACGGAAGTATTTTTTCTCCGCGGGTAGCGTGGAAATACACCATGAATGATGTGGTGACGCTGCGTTCCAGTTTCGGAACAGGTTTTCGAGTAGTGAATGTTTTCACTGAAGATCATGCCGCATTGACCGGTTGGAGAGAAGTGATTTTCAAAGAGGCTTTGCAGCCGGAAAAATCCATCAACGGAAATCTGAATCTTGTGCTGCGCCGGTACAGAAATTCCTGGTTCGGCGGATTCGACATCACCGGATTCTGCACGTATTTCACCAATAAAATCACAGCAGATCTCGATACCGATCCGGAACTGATTATCTATGATAATCTCAAAGGCTACGCACTTTCCGCAGGCGTGAGTGTGAACAGTGATATCACATTCTCCAACGGTTTGAAATTCATGGTCGGTGTAACGTGGATGAAAGTTTATCAGGACGAAACAGATTCATTGGGAAATGCAGTGCGCACGGTACAGCTTCACGCTCCTGAATGGTCGGGTACTGCTTCCGCATCTTACACTTTCCGCTTTGGACTCACTGCGGATTTCACCGCATCATGGTACGGACCAATGCGCTTACCGGTTTTCCCGAACGATTATCGTCCGGAATATTCGCCTTGGTTCTGCATTGCCAATCTGCAGTTGACGCAGAAATTGAAATCAAATGTAGAAGTCTACGGAGGTGTGAAGAATCTGCTCAACTTCATTCCTGAGAATCCCATCATGCGTCCGTTCGATCCGTTCGACCGCAATATCAACGATCCTGTAAGCAATCCGCATCGCTACACGTTCGATCCTTCTTACAATTATGCGCCCTTGCAGGGAATACGCGCATTTCTCGGTTTGCGCATCACTTTGCAGTGAAAGCAGTATCGGAATTTCTCCTGCAGCTTAAAACTGTATCTTTGCGCGATGGAATCCAATTTCGTTGATTACGTAAAAATCTGTTGTCGCTCCGGTAAAGGCGGAGGCGGTTCTGTTCACCTCATGCGTACTGCGCAGACTGCAAAGGGCGGTCCTGATGGTGGTGACGGCGGTCGCGGCGGACACATTATTCTGCGTGGCAACAAACAGTTGTGGACTTTGCTTCACCTCAAGTATCGCAAGCATATCATCGCGGAAGATGGAGGACATGGAAGTCGCCAGAACATGACCGGTGCAGATGGAAAAGACGTGGTGATTGATGTACCGTTGGGAACTGTAGCGCGCAATGCGGAAACAGGTGAAATCGAATACGAAATTACCGAAGACGGACAGGAAGTGATTTTTGTAAAAGGAGGAAGAGGAGGAAAGGGCAATACATTCTTTGCAACACCAACAAAACAAACACCGCGCTTTGCACAACCCGGAGAGCCCGGATTGGAAGAGTGGAAGATTCTTGAATTGAAACTTCTTGCGGATGTAGGCTTGGTTGGATTTCCTAATGCCGGTAAATCCACTTTGCTGAGTGTTGTTTCCGCTGCTAAACCTGAAATTGCAGATTATCCTTTTACCACAATTGTTCCGAATCTGGGAATGGTGCGTTATCGCGATGATCGTTCTTTCGTGATGGCGGATATTCCGGGAATCATTGAAGGTGCGCATGAAGGTCGCGGATTGGGAGTTCGTTTTCTCCGTCATATCGAACGCAACAGCTGTTTGTTGTTTATGATTCCTGCCGACAGCGCCGATATTGTAAACGACTACAAGATTCTCCTCAACGAATTGAAGCAATACAATCCTGAATTGCTTGATAAGAAACGCATGCTTGCTATTTCCAAAGCCGATCTTCTCGATGAGGAATTATTCGAAGCAGTAAAAGTCGATCTCGACAAACGCTTCGCGAAGAAGTA
>JBJOKQ010000172.1:0-7145 GCA_046046005.1 Bacteroidota bacterium | reverse complement strand
AATGCGTGTGTTGAGAATCTGGACAGGATCATCAGCACAAACAAACTCAAAGAATACAAAAAGCTGCATGTGTTCAGTTACATCATCGGTTCATGGACGTTGAACAGATGGTTGGTGAAGAATCCGCAGAATAATATTGCAACGATTGTGTACGACAGAAGTCCGTTGCAGGAACGCGCACCTTATGCAATCGACAAAGACTTGCATCTGATTGTTCGTTTGCTCGAAGGTGATATTGTTCGTGAGTTCTCTACGATTCCATATGAACCTGTGCTGAACGACACAACAGTGAACATCGGAATGATCATCGAAAGCCGCGCCACCCGTTTGATTCGTGGTCACAAGAAGTCTGCTATGGAATTGGGGCCGTTGGATTGGTCAGTAGAAGGCAGAAAGCAGCTGTGTGACGATTACCTGTTTACAGTGAACAATCACGATGAAATGTATCACGATTTTGATCTGATCGGTCCGGAAATATTTCACTTTATCCGCAACGGAAAGTTTACAGAAACAGCTGTACGTACGAAACCGGAGATGGATCCGTTTCAGAAGCAAAAACCAAAAGGAGTTTTATGATTTCAGTCTATAACATCAAACCGAAGTTCCAGCAATTGCTTCGTCCTGTTTTGGAAGTGCTGCATAAAATTGGATTCACGGCAAACGGGATTACATGGAGCGGAATAATTCTCTCTGCGATCGGTGGTGCAGCGTTTTGGTTTCATCCTTACGGATACATGTTGGCGGTGATACCTGCTGTTCTCTTTGTGCGAATGGCTATCAATGCGCTTGACGGCATGATGGCACGCACGTACAATCAGCAGAGTAAGGGAGGAGAAATGCTCAATGAACTCGGCGATGTTTTTTCTGATTTGTTTCTTTTCATTCCGCTGATTCAACTGCACAAAATAAACGGACTGACACTTCTTGCATTTATCCTGCTCTCTGTAATCAATGAGTTTGCCGGAGTAATGGGGAAAGTGATTGGTGGAGAACGTCGCTACGACGGTCCGATGGGAAAGAGTGATCGCGCATTGTTGTTGGGACTCTTCTGCTTGATTGCATATTTCAAAGCGGAAGTGTTGAACTATGGTACATATGTTTTTGTCGGCGCATCGGCGTTACTGGTACTCAGCACAACGATCCGGATTTACAAATCATTAAAATCAAGTAAACATGAATAAGGTATTTTCATTTTTCAGTGACAACATCGAGAAGTTCTCTGCCAATCCGGAAGTGATGCTTGTTGTGGGACTGATTTTCGGAATCCTGATTTTCGCCACATTGTTGTTTTTCATTTGGGGAAAGATCAAGCCCGAAGCAAATCTTACTGAGCTGAAGCAAAGAACCAAATCGTGGTGGATGATGGCTACGATTTTCGTTGCGGCAACGGTTTTTAATCCGGTAATTTCTTTTGTTGCATTCGGATTGTTATCGTTTATGGCGCTGCGCGAATTGGCCTCAATCAGTAAAAATGTGAGAGATGAAGATCGCCGCGTAATCATCTGGTGTTATCTCGCAATTCCTGTTCAGTACTTTTTCGCTTACAAAGGATGGCACAATTTATTTCTGACGTTCATTCCGATTTTCATGTTCATCTGGATTCCGTTCATGCTCATTCTGCAAGGAACAACGGAAGGCATTTCCAGATCAATGAGTGTTCTTCCGACACAGTTGATGTTTACTGTTTTTGGAATCAGTCATCTGGGCTTCATGCTGACATTACCTCCTTTGGAAGGATTCAATGCCGGCGGAAGAGGATTGTTACTGTTTATTGTATTCATCACGGAGATGAATGATGTCTTTCAATTTACGTGGGGAAAATTACTTGGTCATATTAAAATCCTTCCGAAAATCAGTCCGAACAAAACCTGGGAAGGATTCATTGGCGGCGTTGTTACATCTTCCATTGTTGGTTACCTGTTACATTTCCTCACTCCGTTAACAGCAATTGAAGCCATGATTGTAAGCGGCTTTATTGCATGTGCGGGCTTTATTGGTGATGTAGTTGTTTCTGCCATCAAGCGCGACATTGGTAAAAAAGACACAAGCGACATTATTCCCGGACACGGCGGCATTCTCGATCGTATTGATTCGTTGGCCATCACGGCTCCTGTGTTCTTTCATATTGTGTTTCACATGTACTATCTGCACAAATGAAACGTCTGACTCTTTCACTGCTGTATTGTGTATTGATGCGCACTTTTCTTAAAGTGATCGTGGGTGTTGTTTACCGTAATCGCGAAGCAATGAAAAAAGTGCCGCAGTTTGTTGTCGTCGCAAATCACAACAGTCATTTAGACACGATGGCATTGATGTCGGCGTGCTCGCCGGGAATGATTGCATCAACGCATCCAATAGCAGCGGGAGATTATTTCGGACAATCACCGATGCGCGCTTTCTTCACGCGCTTTTTCGTGAATGCAATTTTGATTCCGCGCAGCAGACCCAAGCCGGGCGAAACCGGTCCAGATCCGATTGATTTGATGAGTTCGCAATTGTCAAAAGGCCATTCATTGATTTTATTTCCTGAAGGCTCTCGCGGAGAACCGGAGAAGTTTCAGAAGTTCAAGCGCGGCATTGGAATATTACTGGAGCGCCATCCGGATGTACATTATATCCCGGTGTTCATGAAGGGACTTGGCAAGATTCTTCCTAAAGGAGAAACATTGCTCGTTCCGTTTAATTCGCTTGTATTGATGGGCGATCCGCGAAAATGTGAAGCGAAAGATGTGGACGGAATCGTACACGAAGTGGAAGCCGCTATTCGTGCGCTGGCTGCTGAGACGCAGTGATGTCAGTACGTGCCGTCAGGACGTAAGTCCTGACAGCACGTACTGGTGTGATAATTTTCACTATCTTTTCTTAAACCAACCAAACCCAAAAACATGCTACAAAATTTCCTCTCTCACGCTCCATGGCTTCAGATAGCTGTGGCTACATTGGTGTATTTCGGTATCGGTTCAATCTGGTACATGCCCGCTGTATTCGGTAAATACTGGGGTGAACAACATAACGTTAAAATGACTGAAGAGTCGAAAAAACGTATGCCGATGTTGTTCGCATCAACTTTTGTACTCAGTTTTATCTTGTGTTTTGGAACAGCATTGTTGTTGTATATCAGTCAATCGCCGGGAACGTGCATGGCAGGTATTAAAGCCGGATTGTTTGTTTCCGGAATTTTCTGCTCAATGCCAATGGCAATTAACTATCTCTACGTCGGAAAGCCAATGAAACTGATGTTGATCGACGCGGGCTATCACGTTGTTGGCGTAACGCTGTCAGGAATTATTCTTTCCGTCTGGCACTGATTAAGGAAGAATAATTCTTCTCTTCGCATACGTGTGTGCACTGAAGTATCCGAGAGCATCGTTATTGAAATTGGACTCCGGATTTGCAGGCGCAGCTGTATTGTTATTGGCCGTTTGCTCCATGCTGTAGAAGTACAGATAGGTTGCAGGATCAATACACTGGAATTCCACATCAACCGTATCTCCTGATTCAAGTGATGTTTCGAAGTTGAGTATCGGTTGTCCGTTTACAAGTCCATCAGAGTAAACATCATCGTATAGGAATGCAAACACTCGTTCTCCGTTCACATACTCCACGCAGCGGTAATAATTTTTCACTCCTGCAGGATCCTGCCATTCAGGAATAATGTAATACTGTGTTCCGCCGAATCCGCCCGATGTTACGTACACTATCGAGTCGAATGTCACCAATGGAGGCATTGTACTTTGTGCAGTGTAAATTATTCCGTCAACAGAGACGTTAATGGTGTATGTGCGTCCCGGTACTCCCTGAAAAGAGTTGGTCTGATAAATCCCCGGAGAAGTTTCAATCAAAGTGTCTGCATTTCCTGCGTCATCATTCACAACAATGAATGCGCCTGTAACTGCAGGGAATGAATTGTCACTGCTGAATCCAACAGACTTCGTAACGGTCACTGTGTACGGTCCCGCTTGATCAGTGATGTTCGCTTCTATCACTACCTGCGGATCACTTTCGTTGAGTTCAATTTCAATAACCTTCTGACATGATGTGGCTGCAAGAAGCAGCAACGAAGAGATGAAAATATATGCTGATGTTTTCATGATAGTTCTGAAGTTAGAAGCGGAAATTCCATGTTACTGATGGTACAATGCGGAACAATGCAATGCGCACTGCTTCTGTTTTATTCGAATCGGTTTCGCTTTCACGGAAGATAATCGCATACGCATTCTCGCGTGCATAAACGTTGTAGATGGAGAAATTCCAGCTCGACTCAAACTTCTCGGTTTTCTTGCGCTGCCATGTTGCTCCGAAATCAAGACGGTGATAAGCCGGCATGCGATAACCGTTACGCTCGCTGTAAAGGAATTGCACGTTTCCATCAACGTAATATTTTCCGCTCGGGAATGTTACTGCGTTTCCTGTATTGTAAACCCAAGTAGCAGCAAGCGACCACTTCTCGGTGAGTTCAAACATTCCAACAAGTGAAATGTCATGTGTTCTGTCCTGACGAACAGGATACCAGTTTCCGTCGTTGATTTCTGTAATCTGACGTTCACTGCGGGAAAGCGTATAACTTATCCAACCGGTAAAGCGACCCGTTTTCTTTTTCAGGAACAATTCCAGCCCGTAAGCGCGACCTTTTCCGAAGAGCAATTCTCCTTCTACAAGTTCATTTCCCTGCGTGTTCGCTCCGTTTTTGTAATCGATCTGATTCTGCAATGCTTTGTAATAAATCTCTGCACTGAACTCGATCGTGTTGTCTTTGAAGTTGCGATAGTATCCTGCAGCAATCTGATCTGCAATCTCCGGTTTGATGGTCGGTGAATTCATGATCCACAAATCGGTTGGACTTGTACTTGTTGCATTCGATAACAAATGGAGATGTTGTGCATTGCGCGCATAAGAAGCCTTCACACTGCTTTTCTCATTGAGAATGTATGAGAATGAAACGCGGGGCTCTGCAACGTAATACGATGTTCCGAATTCCCATTTATCGTAAGAGATGGTGTCGGTAAGAGCGCCATCGTTGTTGAACAGGAAATAGTCTCCGTCACCGAGGACATTGAATACTGAAAGGCGAACACCATAAGTAACGTTCAGTTTTTCCGCAACGCTCCATTCGTCAGAGAAATAAATGCCGCTTTCGAGTCCGTATCTGTCTTGCAGTTTAATCGGATTGATTGCAGTTTCCGCAGTAGCTGTGATCTGCCCCGGAAGGACTGTGTGAAACACAGAATTCACACCGAAGCGAATCACGTGTTTCGGATTCGGGAAGAATTGAAATTCATGCTTGAGATTGAAGTCGCGGATCTTCGAAGTGATATCGAAGTTTGCGGTTGGCGATGAAATGGAAATCTTGTAATCGTAATTACTGAAGATGAGCGATGTGTTGGTGAACAAACGATCATTCCAGATGTGATTCCAGCGCAATGTTCCTGTTGCATTACCCCAGCCGATTCCGAACGCATTTGCAATGCCGATCTGATCGCGACCGAAATAACCTGAAACGAAAATCCGGTTCTTGTCATTCAACGTGAAATTCATTTTCGCATTGAGATCGTAGAAGTACAATGTGTTGTTGCTGATTGTTGTATCAGGAGAAAGTTTCAGGAATAAATCTGCATATGTACGACGCCCTGTAATCAGGAATGAACTTTTGTCTTTTACAATCGGACCTTCAACATTCAGCTTGGAACTGATCAACCCGATTCCACCGCTGACGTGATACTTCTGATTGTTCCCGTCGTTCATCTTCACATCAAGCACAGATGCAACACGTCCGCCATACTGCGCAGGATTGTTTCCTTTGTAAACAGTAACATCTTTAATCGCGTCGGAGTTGAATGTAGAGAAGAATCCTAGCAGGTGAGATGCGTTGTATACGGGCGCTTCATCCAACAGAATCAGATTCTGATCTGCAGATCCTCCGCGAACATAAAAACCGCTTCCGCCATCGCCACCGCTTTTAATTCCGGGCAACAGCTGAATTGTTTTAAGTACATCTTTTTCTCCGAACAAAACAGGAAGTTTGTTCGCCTCTTTCATGTCGACTTTCTGTGCGCCCATTTGAGGATCGGTAACGTTTTGATCCTGCTTCTCTCCTGTGATGACAACTTCTGAACTCAGAATAGTTGTATCAGTAAGCGAAAAGTTTTCCTGACGATTGGCGTGTAGCGCAATGCTGCGTTTCTCTGTCTTGTAACCCGGCATCGTTACACTCATGGTGTAATCACCTTCTGCAACGGTAAGTGAATAAAAACCGTATTCGTTGCTGGCAGCTCCCGCACCTTTCACGTCAGTAATGCGAACGAGTGCGCCGATTATTGTTTCTCCTGTTTTGCTGTCTTTCACAGTACCGCTTACAGTGTACTTGTTCTGTGCAGACAATGAAAGTCCGATGAACAGCACTGCTAAGAACGACAGGAATGATTTGTTGAATTGCATAAGGTTGTAACCTGGATTTGTTTAACGGTTACAAAGGTCGAATTTTGTTTAACCGTACAGTTAAAATATTCGACAAAATGCAAAATTTAACTTTAAATGGCGGAGAAAAGCGCAGAGCGTTTAAATATACAGCATTTAATATGTCGAATGGATAAACAATCGTGATGCTGCGCCGGGCTTTATTTATTCAACACAATCCGGAAAGTAGTCCCTTTTCCAACTTCGGAACGCTTCACAAAGATTTTTCCGTTGTGGTATTGTTCAACGATACGCTTGCACAAAGAAAGTCCTAATCCCCAACCGCGTTGACGTGTGGTGAATCCGGGTTCGAAAACTGTTTTGTGTTTGCCGCGTGGAATTCCCTTTCCTGTATCCGTTACATCAATGTAAACGAACTGCTGCTGATCAATAATTTCAAACGTGATGGAACCTTTTCCGTCCATCGCATCAACAGCGTTGCGGCAAAGATTTTCAATCACCCATGCAAAGAGAGGAATATTCAGCGGCGCAATGATATTTGGTTTGCCCTGAAAATGAAAATCAACTGTTTTCGGAGTGCGCGATTTCATGTATTCCAATGACTGCGCAAGAGCATCGGAAATATTTTCTGCATTGAGTTTCGGTTGAGATCCGATTTTAGAGAAACGTTCAGTAATCATCTCCAATCGTTTCACATCCTGATTCAATTCAAACAATATACTTTCATCAAC
>JBJOKQ010000171.1:0-7163 GCA_046046005.1 Bacteroidota bacterium | reverse complement strand
CGTTGCTACAATGGATTTACCGCAGTTCGATCAATCCGCGATGGATGGTTTCGCAATGCGCTTCGAAGATTACTCAGAAGGTGTTCCGATGAAAGTCATTGGAGAATCTTCTGCAGGAAAACCCTTTTCAGGAAACGCCGGCCAAGGAGAAATCATACGAATTTTTACAGGCGCGGAAGTTCCGTCTTGGGCCAATCATATTGCAATTGTTGAGCATGCAACTGTTCAAGGCGATTTTGTAACGATAAGTGATCCCAATGTGAAAGCGGGTCAACACATCAGAACCAAAGGTTCTCAAATCAGAAAAGGAGAAGTTGCAGTTCCCGCAGGAACAATTCTGAATGCAGCAACGGTTGGGTTTCTGTTTTCGCTCGGTTATGATACAGTTCCGGTCAATTCAAAGATTCGTGTTGCATTGATAATTACAGGTAATGAATTGAAGCAACCGGGTGAAACATTGACGGAAGGACAGATTTACGAATCGAATTCGGTGATGTTGAGTGCAGCTATCGAACAACAAACGCGTCACAAACCCGATATTCTCTTCTGTCGTGATGACGAAAATGAAATGACCGCACTCGTTAAGGAAGTTCTGTCGAAATACGATCTCATTCTTGTTTCAGGCGGCATTTCCGCGGGTGATTATGATTTCACAGCACCTTCTTTGATGAAGAACGGTGTGACCAAGCACTTTCACAAGATTGCACAGAAACCAGGCAAACCGATTTTCTACGGAACAAAGGATCGCGTTCAGGTTTTCGGGCTTCCGGGAAATCCCGCTTCAGCGCTGATCTGTTATTACGAATATGTGTATCCGTGTCTTAATAAAATGAGAGGCGGCGCATTTAAATCCCTTCCGAAAGTGCAAATGCAACTCGGGGCAGATTACAGGAAGAAACCGGGGCTGCAGCATTTTCTGAAGGGCACGATTCGCAACGGAAAAGTATATGCAATGCCGGGACAGGAGTCGTTCATTCTGAAATCGCTTTCAGAATCTGAATGTTTGATCGTTATTCCTTCAGACACAGATGTTATTCTTGCAGACACATTCGTAGAAGTACACGTTCTGCCTTTTTAAAATTTTCGCATCATGGCCAAGAAAAAAATCAAACCTGAATTGAAAGGCAACATCTGGATCAACACAGATTCCGGAATGATAATCGGTCCGGGCAAAGCGAATCTTCTTCAACACATTGAAGACACAGGTTCTATCAGCGCAGCGGCACGCAGTATGAAAATGTCGTACCGCCAGGCATGGTACCACATTGCAACAATGAACAAAAATGCGGGTACGCCCTTGGTGATCAAATCCACAGGCGGTTCGGGCGGAGGCGGCGCGGATATCACTCCTGAAGGCAGAAAAGTCCTGAAACAATACAACGCCGCGTGCAAGCGATTTCAGACCTTTTTGCGCAATGAAAGTAAAAAGTTGAAGATCGCTTAATTTCAGTCGTTTCGTTATACCTTTACAGGAATAACGTCACTAATGGGCGAGCACACCACAATCCTGTTTTTACTGCTTCTGGCAATCGTAGCTTTTGCATACGCATCGGTTGGACATGGTGGCGCCAGCGGATATCTTGCGCTTGCTGCTGTTACCGGAATTGCTGCTTCATCCATGAAGCCCGCCGCATTGCTTCTGAATATCATTGTTTCTTCAGTTGCATTTTTTCAATATTACCGTGCAGGATATTTTAAAAGGAAATTATTCTGGCCCTTTGCCGTCGCCTCTGTTCCTGCAAGTTTTCTCGGCGCATTGATCACGCTGGAAGATGATATTTACCGTAAGATTCTCGGTGTGCTTTTACTTCTTGGCGTTCTTCGTATTCTGGGATTATTCGGAAAAGGCAAAGAGCAATCAAGTCCGCCGCAATTAATATGGGCATTAATCGCAGGAGCGTTCATAGGACTTCTCAGCGGAATGATAGGAATCGGAGGCGGAATTATACTCACACCATTATTACTGATTCTCGGTTGGGCCGAATTAAAAGAAACAGCGGCTGTTTCTGCGCTTTTCATTCTTGTAAATTCTGTTTCCGGAATCATTGGACTTGCAACAAAAGGAATTCAATTCGATCCTGTTATCTGGATATGGATCGCTGTTGCAGCTGTTGCCGGACTCGCAGGCTCCTGGGCGGGAAGCAGAAAATTCGCAGGACCTGTATTTAAAACCGTTCTCGCCGTTACGCTTTCCATTGCTTGCGTTAAACTGATTCTCACATGAGCGATTTGAAACCTATAACAGGAATCATTCTCGCCGGTGGAAAAAGTTCGAGAATGGGTCGCGATAAAGGAACTGCCTTGCTCAACGGTATTCCCATGATTGAGCATGTGTTACGAACATTACGTCAAGTGACCGATTCCATCATCATTATCGGGCCGAAGCACATTTACGATTATACCAGTTGTGATGTGTTCGAAGATATTTATCCTGAGAAAGGACCACTAGGCGGAATATATACAGCGTTGACACATACACGTACTGAGCGCAATCTCATTCTGAGTTGCGATATTCCTTTCGTTGGTGTGAAAACATTGCAGCTCATGCGTGATCACAGCTCCGATTACAGCATTGTTGTACCTGAATATCTCGGACAATTGGAACCGCTTTGCGCGATCTACAACAAATCACTATTGCCGGCTGTTGAGAACGCATTGAAGAATGATGAACTGGGTATGCGCCGATTTATTTCCTGCATGCCGCATGAAACTGTAACAATTGATACCGGAGAATTAAATCCATTCCGCAATATTAACACCGCGGAAGAACTGAACCAATTGAACGCGAACCAATGAAAGTAAATGTCACATATTACGGACAACTTACAGATCTTACTCGAAAGAAGGAAGAATCTGTTGAAGCTGTTTCTGTGGCTGATCTCAAAGCTAAACTATTTGAGATGTATCCATTGCTGAACACCGTACCTTTCATTATCTCCTGCGGCAATAAAATTGTCAGCGACAATCACAAGTTCACTGATGGAGATCAAATCGGATTGTTACCGCCATTTGCAGGAGGATAAATCATGCTGAGCAGTTCGGATAAAGAAAAATACAGCAGACAGATTTCCGTTCCCGGTTTCGGAATTCAGGGACAGGAAAAACTGAAAAACAGTTCTGTGCTTGTGATTGGTGCCGGCGGATTGGGATGCCCTGCTCTGCTCTATCTGGCTTCGTGCGGTGTCGGGTCAATTACAATCGCAGATCACGATACAATTGCATTGAGCAATCTTCCGCGTCAGATTCTTTTTGGTCACAATGATATCGGAAAGTCGAAAGCAATTGTTGCCGGTGAGAAACTAAAGCAACTGCATCCGGAAAGTAATGTCACTGCAATCGCAGAACAGATAACGTCAGAAAATGCAGATACTCTCATTGCAAATCATGATGTAATTCTGGATTGCACAGACAACTTCGAAACGCGCTATCTGATCATCGATGCATGTTTAAAAGCCGATAAAGTTCTCGTTTCCGCAAGTCTGTATCGTTTTCAGGCGCAAGTGTATGTCATTAATTTCTTATTGCCCGACGGAAAACGCTCTGCAGATTACCGGACGCTTTTTCCGAATGCGAATTTGTCGGATGCTCAAGTCGATTGCAATGCAGCCGGCGTTATCGGTTCATTAGCAGGAATGGCGGGAACGATTCAAGCCACGGAAGCCATCAAAATCATCAGCGGTAGCGGAGATGTCCTTGCGAATAAAATTCTATTCATCAACGCGGAAGATTGGTCCGTTCGTACTTTTACAGTGTAAAATGAAAACTATACGGTTTCTATTCGTAATTGTAATTCTGTGTCTGGTGAGCTCTGCATTAAACGCGCAGCAGATTCATTATGAATTATGGAGTCGCGTTTATCTGAATCATGAATTCAAATCAGGTTATAAACTCGAAACAGAATACAACTTCCGTACACAGAACAAACCATACAGCAGCTTCATTCCGGAAACTCATCTGGCACACATGGCCAGAATCTGGATTTATCGTAAAAGCGGAAACTGGAGATTCGGCCTTTCTCCTTTCGCGGTGATGCGCAATTATCCTTCCATCAATACGGAAAATGACTTCACTAAAAGCAACAGTTGGGAATTCCGATGGGCAATCAACGCAGAATACAATCTGAAGAAAGATGCTTTCGGTTTCCGTTACCGTCCCGGATTCGAAGATCGATTATCGAAAGCAGACAACTCCGATCAATGGAAGAATTCACTGCGTATGCGCAATCGTATCATGATTGAAATGAACGCTGCGAAGATTGATTCTTCTCTGGCACCATTAACGTTGAGTATTGGCGATGAACATTTCTTCCGCACGGAAGATGTCATTAACAATCGTCCTGCCTTCGATCAGAACAGAGTTTTCGCAGGCGCTGCCTGGAAATTCAATAAGATGTTCACGCTGTCGGCAACCGCATTTCTGATTCACAGACCGGGAGCCGCTGGATACAATCAGCACAGAATGTTGTGGTTGAATTTGATAATTGAAATCTGATATGAGCACAGAGAAAAAGAAAAAGACAGTATTCATTGATGGACCGATCAGTTCTTCTTTCATTGGTGATTCCATTCAGAAACACACTACCAAAACCACAATTGGCGCCCACGACATTTTCCTCGGACAGGTGCGTGCCGATGTGATTGACGGAAAAACTGTAGCAGGAATCGAATACACATCGCATCAGGAATTAGCGGAGGAAACGCTGCACAACATTCGTGAAGAAGCTTTTGGTAAGTATAATCTTACCTGCATGCATATTTATCATAGCCTTGGAAAAGTAAAAGCGGGAGAAATCTGTCTTTTCGTTTTCACTTCTTCTCCGCATCGTAACGACGCGTTTGAAGCTTGTCGCTATTTGGTGGAGCGCATCAAGAAAGAAGTGGCAATCTGGGGCAAAGAATATTTCGAAGACGAATCTTATCAATGGAAAACGAATAACTGATGATCAACATTACGCATAAACACAACACATTGCGCAAAGCCGTTGCAGGCGCTGTGCTGAATGTAAGTTCACAGGAAACCATTGACGCTATTGTGCAGAAACGTGTTCCTAAAGGAGATGTTTTTGAAATGGCGAAAACCGCAGGATTGTTTGCTGTCAAGAAAACTTCAGACATGATTCCGGATTGTCATCCGTTGCCGGTAGAATTCACTGCTGTGCGTTACAATGTAAACGGTCTGTCTGTAGAAATTGAAATGGAAGTGCACACCATTTACAAAACCGGTGTTGAAGTGGAAGCCATGCACGGTGTAAGTGTTGTGGCGTTGACAATGTATGACATGCTGAAACCCATTGACAAAGGAATCAGCATACAGAACATACGACTGATTTCAAAAACAGGTGGCAAATCCGATTTCAAAGACAAATTCAGAAAAGATTTGCGTGGCGCGGTTATCGTTTGTTCGGATACAATTTCTGCAGGACAGAAAGAAGACAAGGCTGGTGCTACAATAGTTGAGAAACTGCAATCATGCGATGTTTCTGTTACAGGAATGAGCGTTGTTCCGGATGAAATCGAATCGATACGCAACAAAGTTCTGGAACTCTGCGAAAGCGGAAATGATCTTGTGATTCTCACAGGCGGAACCGGTTTATCATCACGAGATGTAACACCGGAAGCACTTTCTGATTTAATCGAAAGACCCGTTCCGGGCATCATGGAATTCGCACGCAGTTACGGACATGATCGCACACCGTGGGCAATGCTCTCACGCGGTGTAGCAGGATTCAGAGGAAAAACTTTGATTCTCGCTTTGCCGGGCTCCACACGCGGCGCTGCTGAAACGATGGATGCTTTGTTTCCGGATTTGCTGCACGTTTTTAAAATTGCAGCAGGCGGCAGACATGATTGAGTTGCATCAATTAAACGAATATAATCCTGAAGCCAAAGGGATTTTCGCTAAACTTAGTGTATAGTCGGGAGCAAAATAAATGGACGCAAAAGGAACTGAAATATTCTATCCCAAGACACAAACTGCGTGGAGAAAATGGTTGGAGAAAAACCATCTTTCAAAACAAGCTGTCTGGCTCGTTTTCTACAATAAGAAATCAGGCGTAAAATCAATTACCTGGAGCGAAGCGGTTGATGTTGCTTTGTGTTTTGGGTGGATAGACAGTAAGAAAGTAAAAGTCGACGAGGAAACAGCGCATCAATATTTCAGTAAGCGAAAACCCAATGGCACCTGGTCTAAGATCAATAAAGAAAAAGTACAGAAACTAACTGAACAGGGCTTAATGACCGAAGCCGGATTAAAGAGTATTGCAATGGCAAAGCAAAACGGCTCATGGACCCTATTGGATGAAGTGGAAGAATTAAAAATTCCCTCCGACCTTCAAGCGGCCTTCTCCCGGAAACCCAAAGCGAAAAAATTCTATTTGAGTTTAAGCAATTCAGCTATGAAGATGATTTTATCATGGCTTGTATTCGCCAAAACAGAAGAAACCAGAAGAAAGAGAATTGCTGAAATCATTGAAAGCGCGGAACAACATCTCAAGCCTAAACATATGCGATAGCGCTTATGTTTTCCGACAACAGCTTCACGCACAATTAACATTATCCCCCAATCGCAACCATCGCACGCTGATTCACATCATCAGGAACAGCAGCAGTCTCATCAGTCGGCTCGTATCCGGCACGAACAGCTTTCTTCTTCATCACCGAATTTCTGATTAACGGTTCAAGCGCTTCTCCGTTACGCAAAGCAGAAAGCAAATCCGTTTCCGCGCCTGAGAATAAACAGTTACGCATTTTCCCGTCCGCGGTTAATCGCAAACGATTGCAGGTATCACAGAACGGATTGGTTATGGAACTGATCACCGCAAAAGTTCCGGCATAACCTTCAATCTTGTAATGACGCGCAGTATCGTTAGGACCATCTTCAAGACGAAGCACTTTCTCTCCGTACTTCGACTGAATGCGTTCCAGCATTTCCGCGTAACTCACGCACTTCGATTTATCCCAACGATTTCCGTCGAAAGGCATAAACTCAATGAAGCGGAATTCTACGTTGTGCTCCTTTGTGTATTCCACAAAGTCGATCAGCTCATCTTCGTTCAGATCTTTTACAACTACGGCATTCAACTTCAAACGAAAGTTTCGTTGCTCCAGTAAATCAATGTTTGCAAAAATGCGTTCCGCGTAATCACGACGCACAATGTTTTTCAT
>JBJOKQ010000170.1:0-7189 GCA_046046005.1 Bacteroidota bacterium | reverse complement strand
TGGGCGTTCTGGTAGGAAAAAATTCAAAAGTGATTGTTCAGGGATTCACAGGAAGTGAAGGAACATTTCACGCAACACAAATGATTGAATTCGGAACCAACGTAGTTGGTGGTGTAACTCCGGGTAAAGGAGGACAAACACATCTGGATCGTCCTGTATTTAACACAGTAGCTGACGCTGTTAAAGCAACAGGTGCTGATGTTTCCATCATTTTTATTCCACCTGCATTTGCTGCAGACGGAATCATGGAAGCTGCAGAAGCGGGAATCAAAGTTGTGGTTTGTATCACCGAAGGAATTCCGGTGAAAGACATGGTGCAGGTGAAAGAATATCTGCGCGGTCGCGACTGCCGTTTGATCGGACCGAACTGTCCTGGAGTTATCACTGCAGGAGAAGCGAAAGTGGGAATCATGCCTGGATTCGTTTTCAAAAAAGGTACAATCGGAATCGTTTCCAAGTCGGGAACATTGACATACGAAGCAGCAGATCAGATTGCGAAAGCAGGTCTGGGTGTTACAACAGCTATCGGTATCGGAGGAGATCCTATCATCGGAACTACAACTAAAGAAGCTGTTGAATTGCTGATGAACGATCCTGCAACTGAAGGAATCGTAATGATCGGTGAGATCGGTGGCGGACTGGAAGCGGAAGCAGCACGTTGGATCAAAGCAAACGGAAACAAGAAGCCGGTTGTTGGATTCATCGCAGGAAAAACTGCGCCAAAAGGTCGTACTATGGGTCACGCAGGTGCAATTGTTGGCGGAGCAGAAGACACTGCAGAAGCAAAAATGGCTATCCTTCGCGAGTGCGGTGTTCACGTTGTGGATTCACCGGCAACCATCGGCAAAACGATGGCGAAAGTCCTTGGAAAAGTTACTGCGTAATCTGCAGATGAATGATAAAGGAAGCCGCTTCAGAAATGAGGCGGTTTTTTCGTTGGGGGAGGGGCGCTCCCGAGTGATGAGGTTGAAATATTATCAGATGTTTGAAGGTGTGGATTAATCCACACCTTCCTTGTAAAGTTCGGGAACTTCATCAACACATTCACGAGTTTCGCCGCGTACAACCGAGTGTAAGTGCTTAATTCGATAACGATCAAAAAGCAGGGAAGGCCTCACACATCTCAAGTCTATAGTCTCAGGTCTCAAGTCTATAGTCTCAAGTCTAACGTCTAAAGTCTGCGTATCCTCCATTCCTTCGGATACAAATTATTCGCCCTATTACCCAGTAAATTCATCCATCCCAAAGCGGCTCCGTCGTGCATCATCAGGGCTATACCTTTGTGCGAATCGTTGACTTTGAAATCCTCTTTCGCAAGAAATTTCAGCGCTTCATCTTTGCTTAATTCGGTAACATGAAATGCGCTTGTATTCAGCTGAATAGATTGCGACAATTCATGCAATGGTTTCAGTCCTTTTTGCGCATCGGCAACAGGAATTCCGTACTGCACGCAGTTCAGTAAACGCGATAGTTTATGCACAGATTCAACATGAATTTTCGGCACCGCAAGCACATGATCGCCACGACGAATGAAGTCAAATTGCTCCGGATTTTTCAGCCATGATGAAACCTCATTGCGTTCCTTGGCCGGAGCAGGAGTGAAGAGCAATTTCTCTTTTCCGCCCGTTTGTTCCGACGCATCCGTCTTTAGAAGCACGGAAACAAAGAAGCCTTCACCTTTCACTTTGTGGGGATAAAACCTGTAGCCGTGAATAGTTTCAGGTTTCGTGTTAAGAGGCTCTGGCGACTCAACTATATCCCAATCCTTCGGCACATTTAACTCAACAGACTCGAAACTGATCTGACTTTTTAACCACGTGAGGTTCTCTTCATTCTCCTGCGCGTTAAATGTACACGTGCTGTACACCAGAATTCCGCCTTCTTTGAGTGAATCCCATATGTCAAGGACAATCCTCCTTTGGCGAGCAGAACAGAGATTTACATTCTCTTCGCTCCATTCACTGGTGAGTTCCGGATCGCGACGAAACAATCCTTCTCCCGAACATGGCGCATCAACCACAATCACATCAAAGAATCCTTTGAGCTTCTGAAATTGTTCCGGATCATTGTTGGTAACAACCACGTTGGGCTTTCCCCATTTCGAAATGTTCTCTGCGAGAATATGCGCCCGCGTGCGAATCACTTCATTGCTTACCAGCAAATCATCATCACTCAATTCACTTGCTAACAATGTTGATTTCCCTCCGGGAGCCGCGCACAAATCCAGCACTTTCAACGAATGATCTTTCGGGAATACATTTTTCGCGATGTGCGATAAAAATTGTGAACTCGCTTCCTGCACGTAATACCACCCTGCATGAAATTTCGGATCGTGTGTGAACGAAGGACGCTCTTTCAGATAGTATCCGTCTTCAGACCAGGCAACATGATCTGACGGTGTTTCTCCTTGCCATTTGCCTTTGTTAATGCGAATGGAAACAGGCGGTGCTTCATTGTAAGCCAGAGCGAATTGATCAAACTCATTGCCCAACGATTTGCGTAGCGATTCAAGATGTGCTGAAGGAAGATTCACGATTTAAAAGTACAATTCAATCTGAGCATTCCGTGATTTCTACGGCAAAATGACTACGGTTTCTTGTAACTAACATCTTTACCATCCTTCACCGAATGCAAACCGTCCATTGCGCCATACCAAATTGTTCCGTCTTTTGCTTGTGTCGCACCGAAGACCGACAAGTTGTTCTTGTTATCTGTAATTTTCGCAAAAGGCAATGCGGGGCTCTCATTCGCTTTGTAGTTTGGAGTTGTATAAATGCGAATTCCGTCCGAAGTGATAATTAAATCAGATGAAATACTCGGGTGAATGTAGCTGGTGAATTCACCATTGATTCTCAATAATTGATTCACATCTCCGATTACCGAGCAATAAAATCCGCTGGAGCATCCAACACACATTGAAGTTCCAGACCAATGTAAATCACGCACATTCGTGTAACTTGTGTTATAGGAGGAAATCAACTCGCGCACTTTTGCGTTTCCAGAAAGTGTTGCTTGTGAAGCCTGAAACAAACCGTTTTCACCTCCAATCCACATGACTCCTTTGTGATCCTCTGCCAACGCATAAACGGCTCCGTTAATTCCGTTGGTACTATCCATATTCATGAAAGAAGTCCCATTGAAGCGGCTCACACCTTCATTCGTTGCAAACCAGATATTTCCTTTTGCATCTTCAGCGATATCCATAACTACATCATTGAGCAATCCTTTATGCGAACTCCAATTGGTAAATCGTGCTCCATCGTATTTGTAAACTCCTGCTCCAAGCGTCCCGAACCACAAATTTCCTTTGCTGTCTAACAACACACTGTAAACACGGTGATGCGAAAGCCCGCTTTTCAAAGCGTGATTGGTAAACTGTTTTGTTTCCGGATCATAACTCACAATCCCATCCCAAGTTGCCATCCAGATTGTACCGTTATTATCAATCACCACATCGCGTATGATCGATGAAGGTCCGTATTGTGAAACAATCTCGTTCGTAACTATGAATGACGGATCCGATTTAAACGATGAAATATTCGGCGCGGCGTTACCAGTCGTATCAACCACTTGATTCTCTTTTACGATTGGCGATCGCTCCTCTCCGCAAGCACCGAAAAGCATCGAAATCACAAACAAAATGGGGAACGTAAATTTCTTCATGCTTTCATAATGCAATTGGAGATCAGAAGTTACACTCACTCGGTAGCCGAAGTACCGTGGTCTAAAGTCTACCGTCTAAAGTTTTTTTTTACTAAAAGTCTGTTCTCTACTTACCAGCAACAGCATCCTTTACCAAAGCCTCCAGCACTTTCATATCCACATCTTCTAGCTTCTTCACATAAACACAACCACCGTCTGACTTGTATTTCCCCAACTTCTTCAGATGCGATTCTTTCTTCTTCGCGTCCATCATCAGATACAAAGTCAATGCTGCTTTGCGTGGAGCAAATCCAACTTTAAACCATTCTACCTGCCGACCGGTATTCGGACTTTCATATATCATATTACCGAAACCGATAATGGCCGAGCCCCAAAGTTTGGGTTTCTCCTTCGTCACTTTCTGAATGAGTTTGACCAGCGCCAGACTGTCTTTGCGTTTGGTTTCATCCGCAATTGCACCAATGAAATCGTCAACGCTGGCAGCTGTTTCTTTTGTTTTGATGGTAGCGAGTTTTTTGGCCATGAATGAAAATTATTGAGATCGTGAGTTCTGTGAATTAGATTCTATGCATAACCCAAGAGCCTTCTCCCAGGGATTCGTAATAGTTATCTCCCCAATTATATATTCCGGGCTTGAACTTCCATGTCCCAATAAATTGTCCTTGACTGATTGAAAACTTGCCCGTATAAAGAATTTCGATGCCTGGTTGAGAGGGATCTATTGGATCGCCAGCAATTGATATCGCTCGATATTGTTTAGTAAAACTAATGTCCCCGCCGAAAATTTCCCCGTGAATATCTGCTGGCTGTGTATTCATTCCGAAGCCGGAAATATCAATTGAGAGAGCATCGAAAGAGTTACCGTATTGTTCAATTTCTACACTAAAGGATAAAGTCTTCCCTTGATCACCACTATAACTTTCGCCATATGTGATTACTCCTCGCCATATCCCATCAATGTCCATTCTTTAAAAATAGTTATTCGATAGTGTATTGGAAAAAGTTAACCCAACAAAAAAGCCGCCCCTTGCGGAGCGGCCTGATCATTATCTCTGATCGCTGATTACTTTTTAAGTGAATCAACAACCGCTTTGAAAGCAGCAGGATGATTCATTGCAAGATCAGCAAGAGTTTTGCGGTTGAGTTCAACGCCTTTCTTGTGAACGAGATCCATGAATTGTGAGTAAGACAAACCATGTTCACGTACACCTGCGTTGATACGCTGGATCCACAGGCTGCGGAAGTTGCGCTTCTTCTGCTTGCGGTCGCGGTATGCGTAAGTAAGACCTTTTTCGTGGATGTTTTTGGCAACTGTCCAAACGTTGCCTGCTGCGCCCCAATATCCTTTGGTACGCTTGAGCACCTTTTTGCGACGTTCGCGTGATGCTACTGAATTGACACTTCTTGGCATTTTGTTTTTCGTTTTGATGTTCAGCGTCCGCTTCGTGCGGATCTTATTTACTGAGCATCGGGTTTAACATTCGGTTGAAACCTTGGTGAACTTTTGTTCAGCCTTCAGATTACATGCAAAGTAACGCCTTCACGTTGTTCGAGTCTGCTTTGCTGACAAGGGCAGCTTTAGTCAGAGCACGCTTACGTGCAGTCGCTTTCTTTGTAAGAATGTGACGCTTAAACGCATGTTTACGCTTGATTTTTCCCGATCCAGTGAGCTTGAATCTCTTCTTCGCGCTGGAATTGGTTTTCATCTTTGGCATAAAGCACTTTTAATTAATCCCGGCCGGACATTCGGACGGGGCTGCAAAAGTAATAATTCTTGTTTACAAAACACCGTTTCCTTGATCGAATTACGCAGAATTTCAAGCAAAAAACTGCGATTTCCGATATTTTGGAACTTTAATCGTCTGGCGCCGCAGCAATTAATCCTGTTGTGAGTACCGATTCCTCGCAAAAAGTTACGGGATTCCCATAAAAAAGACCCGCACTCTTGCGAGCACAGGTCTAAAGTCTTAGGTCTAAAGTCTAAAGTTTATTTCTTCTTCTTCGGCGCAATCATCATTTGCATCTTCTTGCCTTCGAGTTGCGGAAGTCCTTCAACTTTTCCGTATTCCTCAAGCTCCTGGGCAAAACGCAGCAACAGAATTTCACCTTGTTCTTTAAACACGATCGAACGGCCACGGAAGAACACATACGCTTTTACTTTAGCGCCGCTTTCAAGAAACTTGATCGCGTGATTCTTCTTGAAGTTGAAATCGTGATCGTCAGTCTGCGGACCGAAACGAATTTCTTTCACGATTACCTTCTGTGCCTTCGACTTGATTTCCTTCTGCTTTTTCTTCTGTTCGTAGAGGAACTTCTTGTAATCTACGATACGGCAGACAGGAGGATCTGCACCGGCAACAATTTCCACAAGATCGAGCTGTGCTTCCTGCGCCATCTCGAGTGCTTTGGCAATACTGTAAACGCCGGGTTCAATTCCTTCACCTACAACACGTACTTGCGATACGTCGCGGATCTTCTCATTGATCCTGTGAAGTTCTTCTTTTACTCTTGGCGGACGCGGTCCGCGTGGAAATGGTGGACGTGGTCCTCCTCCCGGTGTAAATGGCCTTGGTGGTCCTCCACCTGGCTTTTTGTTAAATGGAGCTGCGATTTTAACCTCCGCTTTTTTAGTTATTACTCACTTTAATTTGGCGTAATCACGCACATCGCGCGCATGATTAACACCTGTATCGTTTCGTGTTTCCGGATAAAAAGTTCAGAACCCGATACTCTTTAATCCGAAACTCATTTATCTACTTTATCGACGCCAATCTCTCGTTTACTTCTCCGTTGATCAAAGCTGCAAACTCCGCAATCGACATCTTCCCTTGATCACCGCCCGTTTCTCCTTGCTTTCTCACACTTACCGTGCGTGATGCGTTCTCCTCTTCACCAACAATGAGCATGAAAGGAACTTTCTTTAACTCATTATCACGGATTTTCTTCCCTACTTTCTCGCTGCGATCATCAACGTACCCGCGAATATCGGAATTTTTCAACTCTTCAAGAACGGAATGAGCATAGTCATTAAATCGGTCGCTCACAGGAAGAATAGCCACTTGTTCAGGTGTCAGCCACAACGGGAACTTTCCTGCACAATGCTCAATCAGAACCGCCACAAAGCGCTCCATAGAACCGAAAGGCGCACGGTGAATCATCACCGGACGATGCTTCTGGTTATCCGAACCTGTGTATTCGAGTTCAAAACGTTCAGGCAAATTGTAATCCACCTGAATGGTTCCTAACTGCCACTTTCTGCCGATTGCATCCTTCACCATGAAGTCAAGCTTCGGTCCGTAGAAAGCTGCTTCTCCGTATTCGATAACTGTCTTCAATCCTTTTTCAGCTGCTGCTTCAATGATGGATTGTTCCGCTTTGTTCCAGTTTTCTTCAGTGCCGATATATTTCGCGCGATCTACTTTGTCGCGAAGTGAAATCTGCGCGGTGTAATTTTCAAATCCAAGTGCTCTGAAAACATAAAGCACCAAGTCAATTACTTTGCAGAATTCTTCTTTCACCTGATCAG
>JBJOKQ010000169.1:0-7275 GCA_046046005.1 Bacteroidota bacterium | reverse complement strand
TCTTGGCAAAGGCTGGAAGAAAGATAAAAAAGGTCAGGAGGAATTTTTCATTGCAGAAGAGTTGTTCTATCAGGGAAATTATCTTTTCGCATTGGAGATTTACCGTGAGCTGGAAGTGAAGTATCCGAACGCAGATATTCTCAAATTCCGCATCGGTGTGTGTTTGCTGTACAAGCCGGATGAAGTGGCGAAATCCATGGATTATCTGATGGACATCAAATCAAGGAATCCGAAAGCATTGGACATTGATTTTTATCTCGCACGATCGTTCCATCTCAACGGACAATATGATAAGTCGCTCGAATATCTGCAGCAGGTTTTGCAAAGCAAGAAAACTTCACCTGAAATCAGAAAGCAAGCGGAGCGCTTGAAACGCTATAATGAGAATGCGAAAGAATTAGAGAAAACTCCTGTAGACGTAACAATCACGAATATTGAATCTCCTGTGAATACTCCGGGTTCGGAATATGTTCCTGTTGTAACTTCCGATGATTCGGTAATGCTTTACACTTACGTTGGAGAAAACAGTGTAGGTGGTTTGCAGTCGTATCCCGGTCAACCGGATTCAGGTGGAATTTATTTTGAAGATATTTATCGCTCGACCAAGATTGATGGCAAGTGGTCAGAGCCAGAAGCACTGAACAGCTCTATCAACACTGTAGGTCACGATGCTGCTGTAGGTTTTTCAAACGACGGACAAACGCTCATCATTTACAAGGATGAATCGGGCGGCGGCGATTTGTATCTCTCCAAACTCGAAGGAGAAGAATGGAGTATTCCTGAACCTGTGAAAGGTGATGTGAACACCGGCGCATGGGAAGGTCATGCTACTTTTTCTGCGGATATGCGCACAATGTATTTCGCCAGTGAACGCGCAGGCGGTTACGGCGGTCGCGATATCTGGATGGCGAGTTTACTTCCTGACGGAACATGGGGCAATGTGCGCAACATGGGTCCGAAAGTGAATACTGAAGAGAACGAAGATTCTCCGTTCTTGCATCCGAACGGATTGATTTTGATTTACAATTCGGAAGGACACAACAGCATGGGCGGATATGATATTTTCCAAACAGAGTTAACGCCCGTTGACAGTTCGTGGTCGGAGCCCGGAGAACCGATCAATATGGGTTATCCGATCAACACACCGGGAGATGATAAATATTTCGTTCTCGGTATTGACGGAACTTTCGGTTACTATTCTTCAGGAGCTGCAGGCGGAATGGGGCAGCAGGACATTTACCGCATCACAGGTGATATGAATGTTGCGAATCCGCACATGGCGCAGTTGACAGGAACTGTTACGCTTGACAGCATGCCCGTGCTTGCTACGATCATTGTGAAAGACGATGCCGGCAAGTTGCGCAACTACTATCTGAATTCGAACAAAGTTTCCGGAAAGTATCTGGTCAACCTTCCGCAGGGAAGAAATTATACAGTGATGTGCGAGATGAACGGTTACGAAAATCTGATCGGAAAGATCAATGCACCAATGTCAGAACAAGGTGTATTGCATCTCACACAGGATTTCAACTTCTACACTCAGGCATTTCTCGCACAGCGCAACGTGAAAAAAGATACTTTAATCACACCGCCGGTTGTTGTAACAACACCTGAGAAAAAAGATTCTGTCATCGTTCCGCCAACGGCAATCGTAACGGAATACAACGACATCGTTGCAAAATTCGGCAATGCCAAGGCGGAAGGATTGATTTTCCGTGTTCAGATCGCAGCGTACAACTATCCGGACAATTACCGTTACAATCACCTTTCAACTTTGGGAACCATTGATCGCATCGTTCTCGACGACGGCATTACGCGTTTCACAATGGGCAAATTTGCCACACTCGGTGAAGCGGAAGCGTACCGTCAGCGTATCATCGCCGCCGGACAAACCGACGCTTTTGTCACTGCAGAGCGCAACGGAAAACGTTACCTGCTCAAGGACCTTGTAGCTCTGAATTTCTTTCAGTAGTTTCAAGGTTCAGCAGCCATCCTTCGGCGGAGCTTGTCTCGAGCGAAGTCGGGAGGTTCAGTCTGACATACAACCTCGATTGTTGTTGCTCTAAAACCCCGAAGGGGTGCAATTATTATTGAACATTAGTTCAAAGAAAAATAATTCCTCGCTGCCGGCAGGCGCCAGTCTAAAGTCAAACGTCTAAAGTCTTTCTATAAGCAGCGCGCAGACGCCAGTCTCATTTCTCACTTCTCACTTCTCAAGTCTCAGGTCTCACTTCTGATATAAATCATTTACCCTTCATTCATTTCTGATTGTTATATTTGTCACATGAAACTCGAGGACGAAATCAAACAAAAGACCTTCAGCAGTCCGTATCAGAAACTGATTCTGAACGTGTTTGTTACTTCGTCATGGTTCGGTTCTGAATCAACCCGCGTTCTCAAACCCTACAAAATCACATTGCAGCAATACAATGTGTTGCGCATTCTTCGGGGTCAGCAAGGGAAACCGGCTTCAGTTGGATTGATTCAGGAGCGAATGCTCGACAAAAACTCCAATGCTTCGCGATTGATTGATAAGTTGGTGATCAAAAAGCTGGTGGATCGCAAAACATGCCCTACGGATCGCCGTCAGATGGACATCAAGATCACACAAAAAGGCCTTGAACTTCTCAGCGAGTTGGATGAGCCAATGCAGTTGCAGGATAAAGAAATGGCAACGCGCCTCACAGCAGAAGAAGCCCGCATTGTGAGCGACATTCTGGATCGTATTCGCGGCTGATCAGCTGTATCTCTTCTATTGTTTTTCGTTATAAGTCCGTAAATTGTGGTAATGCGCCGTTTCGGAATCATCTTCTTACTGTTATCGGGAGTGCTGCTCTTTTCGGCAGGATCTGCTTTTTATCATGCGGAGCGCGCGCATAGAATGGATTTTTCCGCAGGAAAGAAAAAGGATAAAAAGAAAAAGAAGAAGAAAAAAAAGAAACCGAAACCTGTCAAGAGCGATTGTGATCCGAAGTCGTTGACACGCACATCAGCCGATTCCATGATTCTCAAAAAGTACGTTGCGATTTACAAGAATCTCGGAGGCGTTTGCTACATCAAGCAGTTGCAGAAAATGGGCAAGCTCGAAAAAACCGATGAAGGAAAATACACCGTGTTTCTCGGTAAAAGCAAAGATGCGAACGATCGCATGGCTTGGTCAACGTACATGTATTGTCCGATCGGTAAGCCCGACGGCAGCGTTGCACTTGTTCAGGAAACCGGCGACACCATTCAGTATTGCACTTACAAGAATGAAATGAAAAACGGTTTCATGTATTGGCTCAAGCCGCGCTACGGTATTGTGGGAATGCAGGAATTCGTGAACGATGAAAAACCTGTTCAGGTGATTCCGGATTATGATGGGGGTAAGTAGATAACAGCGATCAGTGATCAGCGAACAGTGTAAGTGGGTGGTAAACGAGTTAGCTAGTTGTATTGAACTCGTTTAGTCACCACCACTGATCACTGTTCTCTGTTCACTAAGCCTGTTCACTGATCGCTGATCGCTGACAACTTTCCAAACAGTTCCATCACCGGTAATCCCATCACATTGAAATACGATCCGATGATGCGGTCCACACAGTCGAATTTACTTTCTGCGGCAGTCACAATCGACTTCTCAATCAACGCTGATTTACCAATGGAATTCAGGAAAGCGATCTCTTCCGGAGAACACGGATTGAATCCGGCTTTGAGACATTCCTGAGCACCGTAGGATCCGGCTTTATCAAGCGGCTGGCAACGGCGTACGTAATCTTCCGCATCGTGCAATGTCATTTCACGGAAACACACTTCGCTACGAACGGTGAATGAGAATTCATTTTCCACTGTGCGCAGACAGACTCCGGTGAAAACTTCGTGACAATTTCCGGAGAGTTCCATGAGCATGTCAACCGCCTGCGTTTCGTCTTCAGGTTTGTTGAGTACGTGATTGTGAATCCACACAATAGTATCTGCGGTGATTACGAGTTCGTCGCTGCGCAGGTCGTGCAGAAATGCATCTGCTTTTTTGCGGCACAGATACAAAGGAATTTCTTCTGCTTTCAGGTGATCAGGAAATGATTCATCTACGTCTTTGGTGCGCAACTCAAAGTCAAAACCGATTTCACGAAGGAGAAAATTTCTTCGTGGCGATTTGGAAGCAAGAATGAGTTTGTGTTTTAAGGAAGGCGCTGCCACTGAACTGAATTTATTTCAGATTGCTCATCACTTCGTTCGAGTACAGGAAGAGGAATGAAATTCCTGCCACCATAATGTACTTGAGCATTCCGCTGAGGAAACGCCAATCTTTCTTCCCGGTTGCTTTATGTGTGCGCCACGCAAGATAAAGCACAGGTAACTGCAACAACACGAGAATGTAGAAAAGGAAATTCCATTGATCGAGTTGCCACCAAACGTATTGAATGTAGCACAGCGCCGACATCAGTCCTGCGATGAGTGTAATCACAATCCATTTAGCACGGGCGATTCCCATTACAATCGGAAGCGTTTTGCAACCGTAAGCCAAATCGCCTTCGTAGTCTTCAATGTCTTTGACCACTTCGCGAATAAGCGAAATCAGAAAAGCGAAAAGTGTGTAACCCAATGTGAAGGTCAGAGGAAGATCAAGCAATAAGATCCTTTGCTGCACAAGCGCAGGGAAAGCTTTCGACATAGCCGTCAATTCATAGATCACGCCCAATAACGGAATGAGGGAACTCAACAACGCAATCACGATATTCCCGATAAGGAATTGTCGCTTCAGACTTGTGCTGTAAAACCAGAGCAGGGCAGGAGCGGCAATGTAAATGAACGAACCTGCGCGGAACATATCGTACTTCCAGGAAATCCATAGTCCGATCAGAACACCTACAATGTTCAGCGACATATGAGACACCATTGCAATGCGACGCTTGATGGTTTTACCCACCATGTTTGTGGCAGGGCGATTCACCTCGTCAATGCGGATGTCAAAGTAATCATTGATAATGTAACCGGCCGCAGCAATCATTACGGTGGAAAGCACCAGCAGGAAGAAATCAATTTCTGTGATCTGAAAGCGAATTACCGAATAACCCAATTCAAACCGCGACTTCTCCACATACGGACGCAACATGAAGAAACGGATCATGTATTGCGTAAACGCAAGAATTAGAAGGTTGGGAAAACGTATAAGTTTCAGGAAATCCGTCACGAGGTAAAAATAGGAATTAATTTACTGATTGCGTGCCGGGGGTTACTCACTTCTAACGTCTTTCGTGTCACCCTTCGGCGGAGCCTGTCTCGAGCGAAGTCGAGAGCCTCAGTCTGACACTCATACTGTCCAATGACTGACCAAACCCCGAAGGGGTGCAATTATTATTGAACGTTAGTTCAAATGAAATACTGTTCCTTGCTGCCGGCAGGCGCCAGTCTACCGTCTACCGTCTACCGTCTAACGTCTATTACCTGTCGTAAAACATCCCTCACACATCCTTCTCCGCCATTAAACGGCGAAACATACGTGCAGATTTCCCGAATCTCTATCGCAGCGTTGTATGGACAAACTGCAATTCCGGCCAACTTCATCGCATTGTAATCCGGAAGATCATCGCCCATGTACATGATTTCATCATAATGGAATCCGTAAACCGCGGCAAATTCTTTCAGCGTTACTTCTTTGTCAGTGCAGCCCAGATACACTTCTTTCATTCCCAAACTCACGTAACGTGTACGCAACGATTCATCACGCGCCGCAGAAATAATCGCTACGCTGATTCCCGTCGCTGTTGCATCCATTATGGCTTGTCCGTCGCGAGCGAAAAATGAACGCGAAATGGTATTGTTACTGTGAATGGTAATCTTACCATCGGTCAATACACCGTCGATATCGAATACGACCGCTTTGATATTCTTCAGTCGCTGTTTGAAATTCAATGCACTCATTTTTTCTTCTTCACTGCGGATGCAATTCCATCCGTTACTGTTGTGTAAATCGCTGCAGCCTTCTTATTTCCGGTCAGCAGCTTTTTGTGTTTGGCGATTGTCTTTTTGTCGTTGCGCACTGCAGGACCTGTTTGCGCCTGCTCAGGTGTCATCTCTGTCACTTTAAACGCGGTTTCCAGAATGAGCGGTTTCAGCAAATCGAAAGGAAGATTGTTCTTCGCAAGAATCTCATCAGCAACAACGAACATGTGATTGCTGAAGTTGTTCGCGAACACTGCAGCCAGATGTACATTCATTCTTTCTTCTGAATTCAGAATGTACGCGTGTTTGCTGATTCCGCCCGCACATTCCATGAGTTCTTCTGCAACTTCATCCGTATTCCCTTCAATGCAAATCGGAAATGCGTTGATCGTAAGTGTTCTCTTTTTAGAAAGTGATTGAATAGGGTAGAACACACCATGCTTTTTGAATCGCTTCAATGCATCAAGACTTACGCTTCCGGAAGTGTGTGCAACAATTCCTTCAACGTCGGGCATTGTTTTTACAACATCCGCAATGGCATCGTCAGGAACAGCAATGATGTAGATATCCGCTTCCGCATTGAACTTGTTTGTGAAGAGTCCTTTTTCCGTTCTGCGCACAATCTGCGGAATGGAGGCTCCTGCTTTACGGAAAGCATCTGCGAGATGTGTTCCCGCATTTCCTGCACCGATAAATACTACTGTAATTCCTTCGAGGGGTTTCCGTTTTTTCATACGGACAAGTTACGCAGTTTCCGCAGGCGTATTCTCTTCCTGAGAAACTTTATTCTTTCGGATGCGCTCCCGAATTGCAATCACGGTTCCGATGATCATTATGAAACAACCGAGCCACAGGATATTGATAGCTGGAAACTCGGAAACTTCAATCACAACGTAATCAGGTTTCATGTCTTTCTTCGTGCTCGCATAAACGTCAATCTTGCCGTTCTGCGGATTCACTTTCCAGAAGATGAGCTTCGTGCCCGACTTCTCGTCAACTGCTTCAATCTGTGATGTGGAACCTGTTACTTTGTTCGCAACGTAAGAAGCCGTCATGTAGCGCTGCGACATCGTACGATCTGTAATGGTGAAGTGCGCCGTAATTCCGATGACGTTCGTGTCTGCAGTCAGCGCGTTATTGCCCATACGCGTAATGCTGTCGAGAATGATAATGCCGTTATCTGCGAAGATGGTATCGCCCTGCGCAACCGTAAAGTTTCTCGGTTGATCGTATTCCTCTTTCGAAGCTGTTTCCTTTGAGGCGGATTTGTCGAGCGAGCTCATCGGAACAAACTTCACATACGAATAAACATCTTTGAAAAGTTCGTGACGTGTATCCGGTTCTGCAGCA
>JBJOKQ010000168.1:0-7277 GCA_046046005.1 Bacteroidota bacterium | reverse complement strand
TGATTACTCCGTTGAAGGAAAAGAAAGCGAAGCTGACTTTGATGCCGGTGCGAAAGAAATCATTGCCACGGTTGCACGTGCTAAGACGGATGCAAACATTCCGTTCTGTGTTTTCAAAGTAACAGGACTTGCGCGTTTTGCTTTGCTTGAGAAAGTGACTGCGCGTGAAGTGCTCACGGAAATTGAATTACAGGAATGGAAGCGTGTACAAAAACGTGTTCATGATATTTGTTCAGCTGCAGCAGGAATTCGTAAGCCGATTTTCATTGATGCAGAAGACAGTTGGATTCAACAGGCTATTGATGATTTGGCGGATGAAGCGATGGCCGCTTATAACAAAGAAATGCCGGTTGTTTACAACACGTTTCAGTTATATCGTCACGACCGACTTGAATTCCTGAAAACATCTTTTGCCAAAGCACAACAAGGAAATTATTTCCTCGGTGCGAAACTCGTTCGCGGTGCCTATATGGAAAAGGAACGGGAGCGGGCAAAAGAAAAAGGTTATCGTGATCCGATCAATGCAACGAAAGCGGAAACAGATCGCGACTATGATCTGGCTGTGCAATTCTGCGTTGAGAATTACGAACGCATCGGACTCTGCGCAGGAACGCATAACGAAAACAGTTCGGCGCAGCTTGCGGCATTGTTAGATGCAAAGAAGATTTCGCATAATCATCCGCACATTTTTTTCTCGCAGCTTTTGGGAATGAGCGATCATATTTCCTTTAACCTTGCATACGACGGTTACAACGTTGCGAAGTACGTTCCTTACGGACCTGTGCGTGATGTATTGCCGTACCTCATTCGCCGTGCTCAGGAAAATACTTCCGTAAAAGGACAAACCGGTCGTGAGTTGAATTTGATCATCAAGGAGAAAGAGCGAAGGAAATCACTCAAAAAATAAACGGCGAACCGTTTCCGATTCGCCGTTATCTATATTACAATTCGAGATTATCTCACTTCCAGTCTTGTTGTTTTCACTTCTGTTCCTGAAGTGATCATCACGAAATACATTCCTGATGCAAACTCTGACGAGTTAATGCTCCAACGGTTCAATCCTGCAGATGCATTCATTTGCATGGCGTAAACTGTTTGTCCCAGCGCGTTTGTTATCGTAACAACGGCAGGTTGATTTTCACCTGCGATATATTCAATTGTGAAATTTTCTTCTGCCGGATTCGGATACACATTCAATCCACTAGCAATTGCATTCTGCACTGCGAAGCCAGCGCATACATCAACATAAATTTGTTGTGTAGCAGAACCTGTGCAGTTTGCTGAATCAGTGTACGTGTATGTGATCGTGTGTGTACCAACACCTGCAGCTACAGGATCGAAAATATTTCCGGTTACGCCAGGACCGCTGTACGTTCCGCCTGCCGGACTTCCGCCTGTTAACGCAAATGGCGATGCAACAGTGCAGGTTGTATCGTATGCAGATGCGTCATATGTCAGATTCGGCGCACCAACTGTTACGGTAACAGGAACACGCTGACTTGTACAAGCTTCAGGAGCAACTGTCCAGTTATAGAGGTAATAATAAAACGCAGAACCAGCGGATGAACCTGTGATGTTAAGCACTCCATTACCGGTATAAGGATAAGCTGCACCTGAATTGTTTCTGTACAAATTCATTTGCGTACCGCCAATACGATAATTGCCCGGAGTTAATGGAATATTGAGTGTAACCGTATTCACTCCTGTAGAAGGAACATTTACGGTGTACTGATTGAGCTGTACTCCTGCTCCATCCCACAATGTGAATGTTTTGTTTCCTGCTGAACCTGCATTTACCACTGCCGTTTGCAAGACGCAATTCTGGAAAACGGTAAACTCAAGGTACTGAGTTGATGTATTGTTGTGCTGACCTCCTGTGCCGAAATTATTATTGGCAGGACCTACGTTAACAGGAGCCTGCGCAACTGCATTGGAAACATAATACGTGGTTGTTGAACTGAGCACCGGAGTAGTATAAGTTGTTCCTGTTGCGATTGCCGTTCCGCCTGTTGGTTGCGTATACCAATTCAATGTTCCTGAACCGGAAGCATTCAATGTTACGCTCGCCGGATTACATGTTGCTGTTCCATTTGCAGTAGGAGCCGTTGGTGTATTAATAACGATGTAACTGTTCTGAACAGTAGTGTTTGTTCCGCAAGCAGAAGACACATTCAATTGCACGTTGTAAGTTCCGGGCGTTGTATAAGTGTGCGATGCGTTGTACAGCGTATCCGTTGTGCTGTCGCCGAAATCCCATACAGCTGAAGATGCGTTTGTGCTTGTGTTTGTGAAGTTCACGGTAAACGGAACAGAACATGAAGTTGTTACATCACCTGAGAACGCCGCAGTTACCGTAGCATTATATTGCGGACCAACACCGCATGCGTACCACGCATTCGTTACAGCAATTACTTCCGGAGTGCATGCACCGAAAAGATCCTGCGCGGCCTGAATCGAATATGTGCGTGAATCAGCGTAATCAGATGTGTTCACGAGATAATAGCAGTTATTGCGGAATGCAATGCGTGCAGCATCGTACCAGCCGATACCTGTAACTGTGTAAGCGTCATTCAAATCATTCGTACCTGAACCGCCCGAACTTGTTAGGTAATACCAGAAGTTCTGCACGCCGCTGTTGGTGTGAACACCGCCATTATCTGCTGTGCCCGTATACCAGTTTGTTCCGCCGTAGCAATCAGGATCTCCGTACTGATTCGGATTACTCATAGAACGCAGCGCTGTGTTCGGAGTAACGGTAATCTCTTCTCCCATCAGGAAGTTCGCAGTGCTTGGCTTCTTGTAGAACTCAATTGCCGTCCCGAAAATATCAGAGAATGATTCGTTCAACGCTCCTGATTCATCCTGATAGTCGAGATTCGATGTGAACTCAGTTACTCCATGTGTAAACTCATGCCCGCAAACGTCAATTGCTACCAGCGGATTAAAGTTTCCGGCTGTGCCGCTTCCGTCGCCGTAAGTCATTACCGAACCGTCCCAGAATGCATTGTTATAATTGGTGCTGTAATGGACATAAGAAAACATTTCCATTCCGCTTCCGTCAAGACCGTTACGGCCCATTTCGAGAAGATAGAAATCGTAAGTTCCTTCAGCACCCCAATGTGCATCATTACCTGCGTGATCGTCATTCGCTGTGTTTGTCCACGTAGTTGATGTATTTGTAAAATCAGTTGCAGCACCGTAGTTGGTTCCGTTATTCAGATTGAGCGTCTGAATACCTTGTCCGCGACCTGATTCACGCAAGCGATACTGTCCGCTCGCATTATTATCACACGTAAAATTCTGCGTTCCGCTGTACATCGTAATGCCTGTTGCAGGTGTATCAATGTGATGAATCCGGTTCTTCGCATGAACAATCTCACCTGTGTTTGCATCAACAAAAATCCATTGACGTGACATCGGTTCGTGTGCATAAATATCAAGTTTCCATGCAAGAACATAGTCTTTCTTCATCACATCGCCGTTACGGCAAATAATCACCAATTCTCCCTGCGGATAATACGTAGCGTTCTCATCATGAGAAACAATTTTAAACATTGCTTCTTCTCCCGGAACTTCCCACTTGTAAGTTGAAGCTCCTACGTACGCAGTGGCTTTCGCAACAGCTGCATCCTTCGAAAGCGCAGCGTTAGTGTTCAACGTAATTCCGTCAAACCACATTCCGTTTGCTGACTGCAGAAGTCCATTCCTGGAGTGCGTGATGTATTCGCCGTCCTCAACGCGAATATTGTTGTAGGTCTGTGCGAAACGTTCATGCGTGTACCCGATTTCGTCCTTCACAGGTCCTTTTGAACGAAGCGCATCAGCGAAGTTCATTTTCAATGCGGGACGCAAGGTCACAATCGCTTCGCTGTTAGCAATGCGAGTGTCTTCCCGAAAAACGATGAATGAAGGAACGCGTGACTTTTTGTTTACGATAACTGTCTTGCTGCCTTTGCATAAATTTTCAGCCTCTGTTCCTGAAAAAGATTTCTGTGCGAATGCACTAACAGACGCAAACAGAAAAGATGCGAATACAACAACTTTGATAAAAGTGGTTTTCATGAGGTAGATTGGTGTGCTTGTTTGCCGAAAATTAACTGGAACAATCTGTATATACAACAGATTTATTTTCGATTCGGCGTATGGAAAAGACCGGGTTTTGTCCCGTGAGGAAATAATCCCGCAAATCAGGCTGAAATCAAATACCCTCGAGCATGAGCAAACTGGCTGTTGTATCCTTCAGACACAGGGACAGAAATGCTTCCACAGGTTTCCCTTTGTGGTCGAAGCGAATCAGGTATTCACGGCAAGGTTCTTTCTGCGTATTGCTTCGTGAAAAGTCGATTTCTCCACGGGAAATCAGTGCTTTGAGACTATCCTGAGAAAGTTGAGCCGCTTTTAATTTTTTTGCAAGAACAGTATCAACGGCTATTGTTTTTACCAACGAAATCTGTTCTGTAACGCGACTTGCCGGAGAGCATGATTCGAAATTGCGGCCTTTAAAAAGAACAAGCGTAATCAGCAATCCGATACCAACTCCGAAGAGATACAATTTAACACGTCGCCAAGTGAGCATATTTCGGTTCCTGATTAAAGCGCTGCGAGCAGCAACTCGATGTCTTTTGAAGGCAGATTGAATAAATCGCCGAGATATTTCTTGGTGAGAATACCGTTGTACAAGTAGACACCACTGCGAACGCCGCTGTGATCGCGGATCATGTTCGGTAATCCGCCGGTTTCACCCATTTCCTGAAGAATAGGAGTGAAAATTGTGCTTAAAGCATAAGAAGCAGTACGGGAAACGCGCGAAGCAATGTTCGGCACGCAATAATGAATCACTCCATGCTTTCTGAACACGGGCTGAGAATGATTCGTGACTTTCGAAGTTTCGAAACATCCGCCCTGATCGATACTTACATCAACGATAACCGCGCCCACTTTCATTTCACTGATCATTTCCTCTGTTACCACCAGCGGAGTTCTTCCGCCACTTGCACGCAATGCACCTATTGCAACATCGCAAGTACGCAAGTGCTTACCAAGAACTCGTGGTTGAATGATAGAAGTAAACACACGCGTTCCGATTGAATTCTGAAGACGACGCAAGCGATAAACAGAGTTATCGAAAACTTTGACCGTTGCACCCAATCCGAGAGCTGCACGCGCAGCGTATTCACCAACAGTACCTGCACCGATAATCACAACCTCGGTTGGAGCAACACCGGAAATTCCTCCAAGAATTGAACCTTGTCCGTTATTCGCGTTGGAGAGATATTCGGCAGCGATAAGAATTGAAGTTCCGCCTGCGATTTCACCCATAGAGCGAATCACAGGGAAAACACCTTCTTCATCCTTGATCCATTCGAAAGCGAGAGCGGTAATTTTTTTGTCAATCAATTTCTTAAGAAAATTCTCAGGCTGTGCAGGTAATTGCAACGTAGAAAGCAGCGTTTGCTTCGGCTGCATCAATTCAATTTCCTGAGGAGAAGGCGGAGCAACTTTCAGAATAATCTCTGCATTCTTGTATAACTCTTCCGGAGTGTACACGATCTGCGCACCGGCTTCTGAATAATCATTGTCCTGAAAATTGGCATTCTTCCCTGCGCCGGTTTCAACCAACACAGAGTGACCATGATTTACAAGCAAGGCAACGTCATCAGGCACAAGCGGAACACGATTTTCCTGAAACGTAATTTCCCTTGGAATACCGATATTAAGAGAACCCTTTTTTCTCGCCACTTCGAGCATTTCCTCTTGTGGCATGAGAGCGCCTTTAGTCAGCGACAGCAATACATCTCGTGATGGTTTCATAGAACCGCAATTCTGGTGTTATTACTCTTACGAAAGAGATGCAGTAAAGATACGAAAACGGAGCTTGAAAATAATCTGAGAGTGTTCAGAGTGCTAAGCAGAAAATATTCTTGCATTATTCTCCAACGTAATTTCGACAAATACCGAATTTTCCGGCAATATTTCAGGGGCAATTTCAGGCCATTCCACAAAGCAATAAGAGCCTGATAGCAACAATTCATGCAGACCTGCTTCAAATGCCTCTGCGGACGACCGCAAACGATAAAAATCAAAATGAAAAACCGATTTGCCGCTGTCGGTTATGTATTCATTTACAATTGAAAATGTGGGGCTCGACATCTGATCTTTCACACCCAGCGACCGGCACAATTGCTTAATGAAAGTCGTTTTACCTGTTCCCATTTCAGCTTTGAAAGCGAATACTTTGTGATCGGGAAAAGTCTGCAACAACGCTGATGCGATTTGCGGCAATTGTTGTTCGTTATCTGCGCGTTCGTGAAACTTCATTTCCTGAAATCTGAATTCTTTACGTACAAACGTACATTGTTTCCTCCTTTCGGCAGTGAATAATACTTCCAGTTCTTGCCGGGATGCATTAATACGGAATCTGCACATGTCGAATCAGAATAAAATCGGAATCGTGTCGTTACTTCGCTTTTGGAATTCCTGAATTGCTCTCGACCCGCGCCGAATCCTGCTTCTTCGTATACTACAACGGAAGAATCGGGATCCACACGGAACGGCTTCCCCTTTTGAAAAATTCCGCTTGCATCAACACAGTAGAACGGCGTGCGCGAATCATTGACTACGGCATAACTCAAATGGTAAGCCGGATCGCACGCAACTACTGCAAAGCAAACCGAAAGAAAAAATCCCGCCCGTGCAATCATTGCTTATCTCGGCACCAATGAAACGTAAGGAATAATCATTTCTTCGAGAGAAACGCCGCCGTGCTGGAATGTATTACGATAATACTGCACGTAATGATTGTAATTATTCGGATACGCGAAGAACATCGCTTCAGTGGCAAATATGTAAGCAGAGCTGACATTATTTTTCGGAAGAAATGCGTCAGCCGGATTACGAACCTCAAACACATCCTTCTTCACATAGTCCAGATTCTTGCCTTGCTTGTAACGGAGATTCGTATTCACATTGCGGTCGCCAACCACTTTCGTTGGTTCGGTAACCTTAATCGTTCCGTGGTCGGTGGCAATTACCATTCTGCATTTCTTCTCTGCAATGAATTTCACAATATCATGCAAAGCTGAATGTTCGAACCACGATAATGTAAGTGAACGATATGCAGCGTCGTCATCAGCGAGCTCACGGATTACATCCATTTCCGTGCGCGCATGTGAAAGCATGTCCACGAAATTGTAAACAATCACGTTAAGTTTATTCTGCATCAGATTGTTGATGCTTTCAGCCAGCTTCTTTCCGCCAGCGTAATTCGTCACTTTGTG
>JBJOKQ010000167.1:0-7301 GCA_046046005.1 Bacteroidota bacterium | reverse complement strand
CTACCACCAACACGATGTACGGTAAGAATCGATGTCCGTTTTCAGGATTGAGTTTGCGTGAGATGAATTTCGCATTGTATTCACGCAGATTGCGAACTTGTGCATCTTTCAGCAAATCGTAGCGCGTGTCCATTTCAATACAAAGTGAGTTCAGCGTATGAACAACTTTCTTGGTATCAGTGATAATAGCCTCCGCGGAATCCGGAAGCTTCGCGAGGAAGTGGCGCTCAATTTTATTAAACAATGTCAATTCCACTTTCTTCGGATCGACAAGTACGAATTTGATTTGCGAAGGATGTTTCTTGTAAAGAAGTGACACGAGAATCGCGTTCAATCCAACGGATTTACCTTGACCGGTTGCACCCGCCATGAGCAAGTGCGGCATCTTGGCAAGATCGGCAATGAAGATGTCGTTGGAAATGGTTTTTCCCAACGCAACGGGAAGATCCATTGGTGATTTCTGAAATTTTTCAGAACCGATCAGCGTGCGCATCGGAACCATTTCAGGATTCTGATTCGGAACTTCTATACCGATTGTTCCTTTGCCCGGAATCGGAGCGATGATTCGAATGCCAAGAGCAGACAAACTCAATGCAATATCGTCTTCCAGATTTTTGATCTTGGAAATACGAACACCTGCAGCAGGAATGATTTCGTAAAGCGTTACTGTCGGTCCGATGGTTGCTTTGATTTTATCAATCGCAATTCCGTAGTTGCCAAGCGTCTCAACAATTCGGTTCTTGTTGAGATTTAATTCTTCCGCATTAACACCTGATTCTGCATTCGTATTATATGCTTCGAGCAAATCAATGGAAGGAAATTGGTAACCGGAAAGATCAAGTGTTGGATCGTACTCCCCGAATTCTGCAACGAGTTCATTGGCTTTCGCATCAACGTCGTCTTCGCTCATCACAGGTTCTTCGTTCTTTTCTACTGTGAATTGAACGCCGTCTTCATTCGGTAATTCAGTTGCAACAGGCGGAACAATCGGTAATTCAACAGCCGTTTCAGGTTCAGTAGTTTCGGTTTCTTCTGCTACGAATTCTTCAGCGGCTACTTCAATTAATTCTTCCTCTTCAACTTCTTCTTCTATTTCCGTTTCCTGTTCTTCAAGATCATCAACGTCTTCTTCAATGTCGAGTAAGGTGTTGCGCGTTTCATTGGCAACAGGTGTTGTAACAGGATCAGATTCCGGTTCTTCTGCTTCGACTTTCGGTGTTGAAGCAAAATTCAATTTGATATTAAATACAAGTACAAGGAAAGTCACCGCTGTGAAAAAGAGAAGCAAACCTGTTCCGATAGCGCCGAAGATTCCATTGAGAGAAGAACTGATTTCGAATCCGAATACACCGCCCGGATAAAACCAGTTGTTGCGGAATGCGTAGCCGAGAAGAACAGAACCGAAAACGGTGTAGAACAATCCTTGACGGAATAATTTGCCTAACGGAAGCAAACTGAATCCCGACATTAATTTGAGCCCCGCAACGAGTGCTAAAAGCGGAAACCAGAACGATGTTACACCGAACCAATTGTGAATGAAAACGTGAGAAGTTAAAGCTCCGAACTTTCCGAGCAGATTGGTAACACGCACATCGCTGAAGAGCAATTCGGAAACAGAACCCATTACTTTGTCCTGATCGGTATGCCATGTAAAGAAATACGAAACGAATGCAACAGCGAGGTAGGGAGTTACTATGAAAACCAGAAACGCACCAAGAATGCGATGGAGTTTTTCGTCGTTGCGAATTCGATTAAAGAATCCGGACCCCGGGATTTTACCCGAATCTTTTTCATCAGTTGAAGCTTCCTTCTCTTTTTTCTTTTCAGAAGTCGTTGTGTTGCGAGGCTTATTTCGCGGAGCTTCATTCTCGACTTTCGTTTTCTTCACAACAGGTTCCGCGATCTCAAATTCAATATCATCCGCTTTCTTTTTCGAACGCGATGATTTAGTCGATTCTGTTTCTTTCGAAACAGTCGGTTCTTTGAGCTCGTTACGGAGCCGGTTTAATTTCTTTTCAGGTTCTTTCTCTGCCATGATATGGCTATGCTAACCTAACAAAGGTAAACGGGGGATTATTGTACGAAGAGAGAGAAGATTGTTGTTTTGAACGTAAGGATGTTGATTACGGGCGGGATACGCGGTCAACTGTTTACGGTCCGACTAAAAGAATCCGGACATCATCGCTTCAAGTTCTGAATTCGGCTTGGACTTGTAATCTGCCGGAATCGTGAAAACAGAAGGATCTATTGTCGCTTCCTGGACGGAAGTGGCTGTGAAATGCAATTCCAGGCCGAATTTCTTCAGATTATAATCCATCAGAACTCCGTCGATCTTGTAATATGCATTGCTCCAATTCGGAGTTTTCACTTCGATATCCTTTGTGTACCAGACTTCAACCGATGGAGAACCGTCTTTGAATTTCAGCACTGCTTTTTCGCAATCGTAACCCGCAATCTGCTTTTTATCTCCGGGGTAAGAAACATCGTATTCGGGGAAGTAATAATTGGTTGACTCGATCTCATCCATTTCCATTACGCTGGAGAATTTCCCCAGGAAACTCACCAAACTGATGAATTGTTTCTTATTCGGATCTGAAATGAAATCCATGCGCATTGCGCCCATTCCTGCTTCAAGTCCCGCCGTCCACATGCCGTCTTTGAACTTCACTTCCATAGCGTCAGGAGCCCACATTGCCATTGATTCTTTGGCGTTAACAGGTTCTGCCTTGAATTCGATAATTCCTTCTTTGATTTTCTTGCCGAAAAGACCTTCGGAACACGAATGAAACAGTCCAAATCCTGCGAAAAGCAACAACACTAAGAAGTAATTCCTCTTCATAAATTCCTTGGGGGGAGGCAGTGAATTATGGATTATTTCGATTAATGACGGGAAAGATAAGGATAAATCGTTTCAATACACGACGAATCCTGTTAAAATCAATCCCAAAACCGAGACGCTCCCGGGCAACTAGTACCCCAAAGTCTTCAGCATAGACTTGTAACTCTGTTCTTTCGCGAACAAACGTGTTGTGATTTCACCTTCTTCATTTCGGTCGATCAGAACGTGCTTCGGTGCAGGAATCAGACAGTGCTGAATGCCGCCATATCCACCCAGCGATTCCTGATATGCTCCTGTATGGAAGAATCCGAGGTATAAAGGCTGTTTCTCAGTTGGAGAAATTTTCGGGAGGTAAACGTTGTTGGCGTGCGCTTCCGTGTTGTAATAATCCATGCTGTCGCATGTCATACCACCGAGATTTATCGGTTGGTATTCTTTGTCCCAATGATTGATTGCCAGCAAAATGAATCGTTGATTGATTCCCCACGTATCCGGCAAAGTTGTGATGAATGAAGAATCGATCATGTACCAGAGCTCACGATCATTTTGAGTTTTGACATCCACAACGGAATACAATGCGGCGCCGCTTTCCGAAACGGTGAACGACCCGAATTCGGTGAAGATGTTCGGCTCTGCAATTTCATGATTGTCGCAGAAGTTTTTGATTTGCGAAATGATTTCTTCAATCATGTATTCGTAATCATACTCAAAACCGAGCGACGTTTTAATCGGCATGCCGCCTCCGATGTTCAGTGAATCGAGAGTAGGGCAAATGCGTTTCAGTTCCAGATATACTTTCAGACATTTTGCGAGTTCTGTCCAATAGTAAATCGTGTCTTTGATTCCCGTATTGATGAAGAAGTGCAACATCTTCAATTCGAACTTCGGATTGTTCTCGATTTTCTCTTTGTAGTATTGTACGATTTCGCTGTGACGAATTCCGAGTCGTGAAGTGTAGAATTGGAAATTCGGTTCTTCTTCTGAAGCGATTCGAATACCGATCTTCATTTTCGGAGCTTTCACAAACTTCATGTAGTAGTCGATCTCGGTTTTGTTATCGAGAACAGGAAGAATGTTGAATCCGTCGTTTGCCATCTCTGTTACGAGCGACTGATAAGGCTTGCGCTTGAATCCGTTACATACGATGAATCGATTCTTATCCATGAATCCACGCTTGTACAAATCTTTAATGATGTGGATGTCGTATGCGGAAGAAGTCTCCAAATGCACGTCATTTTTCAATACTTCTTCCAGAACGAATGAAAAGTGAGAGCTTTTTGTGCAGTAACAGTACGTATAAGTACCTTTGTAATCCACTTTGGCCATTGCCACGTTAAAAAGGCGTTTTGCTTTTTGGATCTGGTGGCCGATTTTGGGCAGATACGTTATTTTCAATGGAGTTCCGTATTTCTTAATGATATCCAATAGTGGAATGTCGTTGAAATACAACTCATTATCAGTAACATGAAAGCCTTCCTGCGGGAAGTTGAACGTTTGTTCGATCAGGTTTTGATAGGTGTTTTCCATTGAAGCCTTGTCTGCGGTTAATGTAAGTGAGTTACTTTAATTGAATTCGCGCAAATGTAAGTCAGTCGGATTGATTGGTAACTATAAAACAGGTTAAATTATGGCACAAAAGAAGATCAAGTTCATCGAGGTTAAATCTGAAATCGGCGCCGGAACCCGCGGTGCGAGCCTTGGAGTGGATGCAATCAAGATTGCGGCACTGGATTACGGTTCCAACATCTTCAGCAAATACGAAACTGTTGAGATCAAGACGGAGAATCATTTGCTCTTCGAACCTCAGGGAAGTGCTTACGCAAAGCGTATTAAAGGACTGATTACTATGTACGAGCGTATCGGTTCCGAAGTGTCTAAAACGCTGAAAAATAACGGTTTCCCGATCGTATTGGCGGGCGACCATTCAACAGCCGGAGGTACAATTGCCGGAATAAAGATGGCCAATCCCAAAGCACGTATCGGAGTAATCTGGATAGATGCTCATGCGGATCTGCATTCGCCATGGACAACACCTTCAGGTAACTTACATGGAATGCCTTTGGCAGCTTCATTGGGAGAAGACAACCAAGGGAATAAGATGAATCGCCCCGATAAGGAAACTGTGGAACACTGGCGTATGTTGAAGGAAGTTGGTGGAATTTCGCCCAAAATCAACTATCGCGACCTCGTATTCATCAGCGTTCGGGATGTAGAACCGGAAGAAACGGGTTTGATCAAGAAACACAACATCAAGACATTCAGTACGGCGGAAGTCCGACGCAACGGAGTGGAACGCATTGCCCGCGATACACTGGCACATTTGGCGCAATGCAATCATATTTATATATCATTCGACGTAGACAGTATGGATTCTTCCATCTCCAAAGGAACGGGTACGCCTGTGCGTAACGGTATCACAGAGAAAGAAGCCGGATCACTCCTTGTTCGATTGGTTCAGCATGAGAAAGTATGTTGTGTGGAGATCGCCGAAGTGAATCCGACTTTGGACAAAGAGAACCTCATGGCGGAGAATACTTTCGAGATTCTGACCAAAGTAGTATCACAGATATCCAATTGATTAATTCCTAAAACATTATATGAATACACCTGAACAATTGCTTTCAGCTCATGTGGCTGCAGCAGTTAAGGAACTTTTCGGGGCTTCGGTTGAGGCTTCGGGGGTAACATTTCAAAAGACGAATCCACAATTTGAAGGTGATATAACGCTCGTGGTATTCCCTTTTACCAAGCTTGCGGGTAAGTCGCCCGAGCAAACCGCTCAAATAAACGGCGAGTATTTACAGAATACTGTAAAAGAGATCGCTTCATTTAACGTAGTTAAGGGCTTCCTGAATCTGGTGATCAGTTCGGATTACTGGCTGAATGCCTTTTCTGAGCTGCGAATCAACGAAAAATGGGGTGAAAAGCCGGTATCGGATGCGAGTCCGTTTGTAATGGTTGAATACAGCTCACCCAACACCAACAAACCGCTTCACTTGGGTCACATGCGGAACATTCTGTTGGGACATTCCGTGTCGGAAATCCTGAATGCGGCCGGTAATAAAGTAATGAAGGTGAACCTGGTGAACGATCGCGGGATTCACATTTGCAAGAGTATGCTGGCCTGGGAGAAGTTTGGAAACGGTGAAACGCCGGAATCGAGCGGAATGAAGGGAGATAAGCTGGTTGGGAAGTATTATGTAGAGTTTGACAAGCATTACAAAGCTCAGATCAAGGAGCTAGAAGAGAAAGGTGTTTCTAAGGAAGATGCTGAAAAACAGGCTCCTTTGATGCTTGAAGCGCAGGAAATGCTCCGCAAATGGGAAGCCAATGATGCGCATGTGCGATCCTTGTGGGAGAAGATGAACGGATGGGTTTACAATGGTTTTGCGGTAACATATAAGAGCCTCGGAGTAACGTTCGACAAGACTTACTATGAGTCGCAGACCTATGTTCTGGGTAAGTCGATTGTGGAAGAAGGATTGAACTCAGGCGTATTGGTGAAGCGTCCGGATGGGGCGGTGATCATCGATAATACCGATTCCGGATTGGATCAGAAGGTGCTGTTGCGGAGCGACGGAACATCGGTTTACATGACCCAGGATCTGGGAACTGCGGTGGAAAGACATAAGGAATATCCATTCGATAAGCACATTTATGTGGTGGGCAACGAGCAGGATTATCACTTTAAAACGCTGATTGTATCGTTGCGCAAGCTCGGTTACAAATGGGCGGATGGCTTGTATCACCTTTCTTACGGCATGGTTGAATTGCCGGAAGGCAAGATGAAATCGCGGGAAGGAACTGTTGTGGATGCGGATGATCTTGTAGATGCAATGCGTGCGGATGCGTTTGAAATGGCGCAGGAAAAAGGATTGATTGCTGAAATGTCGGAAGCGGAGCAACAGGAATTGTCGCACAATGTAGGCATGGCCGCGTTGAAGTATTTCATTCTGAAGGTTGATCCGAAGAAGAAGATGCTGTTCAATCCGAAAGAAAGCATCGATCTGCAAGGCAACACCGGTCCGTTTATTCAGTACACGCATGCGCGTATCAGAAGTATCTGGAGAAAATCGGAGTTGACAACACTTCCGGAATATTCCGTTCCTGCAAGCATTCATCCGAAAGAGAAAGAGCTGATCAAACTGATGGCGGCATATCCGCAGATGATTCAGGATGCAGCGAAGGAATATTCACCTGCCGTGATTGCAAACTACACATATGAACTGGCGAAAACATTCAACCAGTTTTATGATGCCTGTGATGTATTGAAAGAGCAGGACGCCAATCTGAAAAACTTCCGCATCAACTTATGCGTGATGATTGCGAGAACAATCAAACATGCGATGGGGTTGATCGGAGTAGTTGTTCCTGAGAAAATGTGATTTGTTATTCAGTTGGCAGCAACTTAATCACTGCCAACTGAATATTCAATTATCTTCTTCTTCCACCACCACCTTTA
>JBJOKQ010000166.1:0-7314 GCA_046046005.1 Bacteroidota bacterium | reverse complement strand
TCGGGAATTTCGTTTCCAGAGACGGACAAGCTTTGCATTCGGAGTTTCATCTGACATCCGCGATTCTTCCGGTTTCATTGGCGATAGTCGCTATTATCGTGGCAATGTTGTTCTACAGAAAGAAGAATGCAGTTCCTGATAAGATTGCAGGAGCAATCAAAGGTGTTTACACCGGCGCATTGCACAAGTTTTACATTGACGAGTTGTATCTGTTCGTAACGAAGAAACTGATCTTCGGAATCGGAGGAACGATTGCAGCATGGTTCGACAAGAACGTTGTAGACGGTGTTGTGAATTTCAGCGCTACTGTCGGAGAGAATTTCTCAGACACATTGAAGAAAATGCAGAACGGTAAAGTGCAGTCATATGCGATGTACTTCTTCACAGGAGTCCTCGGCTTTGTACTGTTGTTTGTTTTTCTGTGGGACAAATTTTAATGAACTGATAGTAAAATGAGTTTATCTATACTGATCATCATTCCATTACTGACTGCACTTGCGGTGATTTTCTGCCGCAATGGAGAGCAGGTGAAATGGACATCACTTTTCGGTTCGGTGGCGCAGCTGGCGGTTTCCGGAATCATGTTCTTTCAATACAATGCTTTGCGTAAAGCTGGTGAAGTGGCGCAGTTTGTATTCGAAGAAAAGCACACATGGTTCAGTTCCATGAACATCAATTATCACATTGGTGTTGATGGTATCGCTATTGCAATGATTCTTCTTACTGCATTTGTAGTTGTTGCAGGTGTTCTTGTTTCTTGGAATGTTTCTCATCTGACGAAGGAATTCTATTTACTTCTCGTGCTGCTCAGCACGGGTGCATACGGATTCTTCATTTCTCTGGATCTGTTCACTATGTTCTTCTTCCTTGAGCTTGCTGTGATCCCGAAATTCCTTCTCATCGGAATATGGGGAAGCGGAAACAAGGAATACAGCGCCATGAAACTTGCGCTGATGCTCATGGGCGGATCAGCGTTGGTATTGATGGGATTGCTGATTGTGTATTTCGGATCGGCGGCATCATGCGGAGCTCCGACTTACAATCTTATCGAGATCGCTTCGCATCGTCTGGATTTTTCAACGCAGATGTTTGCATTCCCGTTCCTCTTCGCAGGATTCGGCGTGTTCACTGCAATGTTTCCGTTTCACACCTGGGCACCTGACGGTCACTCTTCAGCACCAACTGCCGCTTCTATGTTCCTTGCGGGAATCTCAATGAAACTCGGTGGTTACGGATGTTTGCGTGTAGCGGTTTATCTGCTTCCTGATGCAGCACATGAATATTCATGGATTATTGTATTGCTTTCTGCAATCGCGATTTTCTACGGATCATTTGCAACAATGATGCAGAAGGATTTAAAATACATCAACGCATATTCTTCGGTGAGTCACTGCGGATTTGTATTGCTCGGCATCGGAATGCTTACGAAGACAGCCATCACCGGAGCTGTAATGCAAATGGTATCACACGGTTTGATGACAGCATTGTTCTTCGCCGCTATAGGAATGATTTACGAAAGAACGCATACGCGTCAGGTTGAAAAACTCGGCGGATTGTTGAAGGTGATTCCTTTCCTGTCTACAATTTTCGTGATTGCAGGTTTGTGTTCACTTGGTTTGCCGGGTCTCAGCGGATTTGTTGCAGAGATGACTGTTTTCCAAGGCGCATGGCAACGTCCTGAAACATTCTACCGACTTGCAACTATCCTCGGATGTTTGTCAATCGTTGTAACTGCTGTTTACATCCTTCGTGCTTCCGGAAAAGTAATCATGGGGCCGATCGTTGATGAACATCACACGCATTTAAGTGACGCACGTTGGAATGAGAAACTCGCTTCGGTGATTCTTCTCCTTGCCATTCTTGCGATCGGAACAGCACCTTTCTGGTTGACAGATTTGCTGAATCCGGGATCCGAATTAATAATGAACCAATTGACAGCGCGTTAATCGCTGAGTGAATATGGACATGAATTTTTTCATACTGATGAAACCCGAGTTGCTGTTAACAGGACTCATCTTCATCATCATGTTGGCGAAGATTGCGAACCTGGCCGAGAACAACGGTCGTTTCCTGATCCTCGTGAACACACTACTTGTACTCAATTTCGTTGCCGGATTCTTCATGAATCAGGAAGGCACGCTTTTCAGCGGAATGTACATTACCAGCGATTCCATAGCTTTCGAAAAGAATATTCTGAACGGAGGCATGATGCTGATTTCATTGATGGCGTACGATTGGATGATGCGCTGCAAGAACACTCCTGAATATTACATGTTGTTGTTGTCGGCGCAGTTGGGAATGTTCTTCTTGATTTCATCCGGCAATTTCCTCATGTTCTATCTTGCGATGGAACTGGCAACGATTCCGCTGGCGGCGCTTTCGAACTTCGATCTTGATCGTCCGAAATCTTCTGAAGCGGCATTCAAATCCATCATGTCATCTGCGTTTGCTTCTGCCATCATGTTATTCGGATTGTCATTGATGTACGGAACGACAGGCACACTTGACTTCGCTGAGATGCAGATGCTCGTAACCGGTTCATCACTTCAGGTTCTTGCTTTCATATTCGTATTTGCGGGTATTGCGTTCAAACTTTCATTGGTTCCGTTCCACTTGTGGACAGCAGATGTTTATGAAGGATCTCCGGTTCCTGTAACAGCAACGCTTGCGGTAATTTCCAAGGCAACATTCATTTTCGTGTTTATGTCTACGATGTTCACTGTATTCGCAAACTTCTTCATGGTTTGGGATAAAGTGGTGATGATCTCGATTATCGCAACGATTACCATCGGTAATTTCATGGCCGTGCGTCAGACGAATCTTAAACGTGTTCTGGCATTCTCGTCCATTGCGCAAATGGGATATTTATTGCTCGGTGTTGCATCAACATCTGTGCAGGGCGCATCTTCAGTTCTGTACTTCATGCTCATTTACGTTTTCTCTTCGGTAGCAATTTTCGCTGTTGTAGGTTTGATTTTCTATCAAACCGGCAAAGAAGATGTAGCTGATCTGCGCGGTTTCTACAAGAACAACAAATTGTTGTCGTGGGTAATGGCGGTTGCGCTGTTCTCGCTGGCAGGAATTCCGCCTACAGCAGGGTTCTTCGGAAAATATTTCCTTCTGACATCCGGCGCTGCTAAAAGTGATTACCTGGTGCTCACGGTTGCAATCCTGAACATGATTGTTTCGCTTTACTATTATCTCCGCATTGTGAAAGCAATGTTCATTGACAAGAGTGAAAATGATTTTGAACGTATTAGCGTAAGCCCGATTGTTACTGTTTCCATCGTAATCTGCATAGCAGGTGTTCTTTTAACGGGAATGAGCGGTGAAGTATACGAGCAGATTAAATCACTTTTCCTCGCATCCAACTGATATGGCACTTAATTCAACACATACTTTCGAAGAAGTGGATGGAATTAAATGTTCCATCGTTGAGAAGAATGTTTCTCCGGCGCGCGTAGAATTCCTGAAAGCATTGCTTGAACTCAACGGATATACAGTTGTAGTTGCAGGCACACCGCCACCAAAAGCAAAACCTGCACCTGCTCCAAAAGAAGGAGAAGCACCCGCTCCGGTAGAGCCACCACCGGCACCAACAACCTTTACAGTTGGAGTAACAGACGTTACATTCTCTCCAATGAACGCGGTTTTCAATCGTGAATTGAAGGATTCAGCCGGCACAATTGTTTCTGCCGCGTATTGGCGCCAGGAAGAAGCTGATCCGAAGAAGGACGATTGGTACTGGTTCAATACCCGCAAGTACTAAGACTTTAGTAGCTTTTATTCGACAGAATAACATCGCAGCTATGGTCTTCTTCAGTAGCAGATCACTTGTGCGTTAAACCACATCACTTGTAAGAACGGAGTTCATCGGCGGTATGAATCGTCGGAATGCTTCATGCGATCTTTCTAAAATTGATCTGAAAATCAATTTAAAGGGAAATCCCATGAAACGTAACATTCTCTTCGCTGCAGGACTCTTATTGCTGTCAGTAACGATAAATGCACAATGGTCGAATAACTCCACGCTAAATACAGCGGTTTGTACAGCTACGAATACGCAAACAGGGCATGTCAGTATTTCTGACGGGCAAAAAGGAGCATTTGTTGCGTGGATGGATCTGCGTTTGGGTGTGATGCAATATGATATATTCGTTCAGCATTTTGACTCGACAGGAACCGCGCTTTGGGCTGCTAACGGAGTTCAAATCTGCAATGCTTCTATGGATCAAATGAATCCAGCAATATGTTCTGACGGATCCGGCGGCATCTATGTAACATGGGACGATCGTCGTAGCGGAAACAACGAAGATATTTACGCACAGCGAGTAAATGCAGCGGGGGTTGCACAATGGGCTGTAAATGGAGTTGCGGTGTGTACAGCTGCACAATCTCAGCTCATGCCGAAAATTTACCAGCACACTTCAGGTGCACTTCTGGTTTGGACTGATGCGCGAAATGGTAACTACGATTTGTACGCACAGCGAATCAGTAGCTTCGGAGTTCCTTCATGGACCGCAAATGGTGTTCCCATTTGCGTAGCGGCAAATGACCAGATAAAATTCAATTTGGTTTCAGACGGTTCGAACGGGTTAATTATTGCCTGGGAAGATCCGCGCAACGGAACTACCAACACGGACATTTACGCACAACGCATCGATCAAAGCGGAATTGTACAATGGACCGTTGACGGAGTTGTTGTTTGTTCTGCTGCAGGAAATCAGGTTGCACCAAAACTATGTCCGCAACCTGGCAGTGGATGTGAAATAACCTGGACCGATTATCGTAACGTAGCTACGGCTGCAGATGTGTATGCACAAAGATTGAGTCCGATCGGTACTGTGCTATGGGCAGCGAATGGCCTCTCCGTTTGTAACGCGGCTTCAGATCAAATCGTTTCTTCAATTGTTGCAGTCGGAACGTCTAATGCTGTAATTGCATGGCAGGATCGCAGGAGTGGCACTAACAACGACATTTACGTTCAGCAAGTGGCGGCGGGGGGAACAGCAGTATGGACAGCTAACGGAGTAGCAGTGTGTAATGCAACCGGTGATCAGAACGGGCCATCATTAATAACTGATGCAGGTGGGCAATATATATTGAGTTGGGCTGATTTTCGTAACGGCGCTACAAGTGATCTGTATGCACAAAGAATTGATGCATCCGGAAACGCAGGATGGACTTCTAATGGAATTGTTATTGCTAATGCAACAGGATCTCAGGATGCTCCCGTGATGACAACATATCCGACAGGTGTTATCATTGTTTTCAATGATCGCAGATCAGGCAATTATGATTTGTACATACAGAATGTATGTAACACAGGAGTAATCGGGCCTGTATCGCCTGCAACGAATATTACTTCAAGCGGTGCACAAACCATTTGCAGCGGAAGTACAACCACGTTGAGCGCAAGCGGAACAGGAACAATACATTGGTACGGACAGCCGACCGGAGGAAGTATTCTTGCAACAGGATCAAATTATACAACACCCGCACTTACTTCGAATGCAACATATTATTTTGATCAGACTACTGTATGCGGCGTAAGTCAGCGTGTAGCGGTGCCTGTAACAGTGTTGCCGCTTCCAATTGTGAATCTGGGATCAGACATAACGCAGTGCGGTGGTCAAGCTACACTCGACGCAGGAAGTGGCGGCGATACTTATCTGTGGAATACAGGTGCAACATCGCAAACGATACAGGTTACTTCATCAGGCGCGTACAATGTTTTGTATACAGATGCATCAGGTTGTCAGGACAGAGATACAGTAAATGTAATTATCAATGCAGTGCCGGTTGTTTCACTTGGATCCGACATTACTCAGTGTGGTCCTGTTACAATTAACGCGGGTAATGCGGGCAGTACTTATTTGTGGAGCAATAATTCAACCAACCAGACATTGACAACAACCGTGAGCGGAACTTACAGTGTAGTTGTAACTAATGTAAACGGATGCACTGGTTCCGACGCAATAAATATTACGAGTAATGCGCTTCCTGTTGTAAATCTGGGAACAGATGTTGCACAATGCGGAGGAACGGTAACACTTGATGCGCAGAACTCAGGTTCAAGTTATTTGTGGAGTACGGGTCCGACAACACAGACGCTGGTTGTAACATTAACAGGAAATTATAGTGTAACAGTAACCGATGTTAACGGATGTACAGGCACTGATGCAATCAATGTTGATATTTACTCGAATCCTGTTGTGAATCTTGGTAATGATATCATGCAATGCGGATCGATTACCATCAACGCCGGAAATTCAGGAAGCACATATCTGTGGAGTGATAATTCAACAAACCAGACACTCACGACAAGTACCACCGGCACTTACAGCGTAACTGTAACTGACGTTAACGGATGTACGGGAACTGATGCGATTAACGTAACGAGCTTTGCTCTACCTGTAGTGGCGCTTGGCAATGATATCAGCCAGTGCGGTGGCAATGTCACACTTGATGCGCAGAATCCGGGCTCATCCTACTTGTGGAGTAATACATCAACATCACAATTAATTTCTGTGACGACGTCAGGCTTGTATTATGTAACAGTTACAACGTCTGATGGATGTACGGATAGCGACAGCATCAACGTTACGATCAATACGGTAGATACTTCAGTTACTTCAGGCTCCGGTACATTTACAGCTAATGCTTCAGGAGCAACATATCAGTGGATTAATTGCGCAAATGGCAGCGCGGTGAATGGAGCGACATCACAAACGTTCATGCCATCTGCAAACGGAACATACGCAGTTGTTGTAACGCAGAACAATTGTTCAGACACCAGCGGATGCTATTCGATCACAAACGTCGGTCTTGCTGAGAGTAACATTCTTCAGATGTTCATGTATCCAAATCCTACTTCTAATGAATTGATTATACAGGTTGCCAATACAGGAAGCGTCGTATTGCGTAATTCAATCGGTCAGGTTGTTGCGCAGCACGATTTGAATCCCGGAACCAATACGATTAATTGCGCCGATTTTGCTCAGGGAGTTTACGTAGTCGAATATGTTTCGGGTGATGAAATTTCAAAAAGCAGACTTGTAATTCAACGTTAATCTATAACCCCTTCACTTGAGACGGTCGGAATTTAATATTCCGGCCGTTTTGTTTTGTAACGATTTTGGCGATTGCGGTTATACGTGTAAATTCACGTGTTCGCGCTTGCGTTGCAATATTCAATTACGTTGTAAATAGATTTCGTTGTATCTACTAAACATCCTGAAATGCGTTTATTGCTACACATTTTCCTTAGTCTCGCATTCACATCGCTTTCCGCGCAGAATGTCAATGACGATC
>JBJOKQ010000165.1:0-7368 GCA_046046005.1 Bacteroidota bacterium | reverse complement strand
ATTGCTGTAACAGGCGTTAGCGGAAGCGGTAAGTCTTCGCTGATCAACGAAACGCTCTACCCTATTCTCAGCAAACATTTCTATCGCAGCGAAAAACGTCCGTTGTCGTACAAGAAAATTCACGGTCTCGAGAATATCGACAAAGTGATTGATATCGATCAATCACCGATCGGAAGAACGCCTCGATCCAATCCGGCAACCTACACAAACGTATTTTCAGATATACGTCAACTCTTTGCAGAATTACCTGAAGCGAAAATCCGCGGTTACAAACCGGGCAGATTCTCCTTCAATGTGAAAGGCGGAAGATGCGAAACCTGTCAAGGCGCAGGATTACGTACGATCGAAATGAACTTCCTTCCTGATGTGTACGTGCATTGCGAAACGTGTAACGGAAAACGGTACAATCGTGAAACACTCGAGGTGCGCTTTAAAGGTAAAAGCATCAGTGATGTGTTGAATCTGACGATCGAACAGGCTACGGAATTCTTCGAAGCACAACCTTCCATTCTTCAGCGTGTAAAAGCGATGAATGATGTAGGCCTTGGATATATCACACTTGGTCAACAAAGCACAACATTATCAGGTGGCGAGGCACAACGTGTGAAACTCGCAACGGAACTTGCACGCAAGCAAACGGGCAATACGCTGTATATTCTTGATGAACCTACAACAGGATTACACTTTGAAGACATTCGCATTCTACTGGAAGTCTTGCAGAAACTTGTTGATCAAGGTAACACTGTAATTGTGATTGAGCACAACATGGACATCATCAAGGTTGCCGATCATGTTATTGACTTAGGACCGGAAGGCGGTTCCGGCGGCGGACAGATTTTGTTTGAAGGAACTCCGGAGCAGATGTTGAAAGCGAAGAACAGTCATACTGCAAAATATCTGGCGGAAGAAATGCGCTAGACTGGCGTAATTATTATTTATGTCAGCAATTATCTTTCAAAAATCTTAATTTAGACCGTTCCACAACTGTGGCAGGGCATTTGCTAAAGTATAATAGAACGGGTTTAATAAATTACTGAATTCAATTTTATGACAGAGAATCAGGAAGACAAAATACGCCGCGCTTTTGCAGAGAAAGACTGGAACGAGATCAAAGCGGGCAACTCCTGGCAGATTTTCAAAATCATGTCGGAGTTTGTAGAAGGATTTGAAAAGATGACGAAGATCGGACCTTGTGTTTCCATCTTCGGTTCAGCACGAACAAAACCTGAGAACAAATACTATCAGCTTGCTGAAGAAATCGCAACACGACTCACGCAGGAAGGCTATGGTGTTATTACGGGCGGAGGTCCGGGAATAATGGAAGCAGCGAACAAAGGTGCAAAGGCCGGCAAAGGAAAATCAGTTGGACTGAATATCCGTTTGCCTTTTGAGCAAAGTTCCAATCCATTCGTGGATCTGGATAAGAATCTTGTGTTCGATTATTTCTTCGTTCGCAAAACCATATTTCTGAAATACAGTCAGGGATTCATTGCAATGCCCGGAGGATTCGGCACGTTAGATGAATTATTCGAAGCGCTGACATTGGTGCAAACATCCAAAATTGCACACTTCCCGGTAATTCTGGTCGGCAGCGATTATTGGGGCGGTCTTGTAGACTGGATACGTAAAACGATGCTTGAAAAAGAGCGTAATGTCAGCCCTGAAGATCTCAGCTTATTCCATGTTGTAGATACAGCCGATGAAGCGGTTAAGATTATCAACGACTTCTATTCACACTATTTATTGAAACCGAACTTCTGATCGACTAACATCTCATTGTTAATAACGACAGCTCGATTTCAACAGATTGCTATAACCGCTGAAACCTTTACCAATAAAGAGTTTCAGCGGTTTTCATTTACCCCTATTCACAATTTCGTGTTTGTAATTATGAACACCTTATACTGAGGCTTGCCTGCAGCAATTTTAGTTTTGTTTTTCAAGTGCAATTTGTACTTGAAAGACATAACCCATGAATATCAAATCCTTGTTCGCAATACTTCTTCTTGGTGCTTCCGCAACTCAATTGCGAAGTCAGAGTGATGAACGCAAGGAACTTCCATTGATCGGAATCGGCGCAGGACTCACCAGTTTCAGAGGTGATGTAGGCGCATCTAACACTAAAACCGGAGGAACATTCCGTTCAGGATTCCGATTCGGAATCGAACAACGATTTCTCAGCACATTAGGAGCTGAACTATACGGTGTTTACGGGACAATTACAGTTAATGAACGTTCGTCATTATTCAATCGGAATTTCACTACAAAGTTCCTGAGTGTTGGCGGAGGTTTGATGTTGAATCTGGACAACGATTTCATTCTATCTCGCAGAGCAACGCTCGCACCTTACATTGGTGTCGGAGTGATGTGGATGAGCTTCGATCCATATGGCGATCTGTTCGATTCGAAAGATTCACTGTACCATTATTGGACTGATGGCTCCATTCGTGACCTGCCTGAAAATTCTCCGAATGCGTTAAGTGCGCAGTACCTGCAACGCGATTACACTTACGAAACACGACTGACAGACAGTACGAATTATAAGAGAAGTACAATGGGAATTCCATTGTCTGCAGGAACAAAGTTCAAGTTCAGCAGACATATGGGTGCCGATTTTCGCGCTACATACAATCTCACCTTTACAGACAACATTGACAATGTTCGTTTTGATCGCAACGACAGCTGGATGTTCCTCAATCTGTCAATCTATTATCAGTTTAACAAAAGAGAAGAGCGGGAAAAAGGAACTTCAGGAAGAGATATTCTGAACGAAGATTCGGATAAAGATGGAGTAAGTGATGCCAACGACAAATGTCCGGATACACCGGCCGGCGTTAAAGTTGATAACGGCGGTTGTCCTCCTGACAAAGACGAAGATGGAGTTCCGGATTACCGCGACAAAGAACCGAACACACCGAAGAATACGCCGGTAAATAAAGACGGTGTAACAACCAAGCTCACTCAAATTGATAGTCTTGGCAATCCTGTTCCGGATCAGAACTGCATTCCTGAGAAATTCAAAGCTGCCGATAAGAATACCGATTGCAAAATCACTGCTGATGAAATCGACTCAGTAATTGACGATTTCTTCGATGGTGAAGGCGACTGGACAGCTGATAAGATCAGCGAATTGATTGATTACTTTTTTGAACAATAGATAAACTGAATTATGGTTAGAGCACTGATCATTGCACTTAACTTTTTCCTCGCATGGATTATTTCCGTTATGAACGGAACTCCATCTGCAACCGTTTCAGCACCGCAACAGGTAAATAAAGGAGAATCTTTCACGGTTAGTGTAAAGATCAATCCGAATGGTGAAGAGAAATTTGTACGTTACGCCATGACGCTTCCTGCAGGATGGAGTGCAGAGAACATTTCCAGTGCCGGAGCAACATTCAAAGTTGAGGACAATGTTGTGAAGTTCATCTGGTCTGAAATCGGTAAGAAAGAAGAAGTGAATATTTCTTTCAAATTGACACCACCCACGAATGCAGAAGGATCATTTGAGTTCCCAAGCAAATTATCACACAGTGTCGATAATCTTCCGAGCCATATTGTTCTGGATCCTTTAAAAGTTCAGGTAGGAAATTCAACTTCAAATGCAGGAAATTATGTTCCTGAAACTTCAGACAGTACCGCGAATCCGGCGGCAGGAGTAACTGCTTCTCGCACCGTTCCATCAGAACCTGTGACGGGCGAATTCTTCGTAGATGTTGTCATCAACAAAGGCGATCTCGGCAGCTATATTAAGCTGCAAGACACATTGCCGGAAGGATTTCTTGCAAAGCCAGTTTCAATTGACGGCGGCGATTGGTCATTTGAAAAAGGAATCGTGAAAGTTCAATGGTACAGTCCGAACAAAGCAACATCTGCATTGAACGTACGTTATAAAGTAATCACTTCTCCTGATGCAAGCGGGAAATCAAAGATCAACGGACACGTTTCATACGTAGAGAATATGGGCAACAAGATTGTTGCTTTGAGTCCATCTGAAATCGAATTGAAATCGAATCCTGCTTTGGCTTCCAACAACCCTACTGACAACGGCGGGAACAAAACTCCGGACAATTCAGGTGATAATGGAAATGCGAATACAACTGCAGGCGATCCTGTAACGAATGCTGCGAATACGGCAGCAAATAACAACAATAATCAAAACGCGAACACAAATTCAAATCAGAATACCGTTGCATCTAACAATCAGAACAACGCCACGAACAATTCAGATAATTCTTCATCAAACAATGAAGTTCGTCAGCCGGAAAACAATGCAAACACTGTTCAGTCGGCACAGAGCGGCTCTGCTCCGGGTGTATCCTACTCGATTCAAATCGCAGCAATGCAACGTCGCGTTGAAACCAGCTACTACCAATCTACATTCGGATTAAATACGGTTAATGCCGAACAAGTTGATGGATTGAACAAATACACAACAGGTAAACATTCAACTTATCAGGAAGCACGCGATAATCGTGAAACGGTGCGTTCCAAAGGTGTTCAAGGGCCATTTGTTGTTGCGTACAGCAATGGAAAACGCATAACGGTTCAGGAAGCGCTGATGATTACCAGCCAGAAATGGATCCGATAAGTAGCAGTTTCCGTTGATCTTTGCGTACGAATTCATTAGATTTGTCAATATGCGAAGCATCTTTCGTCTTGCGATTTTATTGTTCCTGTTGCCTGCGGTTGTTTCCGCTCAGGGTACAGCAATAAAACCTGCGGTGATCAAAGAAAATGCAAAAGATGCTCCTGAACCTTTTGTCTTCAAACCAACAATCGGACTGGGAACAGGAATGTTTTCCTTTTACGGCGATGTTTACCGTAAGAATCTGGCCAGCTTCCAAACCGCTCGTATCGGTTACGATTTGTCGATTCACCAAACTTTAACTCCTTACCTGAACATCGGCTTCTATACCATGTTCGGAAAACTCGGGGCGAATGAACGACTGATTTATCGCAATGTGAATTTTGAATCTCAAATTCGTGTCGGCGGCGTTCACTTCGAATACAACTTCGGTAACTTTTTTCATCAACCGAAGAATATCATGCCTTGGATTACGGTCGGATTTGAATCGTTCGAATTCCTCTCTAAAACTGATCTGTTCGACGCCAATGGCAATCGTTATCATTACTGGTCGGATGGTTCCATTCGTAATATTGCGGAGAATGATCCGTTCGCATGGCAAGCCTCTTTTCTGCAGCGCGATTATACTTATGAAACTGATGTTCGCAATCAGAATCCGGACAACTTCGGAGAATATCCTGAACGCTCCTGGGCTGTTCCTGTAGGTGCAGGTTTCTCAATGAAACTTACCGACAGATGGGATGCAAATCTTGGAACAACATTTCATTTCTCATTTACGGATTTCGTTGATGGAGTAACTGCAGAAAGCAGTGGTGATCGTCAGGGAAATTCGCGTAACGATCATTTCGTTTTTACAAGCCTTACACTACGTTACAACCTCAATGGAAAACAGGAAGAGAAAATTGATTCGATTCCGCTGAATGACAGTCTTTATCTCGCATTCAATGACGAAGATTACGATGAAGACGGAGTGTTGGATTTGGTTGATTCGTGCGCATTAACTCCTAAAGGTGTTGCCGTTGATATTCATGGTTGCCCATTGGATAACGATGTGGATTTGACTTCTGATTATCGTGATTTGGAGCCGGAATCTCCTGCGGGAATAATCACCGATGAGAACGGAATTTCATTGACGGATTCCATCATATTACGCCGTTGGTTGCTGTATAACGATTCAACCGGTGAATATCACGCCATCAATGAAAAAGTGAGAAGCGGACAAAATCTTGCCGGAAGCGGAGCCGCAGATCGCAAAGTATACATGGTTTCACTTGGTACTTACAAGAATACGATCAGCAATGATCAGATGCTCAAATTCCTGAGTGTTCCGGATATTGCTACGCATAATCTTCCTGATTCAGCTACAGGATATACAGCAGGTAAATTCTATGATCTTGTTGAAGCAGAGAAACGCAGAAAAGCACTCGAAGCACAAGGATTTGCATCACCGAAATTGGTTTACAAAGCTGCGGACGGAAGACTGATTGAAGTCACCGGACTGACATCTTCCGCCGGAAACAATGGCAATGCAGGAAATAACGGCAATGCAGGAAATAACGGTAACGCCGGAAACAATGGCAATGCTGGAAACAACGGCAATGCTGGAAACAATGGCAATGCTGGAAACAATGGCAATGCTGGAAACAACGGTAATTCAGGAAACAACGGTAACAAAGGTTATGGCAATAATCCTCCGATCAAGAATGTAGATCCGATGCCGAATGATACCGGAATTGTTTACCGTGTTCAGGTTGGAGCTTTCAGTAAGCCGATTTCGAAGCAAGCCTTTTCAGATGTACCGAATTTGCTCGTATTCAAAACTGATGATGGACTTTACAAGTACGTTTCGGGTTCATACACGTCATTCCAACAAGCTGCTGATGCAAAAGCGCAATTGCTTGTTAAAGGATACAGCGGTGCTTTTATTGTTGCGTACAAGCAAGGAAAACGAGTTCCTTTGGATAAAGCGGGAGCTGTTTACATGAAACAGGAACCTGAAGTTGTTGATACAGCTCAATCGGCAGTCAATAAATCAATGGTAGAGTTTCAGGTTCAATTGGGTGTTTTCAAAAATGAACCGCCTGTTGACGTGAAAGCGAAACTGGATAAAGTTTCAGGATTGAAGAAAACGGTTACACCTGCGGGATTGACGCGCTATACGGTTGGCAGTACATCAGATTTCAAAGCAATTTCTGCAACACGCGACAAAATGAGAGCGGAAGGATTCCCTGATTGCTTCATCATTGCCTTCTTTAAAGGAGAGCAAATCAGCGTAAATGAAGCGATAGAATTATCGAAATAGTCGGTACTCACCGGCGGTTTGTACAGGATTTGGCACTAATTTTGGGAAAGTATTCGTACAAACAATTCTGCTATGAAAAAACTGCTCACTCTCGCATTATTCAGCACAGCATTCGTAATCGGCGTTCATGCGCAAGATGGCGGTGATAAAAAGAAAAAGAAAGCTGAGAAGAAAGAAGCAGCTTCCAAATCCGAAGCCGTGGATACCACTAGCAATGGTAATCGCGCTGCGATAGATGAACCCGGAACGGTTCGTGGTAAAGACAAGAAAAAGACTGTTGCAAAAGACAGCACGAAAACGGAACCTTCACCGTCTCCATCTCCTACACCAACTACTGAAGTAGAAAGACCTAAAGAAGAGGCTCCGAAAGAAGATCCACAAGCAGCACAGAATCCTGCAGAACCGGCAAAATCTGATGAAGCTCCTGCACCACCCGCTCCTCCGGGAGCAGGGAGTTTGGACGCCAGCGGATCCGGCA
>JBJOKQ010000164.1:0-7445 GCA_046046005.1 Bacteroidota bacterium | reverse complement strand
AATTAACGTGGCACCATGCACGGTTCCAACGGCTGTATTTGCAGCGAGTCAGACATCATTCTGTGCCGGAACATGTATTGATTTTACAGATAACAGTACCGGCACACCAACGGGTTGGAGCTGGCAATTCCCCGGAGCAACGCCGGCTACATCCACACAGCAGAATCCGACAAGCATTTGCTACAATACACCGGGAACTTACACCGTCACACTGATTGTGAACAATGCTTTCGGTGCAGATACATCAACTACAGTCGTAACTGCCGGAACACCACCTAGTATCAATGCAGGTGCCGCTGTCAGTATAGCGATAGGAAATCAAACTACACTTACAGCTACAGGTGGAACAGGTACATATTCGTGGTCACCAACAACAGGACTAGGTTCTCCGAACAGTGCGTCAACAACAGCAAGTCCTACAGTTACGACAACGTACACCGTGAATTTCACAGACGCAAACGGATGTACAGATTCAGACACAGTGACAGTTCAGGTGATTGAAGCGTATGAACTTTTTATTCCTTCTGCATTTTCACCGAACGGCGACGGAACAAATGATATGTTGTTTGTCTACGGTGCAGGAATTAAAACAATGGAGTTCGTTGTGTTCGACAGATTCGGAGAAAAAGTGTTTGAAAGCACGAGTGTTAATGACGGATGGGACGGAACATTAAGAGGCAAACCGATGAATACGGGAATATATTCCTATTACTGTTCTATCGAATACTATGATGGAAATACGGAGAAATTGAAAGGTGACATCACACTTGTACGATAAGGAGGACGCACTATGAAAAAGCTAACACTTACATTTGGAATGTTATCACTTGCGGTAATGATTAACGCGCAGGATTACCACTATTCCATGTTCACAATGTCGCCGTTGAATCTCAATCCTGCATTGACCGGGAATTTCACAGGTGATCTTCGTATCGTGAACAATTACAGAATGCAATGGAGTTCAATTTCCAAACCATATTCAACGTATTCATTCGGAGGTGATATGCCTTTGGCTCGCAAAGACAAGAAGAAGGGAAGCCCTGATTTTTTTGCTGTAGGTTTGAATGTGAATGTTGACAAAGCAGGTACATCTGCGTTGAAGAACAATTCATACGCGGCAAGTTTCTCTTACAATAAATCGCTTGACGGAGTTGGCAAAACTTATTTTTCACTTGGAGGTCAAGCCGGATTTGCGCAACGAAGTATTACACTTTCCGGAATGAGCTGGGGAACACAGTGGACGGGCATGACGTATGATCCGACCATTGCGAACGGAGAGGCGGTTGGATTCGGTGATTCTTACACGTACATGGATTATGCGGCAGGAGCCGCAATTACCACAGCACCTAGTAGTCGTTTTCGATTGAATGGCGGTGTAGCAGCGTTTCATTTGAATCGTCCGCGCATTGATTTTCTCGGCGGAAGTGATAAGTTGTACATGAAAATCGGAATGCATTTGAAAGGTGAAATTGCTTTAGGTGCGAATTCAAATGCGTGGTTGATTCCGCAAGCGCAGTATATCATGCAAGGTCCGGCGCGGATGTTGAATTTAGGCGCAGGTGTTAAATTCAAATTGCAGGAAGCATCACGCTATACCGGATACCAGAGTGAGCGCTCTTTGACGTTAGGCGGAATGTATCGTGCGGGAGATGCGATTTCGGGTTATCTCCGATTGGACATTGCGGCTGTCGGAGTTGCGTTCAACTACGATTTGAATATTTCCAAACTCACAGCAGCAAGTAACGGAGTAGGAGCATTTGAGTTTATGCTGATCTACACCGGAATATATTCAAACCGCAACGTCAGAACGGATAACAAAAGTTTCTTCTGAGAAATTTATTGAGCTTCGTAGCAGCCTGCATCAGGCCCGGCATCAATCAGGCGCGGAAGATTATCAAGATCATCCGGAATGGATGGCAATTGTCCAACGAATGCCGCATCACCAAGATCTTTTGCAGATGAAGACAAACCGATGTGAAAGTCGTGTGCAGTTATATCTGTAAATGCCGGATTGTTGTTTACTCTTGATTGCGTAAAGGTGTTGAAGTGATTCAAGTCGCTTGTAGGTTGATCTGTTCGAATCACGCAGTTGGCGAAGAAATAATCGAACGTTTCACCTCCGGTGGTGAGTGAATCAAGTCCGACTTCAACGTCCTTATCACCGTAAATGATGCAGTTGAGAAAATCTGCCTGCGTAAGATTGCGTCTGTTGAAAGTTACTTCATCAACCTTGTACCAATTATTCAGAACCAAAGCAGGAGTAGTGCGATTGTCGATGTTCCAGTAATTCGCAAACGTACAGTGACGGAATTTGCAACGACCGCCATACGCAATAGCCACACAATACTGTGCGCAATTTTCTACGAGAATATTTTCACCTTCAATATGACTTGTTCTTCCGTAAATACCCGCGAGCGTCATGTTGCGAATAATTGTATTCGAAATTCGCACAGTTGGATTTGCTGTTGCACCTAAACTGTCGCTGAGAATTCCGATGGTTCCGTTTTTAATAACTGCCCATTCAATTTTATTGTCTTTACTCAATGATGAAAGCCAGATATATCCCCATTGTCCCGGTTCATCATCGTATTCCGGTTCCAATCTGTCGCCTTGAATTTTGACCGGAGAAGCACTTGTTCCTGTAATTTCCAATGTTGCGCAAGAGTCGGCTGCAATCACAGCATTGTGGTGCATATAAACGTCAGCACCCGCAGGAATTGTGAGTTTGCAGCACGAAGGAACAATTACCCATCCGAAAACAACGTGCGGTTTGTCGGTTGGCCAGATTTCACCGCATCCCGAAGTTTCGTAATAATGGAAATAAGCGTCGCGACCAACGGCATTGAGAACAACTGACTGACGATTTCCATTTGTTACGAAGATGATGGAGTCTTCAATCATCAACGGATTTGTTCCATTGTTCGGATCGAGTGTTACATCAACGAAAACAAACATGCTGTCGCCACCGCGGAGCAGAACATTACCTGTAGAAATTGCAGGAACACCATCTACATTGATTCGGAACGGAGAAGTAGAACCGCCGGCAAGATCAATCGATTCAATATTCACAGCTTTGCTGCTGGTGTTGAAGACTTTGAAAACGCGACTGGTAGAACCAACTGTTGTGAAAACGGTATCGAAAACGATTGTATCACTCGAAAAAAGCAGCTGCGCATCTGGATCTTCATCGATTTGAATATCTCTTCTGCAACCTGTTGAGGTGAACAAAGCGAAGGAAAAAAGTAATACTGCCAGAATTCTGAACATGCGATGCAAAGGTAAACTTCCCGCGTAAAAACGGAGATTTAACAGTATTATTGCGGTAGCGACATCAAAATATCGTCTAAATCACGCTGAAAATGCATCTTTTTGACTGAATATTTGTTCGTTCTGAAATCATTATTATCTTTGCCACCCCGTACGACAAAAGGTATTACCGTTACGGTTTAAGATAAAAAGTCATGAAAACAGGAATTCACCCGGAAAATTATCGCCTTGTAGTGTTCAAGGACATGTCGAACGAAGAAGTATTTCTGACTCGTTCTTGTGCTGAAACCAAAGACACAATCGTTCACGAAGGTGTTGAGTATCCGCTCATCAAAATGGAAATTTCAAACACTTCACACCCGTTCTATACAGGTAAGATGAAGCTTGTAGATACAGCTGGTCGTATCGACAAGTTCCGCACCCGTTACGGAAAGAAGTAATTTCCTGCGATTTATAATCTACAAAGCCTTTCCATTCGGGAAGGCTTTTTTTATCTTCATAACCGTGATCAAACGCTTCGTTTTCCTGATTTTCAGTTTAGTGGTTTGGAACGTGGTTTCAGCGCAACAGTTACAGCCGGTTCTGCAATCACCTTTCGTTGTGAACACACCCGGAACTGGAAGTGCACGCCCGCGAATCGCATTGGTGAACGATTCGGTTCCGCTCATTACATGGACATACACGAACGCAGGTACGCCTGTTGTTTACGCAGCACGATGGAACGGAAGCGGATTTGATGTTCCGGATACGATTTCTCCTGCAGGTTTGCAGGTTTACGGAAGCCTTGATGAAGGCGGAGATATTGCAGCAAAAGGTGATACGGCCTTCATTACTTTTTTTACGGGAGATTCACGTTCCTTCATTGTAAGATCGATTGACGGCGGAATTACCTGGGGCGATACTATTCGCATCGATCATGATGTTTTCGAGCACGCATACACGCCTGATGTTGCAATAATGTCTGACGGAAATCCTGTTGTGGCTTTTGAAGGAGCCGATTCCTCAATGGTGAATACAGGTCAATTGTATTGCCGCTCGTTCGACGGAGGATTGACTTTCTCTGCAGAAGTAACCGCGAATGACAGTGTAAACGGAGTTCCATGTGAATGTTGTGCTCCGACTTTACTTGTACAAGACAGCATGGTCTATATTCTGTACAGAAACAATCAAAGTAACATCAGAAATATTGTGATGACGGTTTCTTCGGATTCGGGACAAACATTTCCGGTTGTTTCTGAAACAGACCAAACCAATTGGTTTCTCATGTCGTGTCCCGTTGCAAGTGCGGAAGCATTTATTTGGCGCGATTCAATAGTTTCCATTTGGAAAAGCAGCAACAGCATTTACTACGGAACGTCACACCGTTTTGATGGAGGAGAAGGAACATTTGCTCGCATTGATCCGTCGATTCCTACAACGGTGATTCAGCGTTCGCCATCCATTTGCGGAAGCGGAGATACTGTTTTTTATGTTTGGTCGGACAGACGAACGAACAACTACGAAGTTTACGTTGCCGGCTCTGTGAATGGAGTTTTTCAGGTTGCGCAGGCTTTCGTTTTCAACGATACAATCGGCACTGCAGAAAGCGGAACGCAGCGTTCGCCACATGCGATTTATGCGAATGGAGTTTTGCATTTGGTTTATCAGAATCAGACGACGGATGAAGTTATTTATCGTCGTGCTTCACTGTTCCTTCCTGTTGGCGTTCCAGAAATTCAAGAGCAAAAAACAGTTTCAATTTATCCATCACCGGCAGGTGAAACGATTACAATTAACCATCGTTTTTCGGGAAATACGGAAGTGCGGATTTATTCCGTTACGGGCGTACTCACTACAACATTTAACAATGTGGTTTCGGGTCAACAGTTGAATTGCAGTAATTTTGAGAGCGGAATGTATTTCGTTCAGATTACGGATTCGGACGGAACGATTCATACCACTACGTTTATTAAAAACTGATTATGTCACAATTCCAAATAATATTTTTCGACGATTCATTCCGATCTGCATTTAAGCCGTTGACGTTCACACGTCCGGTTTGCGATTTACGAATAGGAATTCTGACCATTCGCGAAAAGTGGGAGCGCTTTCTTAAATCCGGATCAACAACAAGTACTGAATCGTATCTCGAGAAATGGAATTATGCTTTTCAGCCCGACGCAACATTGCAACATATCTGGATCAACAGCAGAGCAATTCCGAATCCTGAATTGGCATTCGAGGTTGTAGCTTTGAAAGAAGGAGAAGCATTAATTAAAGGCGATACTGTTATCGCATTTCATTGCGGAAACAATACAGCGCGTTTCAATGCAGAGCGAAAAGATCATTTATCGGAGGATTTTTCCGTGATCGTCACCAAAGTGCATTCTGAAATTATTCATCGCATTTCCGATATTTTCACTTTGAACGGCGCTCAGATCAACGCGGATCTGGATCTGATGAAAGCTGCATCTGAAACAACTCTCTCGGCTTCGAACAGGCAATTCGGTAGTTTTCCTGTAATACTTGCAAAAGGAGCGAAGGCAGAAGCTTGTATATTCAATACAACGCATGGTCCGATTTACATTGGGGAAAACGCGGAAGTGATGGAAGGAGCAATGATGCGCGGACCAGTTGCAATTTGTGCCGGTGCTCAAGTGAAGATGGGTGCAAAGATTTATGGCGACACAACGATCGGTCCGGGATGTAAAGTGGGAGGAGAGATTACGAATAGTTTGTTCTATGCGAATTCAAACAAAGCGCACGACGGTTATACCGGCAACAGTGTAATCGGTGAGTGGTGTAATCTCGGAGCGGATACGAATACTTCCAATCTGAAAAACACATACGGAGAAGTCAGCGTTTACAATTACGCAATTGATGCTGTTGAGAATACAGGCTTGCAATTTCACGGATTAGTGATGGGTGATCACGCGAAATGCGGAATCAATACGATGTTCAATACAGGAACGGTTGCAGGTGTATGCAGCAATATTTACGGTGGCGGATTTCCGGATAAGTTCATTCCTGATTTTTCCTGGGGTGGTTCAGACGGATTTGTTGAATTCCGTTTTGAGAAAGCGACGGAGATGATCCGTAATGTTTACAAACGCCGCAACAAGGAATTGAGTGAAGGAGAAGTGGAAGTTTTGCGCCATATTTTCAACGAAACTGCTGCGAAACGCAAGTTCTGAAGCATAATGTCAGGAGTTGTTGCCAGTTCGGCAGGATATTTCGAATGGCACAGACCTTGACTTGAGTATGAAGACCGGGATAATTGCATCCCGAAACACAAACGAAACGAAGAAATTCACATGATAAATAATTTTCAGGATCTGATCGGCGGGCCGATAATGGAAGAGGATGCGGAGTTTATTCCGTTGATGAGCAGTGAGGACGAAGAGCAGATGAACAATGAGGCGTTTCCTGAACAGCTTCCGATTTTACCTCTGCGAAACACCGTATTATTTCCGGGTGTTGTGATTCCGATTACAGTTGGTCGCGATAAGTCCATTCGACTGATCAAAGACGCTAACAAGGGAAACAGAACTATCGGGGTTGTTGCGCAGATTAATGATGCGGAAGAGGATCCGAAGTTTGACCAACTGCACAAGGTTGGAACCATTGCGCACATTCTGAAAATGCTGCGCATGCCTGATGGAAACACAACAGTTATTCTGCAAGGAAAGCGTCGTTTTCAATTGGGACAGGAAACGCAGCACGATCCGTACATGAAGGCAACGATTACGCCTTTTCCGGATGAACAACCTGCGAAGAGCGATAAAGAATTCGCAGCGGTTATTTCTTCGGTGAAAGATCTTGCGTTGAAGATTGTTGCGAATAATCCGCAGATTCCGCAGGAAGCGCAGTTTGCAATCAAGAATATTGAGAGCCCCGGATTTCTGGTGAATTTCATTTCATCGAATCTCACCGCTTCTGCAGCAGAAAAGCAAGGCATACTTGAAGTCGGAAATCTGAAAGACAGAGCCACTGAAGTGTTGAAACAATTGACTAAAGAGTTTCAATTACTCGAATTGAAAAATCAGATTCAGTCGAAAGTAAAAACGGATATAGACAAACAACAGCGCGAATATTTCCTTCACCAGCAGATGAAGACCATCCAGGAAGAACTGGGAGGAAATCCGATGGAGCAGGAAACACAGGAACTGAAAACCCGTGCGTTGAATAAGAATTGGCCT
>JBJOKQ010000163.1:0-7502 GCA_046046005.1 Bacteroidota bacterium | reverse complement strand
TTCAATCAGCATTTTGCATCCTAAACCGATGTCGTGTTTATCAAGATATCGCAGAAACGCGGTGCTGTGTTCCGTAACACCGGTCATTGTTACTGTTTGTCCTTCTGAAATTGAAGAGAGAAGCACACCATTCGGATCAGATATACGGCCGTTCTTATCGGGAATCGGATCACCATGTGGATCCACTTTCGGATGACCGAGAAACAGATCCAATCTGTCTACAAGATTGTCGGATACTATATGCTCCAGCTGCTCTGCAATCTCATGTACTTCATCCCACCCGTAATTCAGTTTCTCAACCAGAAAAACCTCCCATAAGCGATGTTTGCGCACAATACCCAGAGCTGTTTTTCTACCCGCAGTTGTAAGCTCTACGCCCTGATACTTTTCGTATCGTATTAATTTCTTCTCTGAAAGCTTGCGCAACATATCGGACACTGAAGCCGCTTTTGTGTTTACAGCCGCAGCAATGGAATTGGTCGTAACAACCGTGCAGTCTCCTTGTGAGAGTTTCCAGATGGCTTTGAGATAATTCTCTTCAGAATGTGTCGGCATAAGTTCCGTATTCAAATACAAAGGTACATCAAAATATAAATTTAGGCAAGTCTAAAAAATATCACAGATGTAAAAAAAAAGAACGCTTCCTGTGGAGAAGCGTTCTTTAAATTAAAGCGTGATTTCTTACTTTCTCAAGTGAACAAAACCTTTGTTGGTTATCGGTTCCATTTCGAGATCGCAACGTGATGTGAATTTGGTTACGAAGTAGTATACACCTTCAGTTGCGTCTTTTCCGTCAACCTTACCGTCCCAGCCGTATTTGTAATCGTTGGAATAGAACACTTCAGCACCCCAACGGTCGTACACCCAGATTTCATATGATCCCACATAAAGCAATGTGAAGTCATATGCTGGTTGTGTTGGCTGACCATTCTGAATGAATACTGTCTGATCGAAATAAGGATAGAAGTAATCGTTCTTACCGTCACCGTTCGGAGTGAATACGTTTACCAATGAATCCGGGCTGAATAATGGAGTCGGAGGAACGTAGTTCACGATAATTGAATCGGTAATAGGACAAGGCAGTGTGCTGTAAACACAATAGTACAATTGACCAACCTGCGGACCGTTTACAACCATTTGCTGGTTCACTTCACCCGGAATAGGATTTCCTTGCGCATCGAGCCACTGATACCCCGGCATTCCCGGTATTCCAATAAGAGTGATTTGTTCATCACCGAAGCAGAATTGAGTTCGTATGCCTGCAGTATCCGTTCTAGGCGGATCGACGAGCGTGACCGTATCCTGTTCGACACATCCTATGGAATCAGTAAATGATACAATGTATGTTCCCGCTCCTAAACCTGTGGCGGTTGCTGTAGATTGAGATGGTGTAGAGTTCCATGAGTACGTGACGGGAGGAACACAGTTCGCACAGGCCGAAGTGGCAGAACCGTTACTTTGTCCGTAACAAACAGGGTCAACTCCTGAAATAGAAGTTTGGAGTAGAGTAAGATCTACAACAACATTAAGAATTGTTACGCAGGAAGTGTCAGCGATTGCATGCATTTCTACAGAGAATGTGTCACCTGCACTTGCATTAGGAACAAACAATGAATCATTGGTTGCACCGATAATCGGACTTCCATTAGGATAGAACCACTGGTAATCTAGGAATCCCGGAGGCGCTACGAGGAAAGCACCAGGACTTCCAGGGCAGAATGTTGCAGAAACTGCGTCAGCAATACTTGAACATGCGCAATCAATGTATGCATATCCGAAGTGCCCGCCGTAAATACATCCTGCAGAAGTAAAACGAACTGTAACGTTTTGTCCTACATATCCGCTAAGGTCAAATGATACTGTTGTCCAAGGGCGATACAGTGTATTGAAAAACTGAGAAGATGAAATACAATTGTTGAATCCGATAATTGAACTGCTTGCCGCAACATAGTACTGAGCGCAGGCACTTACAGGGTTTCCAACAGAATCAAGCATTTCAATTTTAAAGTAAGATTGCTCGTTAGCTAAGTGACCGCCATCATACAATACTACTGCGTAACGGTAAGAGAACTGTGTGTTTGTTGGATCCACAGTAAAGGTCTGTTCGAGGTATTGTCCCTGATAGTTTGCACTGGAATTTCCAAGACGTGCAACATAGGAGCCGTAACCTCCGGCAGCCGGAACAATCGGGAAACCTCCGCAATCGTCATTACCTCCGGCAACTGTCATTAAAGAATGACGTGCTGAAGCATCTGTAACTGCCGGGTCAATAGCACCGGTAAAAATTCCCGGTACGATATTTTGTAATGGCCCTAAAGAAGAAGCGTTATTGTCACCAACAGCTCCTGTCCAGCCTGTGAAGTCACCGGTTTCAAATCCCGTATTTGTACACGGAGCTTGCGGTGTTACAACAGGATTCGACTGATTACGGTTACTTCTTCCGTATTTCTTATCCAGAAATCTTTCTTCGGAAATCCGGATGAAAATGTTGTGTTCCCATGGCTCAAGACGCGCCGCAACGGACATGTTTACTACACTGTCTACATTAAAACCCTGAAGCGAGTCCTGACGTGTAAGCGGATTTTGCTGTGAATTTTGTGCGAAAGCCCCTAAGGACAATACACATGAAGTCACTGTTACAAGTAATTTATGTTTCATACCGAATGTTTGATGTGCCAGCGCTAATATAGTAATAATCAACTTATCAGCCAATTCCGACACGGTTTGCCACGTTTATAACCGATTATAGCGGTAAAGATACGTTCTCAGACCAAAATTTCAGGCAGATTTTCTATCTTGATGGCCATAATCTGCGATTAATCTTACGTCTTCAAAATATTGAAATAATGAAGAAGATTACCCTTGTAACAGCTTTGATGATTTCCATCAGCGCTTTCACACAATCTAATTTACCTGCTGGAATGGCTCCGGGCGAACCGGTAATGATGCCTGCGTATTTGAATAATGTTCAGCCTGCGGGAATCACAACACCTCCAACGCAACCGATCCGAACAGCTGCGGAGTGGGAAGAAATTCAGGCGCTTACTATTACGTGGACATCTTATCAATCCACACTTCGTGAGATTGTTCGCGCTGCTCAACAGGAAACTCAGGTGTATATCATTTGCAGTGACTCTACAACCGTGAAGAATTATCTGACTTCAGGTAATGTGCCGCTCATCAATCTGCATTATATCATTGCACCATACAACAGCGTATGGATGCGCGATTACGGTCAGAATACTGCATATCTGAATGATGTGGATTCATTGGTATTGGTCGACTGGATTTACAATCGCCCGCGTCCGAAAGATGATACAATTCCAAGTGTTCTTGCGCGCGAATTAAACCTCGCGCTGTATACAACAACTGTTGCGCCTTATGATCTTGTACATACAGGTGGCAATTTCATGTCAGACGGATTGGGAACCGCATTCTCATCAGAACTCGTTCTGAATGAAAATCCGAATCACACACCGGCTGAAGTAGATTCAATCATGAATGATTTCATGGGCATCAACAGATATGTGAAAATGGACGTTCTTCCTTACGACGGAATTCATCACATTGATATGCACATGAAATTGCTTGATGAGCACACATTGCTGATGGGGCAATACCCTACGAATGTATCTGATGGCCCTCAAATTGAAGCAAACCTTCAGTATGTGCTCGCGAATTATCCGGCCGCAGACGGGAATCCGTATCGTGTAATTCGCATTCCGATGCCTCCTGATCAAGGTGGAAGTTATCCAAATCAAGGTGGTGATTACTGTACGTATACGAATGCGGTATTTGTAAACAAATCAGTAATTCTTCCGACTTACTATCAGCAGTATGATACAACAGCTCTTCGTATCTGGAGAGAATCGTTACCGGGTTACAACATCGTCGGGATAAATTGCAATACAATTATTCAAGCAAGCGGTGCTATTCATTGTATTACTCATTCCGTTGGTGTGAATGATCCTTTGTTGATTTCGCATTTCTCACTTCCTGATACATATGACGATGTAAATCCGTATCAGGTTGATGCGCGTATTCAGCATCGCAGCGGAATTGCCAATGCAACATTGTATTGGACAACGGATACTGCGCAGCCTTGGCAATCAGTGGCAATGACGTTAACAAATGCAACTGCGAATACATGGACAGGTTTCATTCCTGCGCAATCTATCGGTACTCGTGTTTATTATTACATCAGTGCAACTGCTAATTCAGGGAAAACACAAGTTCGCCCAATGCCGGCGCCGGATGGTTGGTGGACTTTTGAAGTTCTCGGACCGCTTTCAGTTAACGAATCACCTGCGCCGAGTTTCGCTCCTGCGTATCCGAATCCTTCGCACGGATTAACATGTGTTCCATTGAACATGCCTGTTGCAGAACGCGGAACTTTGGAACTCTATGATATGACCGGAAGAAGCGTAATGATGATCCACGAAGGAACATTCCAAAACGGAGAGAAGAATTACTTCCTCAACTCCGAAGGAATTGCACCTGGAGCTTATCAGATTATACTACGCACTGAAAGTTATCAATTGTCACAACCATTGATGGTGAAATAATTTTGCGTGAAGAAGGGAAATGAATACACACTGAAGGAAGCGATTGGTGAAATGTTGAAGACATTTCAACTGGATACGCGCATCAATGAAACCAGTGTGATCAACGCCTGGGAGAAAGTAATGGGGCCGGTGATTGCAAAGTATACGGCTCATTTGCGCATGCAGCAAGGTGTATTGTACATCAAGGTTGAATCGGCTGCATTGAAGCAGGAACTTACGTATCGTAAAACTGAAATAGCAGCTAAACTTAATGCTGAGTGCGGAGGAGAAATTGTCCGTGAAGTTGTGATCATCTCATGAAGAAATTCTCACAGGCATTGGTTTTTGCTTCGCGTGCGCATGCCGGTCAACATCGCAAGGACGGAAGAACACCTTACATCAATCATCCTCTTGAGGTGATGAGTCTGGTCGTTGAAAATTGCGTCGATCCTGATGAAGAAGTTCTGGTTGCAGCTTTGCTGCATGATGTGGTTGAAGATACAATGATCACCGACGCCGAAATTCGTTCTGTTTTCGGAGCACGGGTGGCTCGTTTGGTTGCGGAATTAACAGATGATAAAACGCTCTCAAAAGAAGAACGAAAGCGACTTCAATTAAGTGAAGTTCATTTGCTTTCCAACGATGGCAAGTTGCTGCGATTGTGCGACAAAATCTGCAATGTGTACGATATCATTTATGCACCGCCGGGTGATTGGGATACAGAGCGCAGAATCGATTATCTGATTTGGGCAAAAGCGGTTGTAGATCGCATAAGAGGTACACACACTCAATTGGAAATGAAGTTCGATGAACTTTACAATACCGGCATGAAAATGCTCGCTTAGCTTATTTTCCAATCAGGAAAATTGCAGGAACCTTCTGTGCGATTTCGGGTCTCTGTTTCCATTCCTTCATGGTTCTCGTCAGAATTTTTTCATTGTTGCCTGTAATGGCAAGTGCAACGCACAATTTTGTTTCCGCACGAAGTTGACTTAGCAAAGCAGAAAACAGCTGTTGATTCCGGAAGGGCGTCTCAATGAAAATCTGTGTTACATTATTCCGCGCAGCTTCATTTTCCATTTGCCGTAATTTGTCATTACGCTCGTGCGGATCAATAGGAAGGTAACCGTGAAAGCGGAAATTCTGCCCGTTGAAACCCGAAGCCATCAATGCAAGAAGAATGGATGACGGCCCGATCATCGGCACAACTCTTATTCCCCGACGGTGAGCAGCGGCAACAACTTCGGAACCCGGATCAGCAATTGCAGGACAACCTGCTTCGGAAACCAAACCGGTATCATGACCTTGAAGTAATGATTGCAGAAAAATATTTACGTCAGCTTCCCGGCGATCGTGCTTATCGTATGACACAACATTGATTTCCGAAAGCGGAAATTCAGAAGGCAACTGTTTCAGAAACGCTCTACAGGTTTTTGCATTTTCAGCAATGAAAAATTTCAAAGAAGCTGCTTTGCGGATTACTTCTGCGGGCAACACATTTGCTGCTACGGTTGATTCATCCATTGGTACGGGAATCAAATAAAGTGTGCCTGTGCTCATAATTTATTTTCTGAAATACGTGCAACAATTTGATGACACGCGCGATCAATCAATTCAAACACACGTTGAAATCCATCTTCTCCGCCGTAGTAAGGATCGGGAACCGCGGCGTTAGAGTCCGGATGAATTTCATTGAGCAAAAGCCGAACTTTACGCAAAAGATTCTGATCAGAAGTCATGGCAGTTACATCAACATAATTAGATTGATCCATCACGTAAATTATATCGAAATTCTCAAAGTCAGACGCGATGAATTTTCGTGAAATTAGTTTTGATATATCCACGCCGTTCTGTTTAGCATTGAGTGTGGATCTTTTGTCCGGATTTTCACCATTGTGCCAACCTGAAGTGCCTGCAGAGTCAACAAGAACATGCGTTATTCCGGAATCTTTCAATCGTTGACGAAGAACACCTTCAGCAACGGGTGAGCGACAAATATTGCCCAAACAAACCATTAGTATTTTCATAACGACGAACTGCGATAAAATTAAGATCAATATTCTCACTTCTGATGTGTCCGCGCAAATTAAATGCTGTAAATTAGTGGAACATAACCCCCCGAAGTGTGAAAACTATTTTTCATAGCTGTTTCCTGCTGTTGATTGCATTGTTGATTCCGTGCAGTAGCATCGCGCAAAAACTTGATTTTATTTCTTACTCCGTGGAGGAAGGCCTTTCGCAATCTGAAGCACGTTCAGTGTTTCAGGATTCGCGTGGTTATTTATGGGTTGGAACTGCAGGCGGCGGAGTATGCAAATTTGACGGAACATCATTCACAGAATACAGCCACAAGCAAGGTCTGGAAGGGACGGTTATCTCCAGTATTGCTGAAGACTCTGCAGGTAACATGTGGTTTGGTACAATCAATGCCGGTGTCAGCCGTTACGACGGTCGTGTGTTCAGTCGTTTTGATGCGAAGCGCGGTCTCGGAAACAATAACGTAAGCGGAGTTGTAACTACGCGTGATCGTGTTCTAATTGGAACGGTAAGCGGTTTGTATGAGTTCAATATGCGAACTGAAGTACTGAGAAGAATTACAAAACTCACCGATATTCAAGCGATGCTTTGTGACAAGAGCGGTCAGATTTGGATAGGAGCGGATTCATCTTTGTATATACTCAACGGAGAACAAGCAGAAGCCATTCCATGGCCTTCAGCAGTTAAAAAGTCTAAAGTTACTGCATTGGGCACTGATGGAAACGGATTGCTTTATGTGGGACGCGAAGACGGTTTGCATTTGTACCGGCAATCAACCAAAACCTGGTCGGAGAATAGTTTAACGGCAATGTTTGTTTCTAAGCGTATTACTTGCGTTGCTGCCGATCGTTCCGGTGCAGTGTGGGTGGGGACATCATCAAACTTAGTTGTACGTTATGACAATGCCGGTAAGATTTATCC
>JBJOKQ010000162.1:0-7625 GCA_046046005.1 Bacteroidota bacterium | reverse complement strand
AATCGGCTTCCGCCATTTCTCTTGGATCGCAATCACTCACGACCTCCAGCAACCTACCCGTTGTGTGAACTTTCGTTCGCGGCGGACCACCGTTACCTTGCGGAGCACAACCTATTTGGTTTTTCAACACCTGGGGTTTACCCCGCGCTGCATCGCTGCAAACACGCGTGAGCTCTTACCTCACGATTTCACCCTTACTGTCAACCGAAGCTGATTAGCGGTATGTTTCTGCTGCACTTTCCGTCTCCCATCAATTTCTCAATGAAAGCCTTCCCGTTAGGAAGCAGGTTGCCCTGTGTTGCCCGGACTTTCCTCTGCCCATTGCTGAACAGCGGCGGAATAGTCTGCGTGCAAATATAGAGAATAGACTTTAGACGGTAGACTTGAGATTTGAGAGCATGGGACCAAATGACTTGAAAGTTACGTTGAACATAGAGTGACGCACTCAAGTTCTCAGAATAGAAAACTCATTCGAAGGCTTCATCCAATTAGCCTCATGTCTTCTGTAAATTCATTTAGACATTATCTCTAAAGTCTAACGTCAATCGTCTAAAGTCTATAGAATTTCAGCTTCCGTAGCGCCTACTCCGTAGCGAGCAAACGATGCATCATGAATACGCACGTTCTTGTACGTTGAGAGCAAACGTCGTACTTCGGTTTTCAAGCGGCCATTACCAACGCCGTGAATGAAAACAACTTTGCGCATGTGCGCAGCAATTGCAGCATCCATTTCCTGTTGAACGCGTTTGAGCTGAACGTCCAGCAACTGCGCATTCGACATTCCGTTCCAATTGTCCAGTAATTCTTCAATGTGAAGATCCACTTCCTTTTCCATCACCTGATTCTTTTGGTGCGGAACGGAAATTTTCTTCGCAGTGTTAACGCGATCTTTCAACTCCATCATCCTGCGCAACTCTTCATTGCTGATGAAGGGTTTGTCTTCTTCGGTCTCAACAGCGTCATCCATCAAAGCGACTTCCGCGATGTAACACTTGCGCTCTGTGAGCAAATGGGTTTGATACGAACTGTCTTTCATGAACTTAACTCCGCGCAAACGAATCACATTACTCAATGGTGCAATATGTGTGAATGGCTCATCGCTGTAAAACAGGATATCTGTTTTTGCCTGTTGCCACTCGTCAATATCAGCTGGTGTCATTGTATCAACGTCCGCTTTTCTTCCGGGCCCGAGTACGCCCGACTGTATGCAAATCCATTCTTTTCCGTCTTTCAATGAAACGGTGAAGAAAATATGATAGTTACTTCTGTTGAGAACATAAACATCTATCGCGCCTGCAGAAGGCATTTTCTGATTCTGCGGATCAAAAACAAGATAAACGCCATCAGGAAATTCCGGATTCAGCGGAACGACTGCGGATGTTGCGGCTTGATGATATTCCTGTTTTGGTTCTTCAACACGAATTGCACTGCGTTCATGTTCGCGTACAGGTACAAGTTCTGAAACGGGAAACGGCACTTCAAATCCGTCTTCCATTTCAACCAAGGCCATACCTTTTCCTGTCAGGCGAACAAACGATCCTTGTCCTGTTTCATTGAGAAATCTGACTTTATCTCCGGGTTTGAATTGCATAACTCCAATTACTTCTTCATTACGCGTTGATACAACTCTTCATATTCAGGTAATATTTTTTCAAGATCAAATTTCTTCGCTTGCTCGTAAGCATTTTGTTTGAACTGTTGCAGTCGTGTTTCGTCCGACAACAAATAGATCGCATTCTTCGCCATTTCATCCACGTCACCAACATTGCTCGTAAAGCCGGTAACACCGTTTTCATTCACTTCCGGCAATCCGCCTGTATTGGTTGAAATCACGGGAACGTGAGACGCCATTGCTTCCAGTGCAGACAAACCGAAGCTTTCCGTTTCAGATGGAAGAATGAATAAATCCGCAACGGATAGCACTTCTGCAGGATTAGTTACTTTACCAAGTGAAACAATTTCATCGCAGGTATTCAGTTCGCGACAAAGTTTCTCAATGTGTGCACGTTCAGGACCATCACCCACAAGAACAAGTCTTGTTGGAATTTGCTTGCGTACTTTATCAAAAACACGCAACACATCCTCCACCCTTTTCACTTTGCGGAAGTTGGAAACGTGAACCATAATCTTCTCTCCGTTCGGAGCGAAAATCTGACGCTTACAGTTTTTGGAAGCCTGGCCGTATTCATCCAAACAGATGAAATTCGGAATCACTTCCACTTCACGATTCACGTGGAAGTAACGCAACGTATCCTGACGTAAACTTTCAGAAACGGCAGTTACCGCGTCGGAATGATTGATAGCAAATGTGATTACCGGTTCGAACGATTCGTCGCGACCCAAAAGCGTAATGTCGGTTCCGTGAAGTGTTGTGATAAAAGGCAAACGAATACCGCGATCTTCCAGAATGCGCTTAGCCATATACGCAGCAGACGCATGAGGAATGGCATAATGCACATGCAGCAGGTCCAGTTTTTCATTGATTGCAACATCAACCATTTTACTGGTCAGTACCAATTCATACGGCTGGTACTCGAAAAGCGGATAATCAGAAACTACAACTTCATGATAGAAGATATTTTCGGTAAACGCATCCAATCGCACTGGCTGACTGTAAGTAATGAAATGTATCTGATGACCTTTCATCGCCAGCGCTTTACCTAGCTCAGTAGCTACAACACCTGATCCTCCGAAAGTAGGATAACACACAATTCCGATTTTCATGGTGCAAAGTTAGGGTAAACACAATTGTGAAATCCGAATAATGAATTGAATTATCTTAGTCGCATGGCAGCAAAACATCCAAAAGGACTACCGTACCTCTTTTTTTCTGAAATGTGGGAACGATTCGGGTATTACTTAATGCTCGGAATTTTCACGCTTTATCTCGAAGCTCCTGTTGAGAAAGGCGGATTCGGAATGGACACTTACGGATCAGCTGATGTGTACGGAACATTCATCGCATTGGTGTTTCTGACACCATTCATCGGAGGCTTACTCGCAGATCGTGTGTTAGGTTATCGCATGAGTATCATTCTCGGCGGATTAATGATGGGCGCAGGATACTCGTTACTTGCGGTGAAAGGTTATACCGCATTTTACATTGCGTTGTTCCTGATCATTCTCGGTAATGGATTTTTCAAACCGAATATTTCCACCTTGCTGGGTAATTTATACAATGATGATCGCTATAAATTACAGAAGGATGCCGGTTACAATATCTTCTATATGGGCATTAACATCGGCGCATTCATTTGCAATTTCTTCGGCGCTGTAATGCTGAACGTTTGGGGATGGTCGGCAGCATTTCTCATGGCCGGTGGCGGAATGTTTGTGGGTGTGATTATTTTCCTCATTGGAACTCGACATTATAAACATGCCGACGTATTGAAACCGGTGAAGCCGGAAGATTCTTCATTGTTCAGAATATTCGGTTTAACAATATTACCGATGATTCTCGCTGGAATTCTTGGCTGGTTCATTAAAGGAATCACGAGCGATGGCAATCCGAACGGAAATATTTTCGGAAGTGACAGCACTGATGCGTTCATCTTCGGATGTATTCCGGTGATATTCTTCTACTTCAATCTGTGGAGAAAATCTTCGGTTGAAGAACGTAAACCGATTGGAGCAATGCTTGCGATTTTCGCTGTTGTAATTGTCTTCTGGGCCGTATTTAAACAGAATGGAACAGCTCTTACAACGTGGGCGAATAAATACACCGATCGTGAAGTTCCGGTAGCTATCTCCGGCACTCTGGAAGAGATCAAACTTGCAGAAACAATAGAACTGAAGAAAGATTCCATTCCGCTTACGGATCGACACTTTGTAAAAGTGAAAGACAGCAGCGGCGCGCAAGTGATGACCTATGCGTTTCCGGATTACACCAAGAACATCAAGAATCCTGAGCGATTGAAAGAAGGAGACAAACTGTATCTCACGAGTACGAACATTTTTCAGTCTGTGAATCCGGGCTGGGTGATTTTGCTGACGCCATTGGTCGTTGGCGTGTTCATGATGTTGCGTAAGCGCGGACGAGAACCTTCGACGCCTGCGAAGATCGCTTGGGGATTGGTGATCAGTGCTCTTTCCACGCTTGTCATGGTTGGCGCTGTGTACGCCGGCAGCAATGGAGAAATCAAAGTTTCTACGTGGTGGTTAATTGCCTCGTATGGAGTGATTACAGTTGGTGAACTTTGTTTAAGTCCGATGGGGTTAAGTCTGGTGTCCAAACTTTCTCCTCCTCGATTAACTGCTTTGATGATGGGCGGATGGTTTCTATCCACGTCACTTGGGAACAAACTTTCAGGAATACTCGCCAGCATGTGGAAGACCTACGATAACAAAGCCAACTTCTTCCTGGTGAACTTTGCTTTACTAGGTTTGTCGGCATTGGCAATATTCCTGATGTTGCGTTGGCTGAATAAAATATTCAAGGAACACCAATAGAACAGAAAAGCCCGTCACATGTGACAGGCTTCCTCCGTTCTGCTTTGCAGCTTGGGTTTGTTCAGCGTGCGATGCCTTCTGCTTTCGCAACAGCTCCCGGCGCGTTTGCCGTACCGGATGCTAAAAGAACATCATTCACGTAAATCTCAGTAATGACCTCATCAGGACCCGGCATTGAGTTGGTTCCGGAAACACGTACAAGTGATCCCTGAAGCACGTCGAATTCAATGCTGTAATCATTTCTGTTGATCTCAATCTTCTCTTCAGCAAGCACACCTTGAGAAGGAATCAACTGATAAACGGTCATGCGTCCGCTGTTTGCGTGAACGCGGTATTCAACATGAACCATTGAAGACGTTCCCGGGGTTATAGGAGCGATTTCTTCTTTAGTGCATGATACAAATACTACTGCAAATACGAGGGCCAGGATACGGAAGATGTTTTTCATTGCGTTTGCCTTACAATGTTTTTAATTAGGATTAGCTCAGTGCTGACATCAAAAGAATTACACCTGTAAAGGCGAAAAGCGCAAGAATCAGCGGCAGAACTCGGTAAATACTTCTCATTTTAATTGGGGTTTGGTTGTTTAAATCGGGTGCAAAAATACGATTTAATCGACACAAAACAAGGTTTCGTCGACTATTTTCTGGCGTTTATCTGAATTTCAGCCAAATAAAAACGGCTTAACGATTGAATATCAACCAATTAAGCCGTTAATAATTTATTTCGACGAATTATTACGCCAACTTTTAATTTACCGGAATCAGCATTTTGTTGATGCGCACCAACGGTCCGTGACAGAAATTCTCATGACAGGAAACGCATCCTTGCACCATCGAATTGAACAATTCAACGCGATTCATATCTGTTGATGCTTGAAATTCAGTTACACGTGACTGATACAAACTTGCCATTGAAGAGAAAACCTTCTCATCAATATTCGGATCCGTACGCTTCGCGGTATGCAATGAATTCAAACTGGCAGGCGCAGCAGGCACCTCACGCTTGGAGGTAATTGCCGCTTTGCACGAATCTGTCCAATCTGCCATTTCACGCATCAGCAAAGCAAGTTCACTGTCGCCATTCGGATTCACAGTAGAAGGCATTGCGCATTTCTTTGCGGAATCTTCGGAAACAGTTTCCTTATTTTCTCCGCAGGAGAACATTGCCAGAGAAAGAATAATTGCAAACGCTAATGCTTTCATGAATCTACTTTTTACAGATCGCTGTTTACTGATCACTCTTTAATCATAACACCACTCGCCTCGAAGAACAATTCATATTCCGGCTCAGTGATTTTGTCAATCTCTTCCTGCGGCTTGTTCGCATCAGAAGCCAAGTGCTTCAGCATGCTTACAGAAACTGTATCGTACTTTGCAACACCTTCCATGATCACTTTCTTTCCGGATGCATCTTTCGGAACGAAGAACTTGTAATCCTTAAATGAAACGTGAAGCGCTTCTGTATCGTTAATGGTCAATTCCATCCAGCAGCCTTTCTTCTGGCAAACGGATTCGATTGTTCCTTCAAGTTTGCAATTGTAGGACGGCACATCACCCATTTTCGCTTCCAATTCTGCAACAGGCATTGCACCGTCTGCAGTAATTGTATCTCCGAAGTAAGATACTTTCATGGAATCAGATTTCATTGTGTCATTTCCGGATTTGCTTGCGCTGTCGCCGCATGATGCTAAAAGTGCAATTCCGATTAAAGATGGGATGATGAGTTTCATTGCGTTTTATTTTCCGCAAAGGTAAACGAACATTTCTTCAGAATGATTCTGACTTGCAAATTCCTGTTAAAACAATTGCTTCACATCTTGTTTTACCGCTTTCCCCATCGCGTTTCGAGGAATTTCACTGACGGAAATCAGTAATGTAGGCAATTTGTATTCGGCGAGTTTGTCCGACATCCATTGTCTGATAATCTCAAGTTCGTGCGTATCGTTTTTCCAAACTACTGCTGCGCCGATTCGTTCTCCCCAGGTTTCATCCGCAATTCCAACAACAGCGCATTCTTTCACGTCAGGATGCATAAGCAACACCGCTTCAATTTCCAATGCTGAAATTTTATATCCTCCACTCTTGATGATGTCAGTGGAAAGTCGACCTGCAATTACATAGTAACCGTCAACAACACGCACTGCATCTCCGGTTCTGAACCAACCGTCTTTTGTGAAAGACTTCTTCGTTTCACTTTCGCGATTCCAATAACCGCTGAACATATTCGCACCGCGCACTTGCAATTCGCCTTCCGTCTCACTGAGTTGATTCTCTTCATCTGCCAGTCGCACTTCCATTCCGGGAAGCACCTGCCCAACAGTTCCCGGCTTACGTTCGCCCTTGTAAGGATTGGAAAGAACCATTCCTGTTTCCGTCATTCCGTAGCGCTCCAGCAACACATGACCGGAAATTTCTTTCCATTTCTCCAGCACAGAAACAGGCAACGCTGCACTTCCTGAAACCATCAGTCGGAATTGCTGCAACGTGTTTTTCATTTCTTCGTTTGTGCTGTGATTCTGATTGAAGGATTCAATCAACTTCACGTAAACTGTTGGAACCGCCATCAACACATTTATGCGTCCGGATGAAATTCTCCTCCACACTTCATCTGCATCGAACTTGTCCAGCATTTCACACGCCGCTCCAGACAATAGAGCACACAACCATTTATTAATGATTCCGTGTGTGTGATGCAAAGGAAGAAAGTGAAGTATGTGATCGTTATCGCTCCATTCCCAAGCCTGAATCAATGTATTCACTTGAGCAGACAAAGATGCGTGCGAATGCACAACACCTTTGGGTTTTCCTGTTGTACCGCTCGTGTACAACATCAACGCAGGATCTGTTGAAAGCGGAGTTGTGTAATTTGCAGGAACAGGATCAGTAAATGTTCCTTTAAAATCAGGGAATGCCGTTTTCACTTTGCTCTGCGGAAGCAGCTCGCGCAATTCTTTATCGGCAAGAATTAATTCCGCGCCCGAATCTTCGAGCACATAGAGCAATTCTTGTTTCGGATGAGTTATGCACAACGGAACCATCATTGCGCCAGACATCCATCCGGCAAACATGCTTGCCGTGTAACTCAATCCGGGACGACAGAAAACTGCAATGCGTTTTCCTTTGAATGAACGGGAATTGAGAATATCATTCAGAATATACTGCGATGCGTTATAG
>JBJOKQ010000161.1:0-7681 GCA_046046005.1 Bacteroidota bacterium | reverse complement strand
GATCCTTGGTCTCCGGTCATTGATAAAGTGATAATCGATGGTACCGGAGTTGCAATCAATGCACCTAGTGAGAACGGTCATGAAATAATGTTCAGTCCCGACGCAACGAAATACTTCGTGACCAGTCAGCGCTCTAATCTTATTCGTATTATGAGCGCAACTAATGATTCGCTTCTCGCTTCAATTCCAGTAGGGACATATCCCCAGGAAATGGACGTTTCGGAGTCCATGCCGTATTTATATGTCTCCTGTATGGAGGACACCGTTACTTATCCGGGACAGCGAGGCTCAATTGCCGTAATAGATTGGCAAACGCATCAATTGGTGACTACAATCAATACAGGTTGGCAGCCCCATGGTGTTGCTGTGAACGATGATATGGGAATTGTGTTTATCACCAACAGAAATGTAGTCCCCGGTGGTCCGGCTCCGCATCACTCTGGAGCATGTGCTGGGCGCAATGGTTATTTCACATTGATTGATATGAATACGAATACGCTTGTCCCTGGCTCTAAAACGGAAGTGGCAGTCGATCCTTATTCCGCGGTTTATAGATAATCCAAAACAACTTACACAGAATGAACGAAGATCCAAACCACAAACATATTTACGACGAACACGGCAAACAACTCTGTTGTACGCTGGAGGAGAAGATAAATCGGCAAAGTGATCAGCATGTTCACGAGCATGACCACGATCATGAAGATGGACATGAGCACAATAAGGACAAGGGCGGAGACGGTGGCTCTGCTTTGCGGTCGTATGGACCACTGGCGGTTAGTGTGATTTTACTCTTAACAGGAATTGCGTTTGACGAATTCCTCAAACCTGAGTTTTTCAAAAATGCAGTTCGTGTTGTGTGGTACGCAATGGCATATCTTCCCGTTGCAATTCCGGTTTTGCGTGATGCGTGGAAAGCAATTCTGAAAGGAGAAATCTTTACCGAGTTTCTATTGATGGGAATCGCGACCATCGGTGCGTTCTGCATCGGAGAATATCCGGAGGGAGTTGCTGTAATGGTTTTCTACACGATTGGAGAGTTGGTACAATCGGCGGCAGTTACGCGCGCAAAGAGAAGCATCAAAGCGTTGTTGGATATTCGTCCCGCTATGGCTTCGCTTTTTACAAACGGAGAATACAAAGATGTTTCTCCGGAGAAAGTGAAACCGGGTGATCGCATTCGTGTTCTTGCCGGAGGAAAAGTTCCGTTGGATGGAAAGTTACTCAGCGAAGAAAGCAGTTTTAATACTGCCGCGCTTACCGGAGAAAGCAAACCGAGCGATTTGCGCAAAGGAGATACGGTTCTTGCTGGAATGGTGAACCAAAGTAAAGTGGTAGAAATTGAAGTAACTAAGCTTTACAACGAGAGTTCGCTGGCGCGTATTCTGACAATGGTTCAGGATGCCACAACCAGAAAAGCGAAAACGGAGCAGTTCATTCGGAAGTTTTCGAAGATTTACACGCCGATTGTAGTCTTCCTAGCAATTGGAATTGCGTTGCTGCCCTACTTCTTCGTTGCAGAATACGTTTTCTCTGATTGGCTGTATCGGGCGTTGATCTTTCTGGTAATCTCTTGCCCTTGTGCGTTGGTAATCTCAATTCCGTTGGGGTACTTCGGAGGAATCGGAGCAGCATCGCGTTCGGGAATTTTGTTTAAAGGTTCCAATTTCCTTGATCTCATGCGCACAGTAAACACAGTGGTCATGGATAAAACAGGGACGCTCACTAAAGGGGTATTCAAAGTGCAGGAGGTAAAAGGAATTGCGTTCCCACCAGAAGAATGGTTGCCAATGGCTGCTGCACTTGAATCGGGTTCTATGCATCCTGTCGCGAAAGCGTTGGTTGAATATGTAGGCGACAAAGCAAAAGGAATAACCGTAAATGATCCCGAAGAAATCAGCGGGCACGGAATAAAAGGAAAAATCAACGGAAAAAACATTGCAGCCGGAAATGTAAAACTGCTGAGTAAGCTGAATGTTGCTGTTCCGCAGGAAGTAAAAGATATTCCAGACACGATTATTGTTGTCACTGTTGATGGACAATTAGCGGGCTATGTGACTATCGCAGATGAAATCAAAGAAGACAGCAAGCAAACAATTGAAGCGCTTCACGCACTCGGCATTGAAACTGTGATGTTATCCGGCGACAAGCAAGCCGTTGTTGATCGGGTTGCGAAGCAATTAGGAATTGACAAGGCACTCGGCGATCTCTTACCGGAACACAAAGTTGAAAAGGTAGAAGCACTCAAGCGCGATACAAAACGTGTAATCGCTTTTGCAGGTGATGGAATCAACGATGCTCCGGTGTTAGCGTTGAGTGATGTTGGTATTGCGATGGGCGGACTGGGTAGTGATGCTGCAATCGAAACGGCAGATGTTGTGATTCAAACTGATCAGCCTTCACGCATTGCCACTGCAATCAGTATCGGGAAAAGTACCAACCGGATCGTCTGGCAGAACATCGGCCTGGCGATGGGCGTTAAAGTAATTGTGCTTGTCCTTGGAGCAGGTGGCATTGCAACTATGTGGGAAGCTGTATTTGCAGATGTGGGGGTGGCGTTGCTGGCTATACTCAATGCAGTAAGGATTCAAAGGATGAAGTTTTAATCAGGACCCACGATCATCTGCATTTTGCACATTGCTCAAAAAAAAGCGGCCCCGAATTACGGAGTCGCTTTGAGTTCAAATTTTTCGGGTCTTATTAGTGACTTATAACAAGGCGCTTGGCAGATACCTGCTTGCCATCAACTTCGAGTGAAGCAAAATAAACACCGCTCTCAAGTGCTGAAACATCCATCCGGAAAGTTCCTTCAGCAGCTTCCAAAGTTTCTGTTCTTACAATTGTTCCAAGCATGCTGTAAATTACAATAGTGGCCTGTCCTTTTCCGTAAGACGAACCAAGATTGTAGGACAAGTTGAATACAGAACTTGCCGGATTCGGCATTGGTGAACCGATGTTTGCCTTCACGTTATTGTCCGCAATGCCCGTTGGAGAAACATGGTATTCAATGAAGAAGTAAATCGAATCGCTTGGGTTTGCAGTGTTAAATACAGAATAACGCACAATTGAAATGCCAGTAGTGTTATCTGGTGTAAAATCTGTCACGAGCAGGAACTGTGAAGATGCATTTAGAGTCACATTGCCTGACAGATTAGTACTTGGAGCATAACAGAGCTGATCAGTGCAGAAATAAAATACACTGCCGGCAGAGGCAAAAGATTGCACTGCTTTACGAACCTTTACCGTTAAGTTATTGCCCGAAACGTTGTGCACGTCGAAATCATGTGTTTCCAACGATGTTGCCTGATCAACATAGTAAACGATTGTTGAGCCGCTTACTACCGAAGCCTGGTTCACATCAGTAAGAGAGAAACTAGATTGCGCGGAGAGGCTAAGAGCCAACATCGCAGGAACTGAAACGAGTAATAGTTTTTTCATTTGATCTGATTTTGAAGAGTTGATGTGTAGCAGTTTGAGCAACAAATACATAATAGTCAAACAGCCTAATCAAATATAGTCAAATGATTCAGTATTTCAACTATCGCGAATTAGTCAAGTGCTTAGCTGAGGTTGCTATTCACAGCACTGGAAATGTTGATCTGATGCAGAAAAAGTCAGCGCATAAACACCATCATTAGGTATCATCAGGAATTTGAGCAATGGAAACTGCTGTCAGGCAAGGTCTGTCTTAGGGATGACACAGGATACTTTTGTTTTACCTATGTTTTACCTACCCAATTTTACCTAACTTAGTAAAACAAGAAAGACAGACGTAACCATCTGTCTTTCAATTGTACCCGAGACGGGACTTGAACCCGTACGGCCGTGAAGCCAAGGGATTTTAAGTCCTTCGTGTCCCCCAAATTTCATCTTTTTCATCATCCTTTCCAATTGCATTTCACTCCCGTCCGCTTTTTCTGAAACCCAACCTACGATCTATCGTAGGTATCACTTATTTGAAGCGTAGCAGATAACCCGTACTTCTTCCTCCGGATGCATCCTGTTTCAGAATATTCTTCTTTATGAGATCCTGAATATCGCGCAGCGCTGTATCCGCGGAACACTTGCACAACTTCGCCCACTTCCCGGTTGTCAGTTTTCCTTCAAAACCATCAAACAGCATATTGAGAATCTTCCGCTGCCGCTCGTTAATTTCAATTCTGTGATGCTTGTCCCAGAATTGCGTTTTCTTCAATACAATTTTCAACCGCGCTTCTGATGTATCCAAACTTCTTTCAAGGCATTTCAGATACCACATCAACCAATCTGTAATATCAAGATTGCCTTTCTGTGTTTTCTCAAGTATTTCATAATACGCCTTCCGCTCATTTCTGATCTGCGCCGACATACTGTAAAACCGGTGTGCATCTCCGTCAGAACGCGTTAACAACATATCTGCCAATGCCCGTGCAATCCGTCCATTACCGTCATCAAAAGGGTGAATGGTCACAAACCACAAGTGCGCAATTGCAGAACTTATTACAGCATCAATCTGATGCTTGTTGTTAAACCAGAAAAAAAACAATTTCATTTCTTCGTTCACCCGTTTTGCATCAGGTGCTACAAAATGCACTTTCTCTTTCCCCAATGCACCGGAAACCACCTGCATAGGCCCTTTGCTTCCCGTTCTCCACGAACCAACGGTAATTTTTCTCATGCCGCTGTATCCCGTTGGAAACAGTGCTGCGTGCCAACCAAACAGCCGTTGCTTGTTCAGCTTCTTGTCAAAATTCTGCGTTGCATCCAGCATCATCTCAACAACACCATCTACATCTCTGTCTGATTTTATCAATCCCGGTTTCTTCAATCCCAACTGCCGCGCTACTGATGAACGCACTTGTTCCGGATTCAGAAATTCTCCTTCTATCTCTGTCGACTTCAGCACATCATCAGTAACGGTTTGCCAGGTGGTTTCACTCTGCCGCTCGAAACCCAACATTTCCATTTTACCTTTCAGCAAACCCTGCTTGTGCCGCACCCGCGTTAATACATTCAGCAACTGATCCGAATCCCAATAAAATCCGGGCCAGCCTTCCTGTAAATGAATATATGTTCCGCCTATCATCCGCATCTCCCAAAGATACTCTTTTCCCCAATACAATAAACCTATTCGCCGCATTTTTGCGGTGTTTATTTTCGGTAATCACCGCATAGTATCAGGAACGGAAATTGGCGTTCTACTGAAACATTTGTCGTTAAACAGTATTTAACACCGGCATTGCCTTTCTTTCAACTCTCTTTCCACCGAAATTCCGTATTTTCGGTATGAAATTGGCAGTAACAACACTATGAGGAAAATCGGATTTCTGTTTGCAGGCTTGATTTTGTGCGCTTCGCTGCGTGCGGCGCAAATCCTCATTCCTATGGACGATCATCAGCACGATCACCTGCGCGCGTACGGAATCACGTACAAAGTGCTCAACCGCGGCGGTGAAGCGAAGTGGCTGCTCAATTACCGTTACGGCTCGTTCATGTTTCCTTACACCAAAGAAGATGAACAGGAATGCAAAGTGATGGGCGTTACTTTCGAAGTGATTCCTGATGCTATGGCGGCCGGAATCCTCACGGAAATTTCAAGTCCTGAAAAAAATATGGATGCGGTGAAACTGGAAAAGCCACCGAAGATTGCCGTGTACACACCTTCCAATAAATTGCCTTGGGATGATGCGGTAACAATGGTACTCAAGTACGCCGATATTCCTTACGACACGATTTACGATGAGAAAGTCATTCAGGGAATTCTTCCGAAATACGATTGGCTGCATTTGCACCACGAAGATTTCACCGGTCAGTACGGACGCTTCTGGGCGGGATTCAAAGACCGCGATTGGTACAAGCATGATGTTTCCACCAATGAAGCGATGGCTGCAAAGCTCGGCTTCCTGAAAGTGTCGCACCTTAAATTGGCAGTAGCAAAAAAAATCAGAGAGTTTGTAGCCGGAGGCGGATTTGTGTTTGCGATGTGTTCCGCAACAGATTCTTACGACATTGCACTCGCATCAGAAGGCATTGACATTTGCGATCGTATGTACGACGGAGATGGATTTGATCCGCAGATGAATTCAAAACTCAATTACGATGTAACATTTGCGTTTACGAAGTTTCATCTGAAACTGAATTCCACCGAGTACGAATTCTCCGACATCGACACCTACAACACGCGTGTGCAGCGTGGCGTAACGGAGCAGAACGATTATTTCTCATTGTTCGAATTCTCTGCCAAGTGGGATCCGATTCCAACCATGTTGTGTCAGAACCACGCGAACCTGATCAAAGGTTTCTGGGGACAAACAACAGGATTCGACAAAGCGTTGATCAAGCCGGGAACGTTGATCATGGGAGAAAACAAAGCCATCAACGAAGCGCGTTACATTCACGGAGAAGCCGGCAAAGGCATGTGGACATTCTACGGCGGTCACGATCCGGAAGATTATCAGCACCGCGTGGAAGAGCCGCCAACGGATTTGTCTTTGTATCCGAATTCACCGGGCTACCGTTTGATTCTGAACAACATTCTTTTCCCTGCTGCGCGTAAGAAGCATCAGAAGACGTAAGGTGGAATTACATCAGCCAAAATCAATCTTTCCAAGTATGAACTTTTCCGAACTTCAAATTCTGCGTAGCGATGTGCTTGAAGCATTTCGTAAGGAATTTGACGAGGAAATAATCATCCGCTTTCAGAATCTTGCTGACGCAGAAATTTCCACTCCTGATTTCAACTTCTATAATTCTGTGGCTTCAGTTTATTCAAGCAAGATTGAAGGAGAAGAAATCGAATTGGACAGCTACATCAAGCATAAGAAATTCGGAACGGAATTTCACCCCGATTACACTCAAAAAACGGATGATCTGTATCGCGCATATGATTTTGCACAGCAGAATGAACTGAATGAATTCAATGTACGTAATGCGCATCGATTACTCAGCAGACATTTACTGAAAGAACAACAACAGGGTACGTACAGAAACGCCAATATGTTCGTCACTACGGGTGATGGTAAAATCGAATACGTTGCGGCATTGCCTGCGTATGTAAACGAAGAAATGTCAAAGTTATTTGACGACATTATTGTTCTGCAGAAAACCGCATTAACATCAGCAGAGACATTTTACTTCTCTGCTATGATTCATCTCGTATTTGTAAAAATACATCCATGGTACGATGGCAACGGTCGCACGGGACGTTTGCTGGAGAAATGGTTTCTTGCAGAAAAACTCGGTACTCAAGCCTGGTTTCTGCAGAGTGAAAAATTCTACTTCGAAAATCGCAATGCGTATTATTCGAATATTCGCAAGCTGGGACTGGAATATGAAACGCTGGATTACTCCAAAGCTTTGGACTTTTGCCTCATGTTACAAAATGGTGTTGCACTCCAGCTGAAATAGCGCTTTGACTATCGTTTAAGGGACTGACGAATCTCCTGCTTTTACACATCAGAATATCTTATCTTCGGGAACGATAAAAATCAATTCCGATGAAACATTTATTGCTGGCATTCAGCATCTCATTTGCTGCCATTTCCGGTTTTGCGCAGGAACGTTCCAACAAGAAAGACTCGCAGATCCGTTTCTCTGATGTCAAAGAAGCGAAAACCACTTCTGTAAAAGATCAATATCATTCGAGCACGTGCTGGATTTTCTCTACGGAGTCGTTTCTCGAATGCGAATTACTGCGTCAGGG
>JBJOKQ010000160.1:0-7730 GCA_046046005.1 Bacteroidota bacterium | reverse complement strand
AGACGTATTTCAAGCGATTGCTGATCCTACAAGAAGAGCAATATTGGTGTTACTTGCCACCCAAGCAATGACACCCAATGCGTTGGCGGAGCATTTCGATGTATCAAGGCAAGCCATTTCCAAACACATACGTATTCTGACCGAGTGCGAGCTCGTGAAACCCGAACAAACGGGAAGAGAAATCTATTATGAACTTGATGCAGCAAAAATGAAACATATTGATCAATGGCTTGATCAATTCCGAAAAATCTGGGAAGACCGATTCACTGAACTTGATAAAATACTTACCAACCTGAAAAACAAAAAATCATGAGTAACTCACTTCTATTCAATTTTGACATTGACAAAACAAAAAACGAAGTTCACGTGTTGCGTGAATTTGATGCGGATGTAACACTTGTCTGGAAAGCGTGGACAACTCCTGAAATTCTGGAACAATGGTGGGCGCCGAAACCGTTTGTAGCTCGCACCAAATCTATGAATTTTGTACCCGGTGGAACCTGGCACTATTACATGGAAGGCCCACAGGGAGAGCGACACTATTGTAAAGCCGACTATTACGAAATCGTTCCTGAAAAAATGTATCGCGGCCTTGATGCGTTCTGCGATGAAAACGGAAATATAATTGAAGCATTCCCGAGAACAGAATGGACTGTAACTTTTGAACAGAAAGGCAATCGCACAACAGTAAATATTGTTGCTCGCTACGCCAAGCTGGAAGATCTGGAACAGATTATTTCACTCGGATTCAAAGAAGGCTTTACAATGGCGTTGGGCAATCTTGACGAAGTGTTGGCTGCTTCAAAATAATCAACTTACGCGATCAGGATTTCCGGCAGTTATTTCAATTCAGCTGCCGGGAATTTCTCCACCGGCTTCACCTGCACTTTTACACGATCACGAAGCACATCGAGAATCTGTTTCATAACAGGCTCTGATAATCCGCTGCCGCACGAGCGTGCATAACGCTGCGTGGCAAAGTACATTTGATCCGTACGCATATCGCGGGTGTTTCCGTACCACGATTTCAACCAATATCTTTTACTTTTCGCGTTGTACAGCGCCGTGTTTCTGTCTGCCGCATATGCATGAAGCAACATGACGTAAGAAATTTCATTAAGCATCATTGCCTGCACTCCCGGAACAGCATGATGCCAGCTCTTTATCATGTTCTCATTACAAAGAACAAAAGTGCGGTAATGACACTTCGATCCGTTTTCATAAATGTGTCCCGCATACATTCCCTGCATCGGAAACGATTGAGACTTTTTCCGCGCATCACTCTCCACAAACACCGCGGCAATATGTCGTTTACGTTTCAGTGCTTCCGTCATTGTGATTCGCTTTCCTTTCAAATCGTAAATCTCCCAAGTGTTCTTCTTGTCGTCCGGATAATAAGAAACGATAAGTGAACTGTCCATCAGAATTACTTCCACTAATTGCGTTTGGGGAGACTGAGGATACGTTTCACTCAGCATGCTCCAATAACAAGGCCAGGCCATTCGCACGCGCTGACGATCTCCGCTTTGCAGATGCGAACGCATTTCATCGCGCTTTCCTTTAGAATCGAAAAGCGCATTCCAATAATAGTAGTGCAATTGTTCTTCGGGAGCAGATGTCCGCAGTAATCGGCTTTGGCTAACAACTGAATCCAATTCTTCAATTGTAGTCCAGAAATAAAAACGGTTCTTAACAGGTTTCAGCGAACTCACAACGCAACCTTTAGAAAGCCAGTTCTGAAGAATGCTGTCTGTTGAAGTGAGTGGTTTGTCTTTATCCTTTGTTATCGTCAGCGGAGATCTGAAGGAAACCAGCAGAATCAAGAGCAGAACAGGAAAGACAAATATCTTTTTCATTCTCTATTTCTTGCGGAACACAATCGCAATCGGAACGCCCGTGAAGTTGAAGTTCTCCCTGATCTTATTCTCAAGGAATCGCTTATAGGAATCTTTTACGTACTGCGGATGATTCACGAAGAACGCGAACACCGGTGTTTTAGTTGGAAGCATGGTAACGTACTTGATCTTCACGTAAGTTGCTTTCATCGGCGGCGGCGGCTGATTCTCAATGATCGGTTGCAAAACTTCATTCAGCTTCGCAGTAGGAATACGTTTCTTTCTGTTGTTATAAACTTCAACTGCCGTTTCAAATCCTTTGAGAATACGCTGCTTTGTTATTGCTGAAGTAAACACGATAGGAACATCATTGAACGGTCTCATTTTCTCGCGAATTTCTTCTTCGAACTTCTTCACGGTCTTCGTATCCTTCTCAATCAGATCCCATTTGTTTACTACCAAAACAATCCCTTTGTTGTTGTTCTGTGCCAAGCCAACGATATTCATGTCCTGACTTTCGAAACCTTCCTGCGCATCAACAACCAAAAGTATAATATCGCATTCTTCAATAGCGCGAATTGTGCGCATCACCGAATAAAACTCAAGATCCTCGTGAACTTTCGATTTCTTTCTCAATCCCGCAGTATCAACAAGCATCACGTCAAGACCGAAACCTTTGAAATGCGTATTGATTGCATCGCGTGTTGTTCCCGCAATGTCTGTAACAATATGTTTGTCTTCACCGAGCAATGCATTCAGAATGGATGATTTGCCCGCATTCGGTCTTCCGACTACTGCGATCTTCGGAATATTGAGTTCTTCTTCAGGTTCGTCGGGACCGAGGTTCTTCACCACTTCATCGAGCAACTCTCCTGTTCCACCACCATTCACTCCTGAAACTGCAAAAGGATCACCGATTCCTAAAGCGTAAAACTCACCAATCAGATCCTGACGCATTGCGTTATCTACTTTGTTTACCACAAGAATCGTTTTCTTCTTGCTTCTGCGAACGAGATCCGCTACTTCCTCATCAAGTGGCGTTATTCCTTCCATTGCATCCACAACAAACATGAGCATGCTTGCTTCCTGCAACGCAATTTTCACTTGCCTGCGAATTTCCTCTTCAAATACGTCTTCAGAACCTTCAACGTAACCGCCGGTATCGACTACAGAAAATTTACGTCCGTTCCATTCGCAATGACCGTAATGACGATCACGCGTTACGCCTGCTGTTTCATCAACAATAGCCTCTCTGGACCCCGTTAAACGATTAAACAGCGTTGATTTGCCCACATTCGGGCGACCTACAATAGCGATAAGATTGGACATAACGCCGCAAAGATACGTTATTCGTCAGTGTAAAATAAGATTACCGACGAACGGACTTATCTGACGATAAAGCGATTATTGCTTATTTGATTTTCCTGCGACACTTGAACGATGTAGCTGCCAGATACAAACAGCGGCAATTCAATGCGGGTTGTTTCAGTATTTGGAGCCTCCTGCTTCGTCCAAACCAGTTCTCCCAGCGCATTGTAGACGCTTACAGTAAATGGTTCAAATGACGTTGAATGTATCACAAGTGAAGATTGCCCGATTGAAGGATTCGGAACTACTGAAGTTTGCAAAGTATTTTCTTGCTGCAATGGAGTTACAGTTGTAAGGGAAATATCTGTTTCCCAAATACCGCGACCGTATGTACCCGCACGCAATTTACCGGCACTGTACATGATATCAATATCTGTAACAGAAGTATTCGGTAATCCTGATCCCACCAACGTCCATGTTGTGTTCAGCGAGTCTCTCGTGTAAACACCTGCATCCGTTCCGATGTAAATTCTGTCGTCGCTTCCGGTTTCGTACACAGAACAATTGATAGCTACGTTCGGCAAACCTGTTGACCAGTTGATCCAGGACATTCCGCCGTTATTGGAATAATATACTTTTCCGGTTGCAGAATACTCTGCGAACGTCAACCAGATTTCGTTGGTATTCGTCGGATTGATTGTAATGGAAGTGATAATTCTGTTCGCGGGATTGTTGAGCGTGATCCATGTTGCACCTAAATCGGGAGTCATCTTCAAACCGGTGTCCGCAGAAACCCAAATTACATTCGGATCAGAAGCGGCAACCGTCAAACATTCCATCGTGCTTCCATTAAAAAGATTCGTGCTCAATTGTGTCCACGAAGCACCGCGATCATTTGTTCTCCATACGTCATTATAACCTGCAACTAAAGTCTGGTTATCGGAAGGATCGATCATGTATGGGGCGACCCAACTACCGCTTGGCGTTCCTCCCGGAATGTTGTCGCTGATACAGTAATATGTATCATTCACCCAACGATCCATAGAGCGATATAACTTACCATAGATGTAAGTTGTGTAAATGATATTGTTATTCCCCGGATCAATCGCCACTTCCATTGCATCACCGCCATTCGTAGCACGCCATGTTCCGTTGGATAAACGAACACGTCCTCCGTTATCTTGAGTTCCACCGAGAATCATCATCGCGTCAGTCTGCGAATGTGCGATTTTATAGAACTGCGTTGTAAGAAAACCATTGGTGAGTTCTGTCCAGTTGTCTGCAGTTTCTGAATAAGAATACAAACCTCCGTCATTGCAGAAATAGAGCGTATCCGGATGCAATGGATGCATCGCAATATTTCTTTGATCGGCATGAACCGTCGGGTATGGAGGATTGTTATACCACCACGATACTGCGTTCCACGTTGCACCGCTGTCTGTTGATTTCTGAACATAAACACCGCCGCAATAAATTACTGATGCATCGGCAGGTGAAATAAAAAGCACGCTGTTTTCGGGACAATCCGAAACGTAATTTAAACTCGCACCGTAATTGTAAGAAATGTACAGCGGATTATTGTTAATACTGCACATTACAGCAAGCATTGCAGGATTTGCAGGAGTAACTGCGATACGAATCCAATTGTAATTCGCAGCGAAATTGGTCAATGTTGTCCATGTTGTTCCTCCGTCAGTAGAACGATACACTTCGCTTGATCCCCAATAATCGTGCACAGCCGCGTAAATATTGTTCGTGCCGGGTTCAAACTCAATATCCGAATGATAACCCGAATGAACGACTGTCCATGTAGTTCCCGCATCAATTGTTTTGTACAATCCGTTAGAAGTTGCAGCATAGAGAATCTGATTGTTGAACGGATCCATCTCAATCTTTGAAATAGCTCTTCCCTGAGAAAGCTGCCAATTCAAACCGGTGGCGTTCCATGTGGCACCGCCGTCCGTGCTTTTGTATACACCACGACTGAAATTCCACCAGCCCTGATGATCACCAACAGAAATGTAAAGTGTATTACCGTTGGAATGATCAACAACACAACTTCCCACACTCACGTAAGGAAGTGCGTCCGTTAGCGGAGAATATGTTAATCCACCGTCTGTTGTTTTCCATAATCCGCCGATTGGCGCGCCTACATACATGACTTGCGAATTCACGGGATCAAATGCGATACAAGTGGCCCGACCCATTCCGTTATAACCTCCATCGCAAACAGTTTGTGAAATATTCGTCCACGCGCTTTGCGTTGCTGAACCGGGATTCTGCACACGTGAAGGTTCAGAATAATTATCCGGAAACAAACCATTCTCATCTACACGAGTGTGCCAATACCATTTCCATCGCTGATACTGCATGTACTCTCCATCGTTGAAAGTACCACGAGGAGTGTTCGCCGCTATAGAATGCTCTCCTGCATAAATAGAATCCGCATAACTGCAAATTGAATAATAATTTGCACCGGACATGCGCATCTGTTCAACTGATGCACGTTGCGCACCGAGATTCAGGGTGAGCAACATTATACCAGCAAGAATTGAAAATGTATTTTTCATAGCGAAATATCTGTCTGCTTAACCGAGATAACCGTAACGTTTCAACTGACGTTCACTGTCGCGCCAATCTTTATCAACTTTGATGAACAATTCGAGAAAGACTTTCTTCTGAAAGAATTTCTCCATGTCTATTCGAGACGAAGTGCCGAGTTTCTTAATGGCGCGACCTTGCTCGCCTAATAGAATTCCTTTCTGGGATTCACGCATGACGTAAATGATGGAACGGATTTTAATAATCGTTTCCGACTCTTTAAATTCTTCCGTCACGACTTCCACCGAATAAGGAATCTCTTTATCAAATTGAAAGAGAATTTTCTCGCGAATGATTTCAGACACAAAGAAACGTTCCGGTTTATCCGTCAGTTCATCTTTCGGGAAGTACGGCGGATGTTCAGGAAGCAGTTCAATTATTTTCTTGATAACGATATCCGTATTCCGATTCTGCAACGCGGAAAGCGGAATCATTACCGCCTCAGGAAATTCCGTCTGCCACTTCTCAGCCACTTTCGCGAGTTGTTCTCCGGTTACCGCATCCATTTTATTCAGCAACAAAAGCACAGGAACCTTGGCGTTTCTGATTCTACGATAAGCATTTTCTTCAATCGCTTTATCGTCTGTCATATCGATGACAAGCAACAAAACATCTGCATCCGCAATGGCCGTTCCTACAAATTGCATCATTCCTTCCTGCAGTTTATACTTCGGAACAATAATGCCCGGTGTATCGGAATAAACAATTTGAAAATCCTCTCCGTTCACAATTCCAAGAATTCTGTGACGCGTGGTTTGAGCTTTCGAAGTAATGATTGACAAACGCTCACCCACCAGATGATTCATCAAAGTACTTTTACCGGCATTCGGATTGCCGATGATATTCACGTAACCTGCTTTGTGCATGATGCAAATTTAAGTTAATAATGAGAGCGGAATTGACATGAAACAGCATTTGACTGACGAATTTTATCCGATATTACCACCATGAATACCGGATTTTTGTTGATTGGCATTTGCACACTGGTGATACTTTCATTTATATACATGATTATCGCGCAAAAGCTTCGTCTTCCTGCCGTGTTGTTACTTATCGGAACCGGCGTCATTCTAAGATCCTTAAGCGCAGCGTATGAAATTCCCATTTACAATGTGCGTGTACCCTTGGAACTATTAGGAGTAATCGGTCTGGTGCTTATTGTGTTGGAAGGATCAATGGATCTTGAATTGCGAAAAGAAAAACTTCCATTGATACGTAGATCCTTGTGGGCGGCGTTGCTGATTCTTGGAACAACTGCTGGCGGACTCACTGCAATTCTGCATTATGCAAATAATCTGTCATGGCACAGTGCCATCGTATATTCCGTTCCGCTGGGAATAATAAGCAGCGCAATTGCGATTCCAAGTGTATCCGGTCTTCGTAGCGAAAAAAGAGAGTTTATTATTTACGAATCAACTTTCTCAGACATTCTCGGCATCATGCTTTTTAATTATGTGATATCAGATACACTGTTCTCAATTGAAGCGGCAGGTGAATTTTTCCTCGGTCTGGGAGGTGTAGTCACGATCGCAATTATTGCAACAACTTTGTTGATGTTTTTACTTAACGGGATAAAAACGCATACCCGTTTTGTTTTATTACTGGCGTACATTCTTCTTGTGTATTCGGCTACCAAGTTGCTGCATTGGCCCGCACTACTGATGATACTGATTATGGGTGTTGTCCTGAACAATATTACACGGATTTTTCCGGACAAAATTTCCAAATGGATTCACCCGCAAAAGCTGAATACGTTGACTCGTGATATGAAAAATGTAACTGCAGAAGCCGCATTCCTGGTACGCACATTTTTCTTTATCGTTTTCGGTTATAGTATAACAATTACCGATATCCTGCATCATGAAGTAGTTGTTACAGGTACACTGATTACCATTTGCATTATTTTCTCACGACTGATTTTTCTTCGATTCATATCACGTACTCATCTATTCCCGGAATTTCTAATCGCCCCACGCGGATTGATAA
>JBJOKQ010000159.1:0-7783 GCA_046046005.1 Bacteroidota bacterium | reverse complement strand
GTTCGAAATCGTATCTGGTTTTTTCAGAACCGTTTTCGTAACCGAGATCCTGGAGATGACATTCGCCGGCCTGATCGCAAACCGGGCAATCAAGCGGGTGATTGATGAGCAGAAACTCAACAACGCCTTTACGATCGGTGAGAACCTGTTCGGAAGTGTAATTCACAACTTCCATTCCGTCCATTACTTCCGTGCGGCATGATGCCACCGGTTTTGGCATTGGATTCGGATTCTGCGAGTTCATTTTCGTAACCCGAACGATGCAGGTGCGGCAATAGCCGCCCGACTTCGAGAGTTTCGAATAGTAACACATCGCGGGCGGAGCAACGTCCGGTCCCAGCATACGTGCGGCTTGCAAGATTGTAGTTCCTTTAGGGACATCAATCTGTTTTCCGTCTATTGTTACAATTGGCATCTTCTATTTTATTACCACCGAGACGCGGAGTCTGGTGTTGTTTAATCTAATTACCACGGAGACACGGAGCCTAGGTGTTGTTTAATCTTATGCTACTGGCGCTTTCTGGTTGCGCAAATTGTAATAATGTTTTTCGTCTTTGATGTTCTGCGGATTCTTGATGTACTCTTCGAACTCCGCGCGGAAGTGACGAATTGCACTTGCTACAGGCCATGAAGCGGCATCACCGAGCGGACAAATGGTTTTACCATCGATCTTGCTCTGAATGTCCCACAACAAATCAACATCCGTTTGTTTGCCGTGACCTTCAACAATACGTTGCAATACTTTCTCCATCCAACCGGTTCCTTCACGGCAAGGCGAACACTGCCCGCAACTTTCGTGGTGATAGAAACGCGTGAAGTTCCACAGATTTTTTACTACAGAAGCCGTTTCATCCATCACGATAAATCCACCGGAGCCGAGCATGGTTCCTGTCTGGAATCCACCGTCAGAAAGTGATTCGTACGTCATCAGACGCGGTTCGCCTTTTGCTGTTTTCAGAATGAGGTCTGCAGGAAGAATCGGAACGGAAGAGCCACCGGCAACAACTGCTTTCAGCTTTTTTCCATTGCGGATACCGCCGCAATATTGTTCAGAGTAAATGAATTCTTCAACCGGAACGCCCATTTCAATTTCATAAACGCCGGGCTTATTGATGTGTCCGCACGCAGAAATAAGTTTTGTTCCTGTTGATTTGCCTACACCGATTTTCGCGTACTCATCGCCGCCCATATTGATGATGGGCACAGTAGCGGAAATCGTTTCAACGTTATTTACAACTGTCGGGCGACCCCAAACACCTGCAACAGCAGGGAACGGAGGTTTGATGCGCGGATTACCGCGTTTGCCTTCGAGCGATTCGATCAATGCCGTTTCTTCACCGCAGATGTAAGCTCCGCCGCCCGGTTGAACATAAAGATCAAGATCGAATCCTGAGCCCATGATGTTCTTTCCGAGGAATCCGGCTTCATAAGCTTCTGCAATTGCTTTTTCAAGAATGTGATAAACGTAAAGCAATTCTCCGCGGATGTAGATGTAAGAAGTGTTGCATCCGAGAGCGAAGCTGGAAATGATCATTCCTTCGATCAGTATGTGCGGCTTGTGCTGCATGAGGAAGCGATCTTTGAAAGTTCCCGGCTCTGATTCATCGGCATTGCAAACGAGGTGACGCGGAACGCCTTCCGGTTTTGCAATGAAACTCCATTTCATTCCTGTAGGGAATCCTGCACCTCCGCGACCGCGAAGTCCGGACTTTTTCACTTCTTCAACAATCTCTTCGGGTTTCATCTTCAATGCTTTTTGCAGAGAAGAATATCCACCTTGAGCGCGATATCCCGCCATTGTATCAATGCCGGGCGTGTTGATGTTTTCTAACAGCAGCTGTTTACCCATGACTATTGCGCTTTGACGTGTTTTTTATCCCAATGCGTCACCACTTCATTTCTGTTGCGGTAAGCAGAAAGCATATCATCTGTTTTCTCGCAGGTCATATCCTCATGATATGTTTCGCCCACCTGAATTACAGGAGCGTTACCGCAAGCTGCGAGGCACTCCACTGTTTTCAGTGTGAACATTCCGTCTGCAGTTGTTTCACCAACGGTGATGTTCAGTTTCTTTTCGATGTGACGAACAAGATCTTCTGCACCGAGCAGCCAGCAAGGACCAGTGCGGCAAACTTCGATCACACATTTTCCAACCGGTTTAAGATTGAACATGGAGTAGAACGAAGCCACTTCATACACCTCAATCGGTTTAATTTTCAGAATGGAAGCAACGTAGTCCATTGTTTCCGGTGCGAGCCAGCCGCCGAATTCCATTTGTGCAAGATGAAGACATGGCAGCAAAGCTGACTTCTGTTTTCCTTCCGGATAGCGACGGATGATGCGCTGAATAAGCGCAAGCGTTTCGTCACTGAATTTTATTTCTCTCTTCGACATAATGTTTGTCGTTTATGCGTCCAATTCACCGGCAATCACATTCATAGAACTCATTGTGAGAATCGCGTCTGACAACATTGATCCTTTGATGAGTTCAGGATATGCCTGATAATAAATAAAGCAAGGTCTGCGGAAATGCAAACGATACGGAGTGCGTCCGCCATCGCTGATCAGATAGAAACCGAGTTCGCCGTTTCCGCCTTCAACAGCGTGATAAACTTCACCAACCGGAACATCAGTTTCACCCATTACAATTTTGAAATGGTAGATGAGTGCTTCCATGTTGTTGTACACTTCTTCTTTCGGCGGAAGGAAGAATTCAGGAACATCAGCATGTATCACAGGATCCTTGCGATCGATTTTTTTCAAAGCCTGTTCGATGATGCGGAGCGACTGCCACATTTCTTCTTCACGTACCATGAAGCGATCATATACATCGCCTTCTTTTCCGATCGGAATATCGAACTGGAAGTCTTCGTAAGAAGAGTAAGGGTTCATTACACGAACATCGTAATCGATTCCGGCTGCGCGAAGGTTCGGGCCGGTGAATCCGTATTCGAGTGCGCGATCCGCTTTAACAGGACCTGCTCCGATTGTACGCTCCATGAAAATACGGTTGCGCATCAGGAGTTTTTCAAACTCTTTCAGAATGGCCGGGAACTCTTTCATGAATGAATCAATTTTCGCCCAGGTTGAATCTGTCCATTGACGTTCGAAACCGCCGATACGACCTATGTTAGTTGTGAGTCGCGCACCGCAAATGTCTTCGAAGATTTCATAAATCTTTTCGCGCCACTGGAAGATGTAAGTAAATCCGGTAAGGGCGCCTGTATCTACACCTACAACTGAATTACAGATGATATGATCGGCAATTCGAGAAAGTTCCATTATCACGATTCGCATGTATTCCACTCGTTTCGGAATCTGCGCCTTGATCAGTTTCTCGACGGTCATGTCCCAGCCCATGTTATTTATCGGGGAAGAACAATAGTTGAGTCGGTCGGTGATAGGTCGAATCTGTGCGTATGGACGGCGTTCCGCAAGTTTTTCGAATGCACGGTGGATATATCCGATAGTTGGAACAGCGTCGTGAATAATTTCGCCATCCATTTGCAGGACATTCTGGAAAATTCCGTGTGTTGCAGGATGCGTAGGTCCGAGGTTAAGAGTGGTGAACTCTTTCTTCTCCGCTGTTGCTTCCTGTTTGTCGTTGAATTCGCTCATTATCTTGAAAGTCTATTAGCGGCCGAACATTGAATCGTTTTTATCATCACGTGTAGGATCTTCCAGAGGAAATTCCTTACGCATAGGGAAGAACGTGATGTCTTCCATGTTGAGAATGCGAACCAGGTTCGGGTGTCCGGTGAATTTCACGCCGAAGAAATCATATTCCTGACGTTCCATCCAGTTTGCAGTTTCCCAGATGTCAGTAACTGTTGGTATTTCAAGTTTCTGTTCAGGGATGAATGTTTTCACTCTGATGCGCCGGTTCTGCGGCATGTTGTGTAATTGGTAAACCAGACAGAATTCATTCCCGTGATTTTCCGGATAATGCACTGTGCAGAGCGTAGTGAGAAAATGATAATTCAGTTCAGAATCATTTTTCAGAAATGCGAGCACATCATGAATGATTTCATTCTCCACTGTAAAAACGGGGAAGTCGTAATCGCAGACAGATGAAACTAATCCTGCGGAGAACTTCTCCTGAAGTCTGGCGAGCGTTTGATCGTGCAGCGCCTGTGTTTTTTCGTCGGTCACAACAGCCATGATGATTGCTTATTCGATTCCGTATTTATTGAGAAGCTTCTTGTATTCTTCAGAGTTTCTGCGGCGCAGGGATTCATTGCCAACGAGCTCCTGAATTTTGATAAGTCCTTCAATGATTTGTTCAGGCCGTGGCGGGCATCCCGGAACGTAAACGTCAACCGGAATAATGCGATCGATACCTTGAAGCACACTGTAAGTGTCGAATATTCCGCCGCTGCTTGCGCATGCGCCAACGCTGAGTACCCAACGAGGTTCAGCCATCTGTTCGTAAACCTGTTTGAGTACGGGGCCCATTTTCTTGGAGATGGTTCCCATTACCATCAGCAGATCGGCCTGACGTGGAGAGAAGCTCAAACGTTCAGATCCGAAACGACCGAGGTCGTAATGCGAAGCCATTGTAGCCATGAATTCGATTCCGCAGCACGAGGTAGCGAACGGTAGTGGCCAGATGGAGTTTTTCCGGGCGAGTCCAACGGCTTTTTCCATTGAGGTGAGGAAAAATCCGGGACCTTCAACACCTTCCGGTGTTTTGGCCATTTCCAGTTTTGTTCTAACAGTTTCTGACATGGTTTTTCTCTTCAGTAAAAATCAATCTTCCCATTTGAGAGCGCCCTTGCGGATGATGTAGTAAAAACCAACCATCAGGAACGCCATGAACGTAATCATTTCGATAAAGCCAACGATGCCGAGGCCTGTAAGCGGTCCGGCTCCATCGGGGTCGCGGAAGTTCACTGCCCATGGATACATGAAAATCACTTCCACGTCGAAGAGCACGAACAGAATCGCAACCAGAAAGTATTTAACAGAAAACGGGATTCGTGCATTGCCTTGCACATCAATCCCGCATTCGAATGATTCCAGTTTTTTCTTGGATTTACGTTTTGGTCCCAGTTTGTGAGTTGCTACCATCGTGGTAACCACAAAGCCTGCCGCAACGATGATTGTGTATACAATCGGGAGGTAGTCTTGCGCCGAATTGGTCATAAGAGCCGTTTTAAATTGCTCTCAAAACAACAGTTAAGAAAAGGCTTGTTTTGAGGCGCGGTAAAAATACGGATTTTCCTCTACGAAAAACGATATTTCGCAGGTTCTGCAATGATTGCTAAAGTGGCGCTATTTTTCAGCACGAATTTAATGGGGCTCGACCCAGAACTGTATTGTCAGGTCATCGATGTATCCTTCAGATTTGTAATCTTGATACAGATAAACGCTGATTGAGCCGTTCGGACTTTTCGGAATAGGAAGTTTTACGTCGTATTGCAGATCCGTCCATTCGCCCGTTTTGTCAATTAAAAACCAAAGCGGAGGGGATTCCCAGCCATAACTTTCGGTGGAATCGAGGAACTGAACTCCGAGTTTAGCGTCGAGAGTTTTTTCCGGAAGGAAAATCTTGGCTTTGATGCGGGCCCATGTATAACGGAAAACGGAATCCGGGACATTTTCTCTGAACAACAATTTTAATCCGGCGGATACATTTCCGGTATCGAGTTTCGCAGAGTGTTTGCCGCTGAAAGATTTTTCCGTGTTAATTCCCCAGAAACTTGTGAAACCGGCATCGGAATTCTCCTCGAACGTACGTGTTTTAGAGCCGATTAAAACGGAATTCTGAGGCATGGTATGCATTTGCAAGGTGCCAGGATCGTAAATGCAGGAGTAGTGTATGCTGGTTTCTAAAAATATCTTTTTGTACTTGGACCAAGTCATATCATCGTATGGAAGTACACCTATGGCATATTGGTAAACCTGAATCATGTTGTACGACATCAGCAGTACAGCAGCGAACCATTTAAGGGCTTTGAACAGTCGGTTCTTCTTGCTGTGCAGGAAAAACGCAAGCGGGATCGCCATTACTGCATATGTATCAATCATTGGTCGCATTCCGTAGCTACCGCCATATGACCAGATTTGCCAGCTTGCAACGAACCATATATTCATCGCGAAGAAAAAGATGAACGAAATGCGTGCGAACCACGAGCTGAGATTGTAAATTCCGATCACAGCAAGAATCATTAAAGGAGTATAAATGAAAAACCCTTTTCTCCAACTGAAGAGTACGTTGTAGATGTGCGCATTAGTGAAGTCGTAATCTTGTCCGGCGTAAGAATCGGCGAACCAATGTCCGACAGATATTTTCCAAACTAACAGTTGCAGAAAAAGCAGACCCATGCCGATGAATGCCGCGATTCCAAAACGCAACAGATGCGAACGAATGAGCATAAATCCATTGCGCAAAGCGGGCCACGATTCTGCGATGAAAGGAACAACGAAAATTACAAAGCCGTTCACCGGTCGAATGAGCACAATCATTGATAAGGCAATTACAGCGCCTGTAATTGCTTTTGGATTTCTTTTGTGAATGAGATTGTGTACCTGATTAATGAAAATTGCCACCATGCAAAACGAGAACGCGTGTGACATACCCGGCTCCTGTACGGCATAATGATACAGATTCGTGCCGAAGAAAATCAAGAGCAATGTAAACGCTATTGTCAGGTCAGAAATGTTTTTCTTGATGAGAAATTTACGGATCTGATCCAGGCCAAGAAAAGCGTAGAACATTCCTGCAATGGCGACACCGGCTTGAAAAGGTGTTGAGTAGCCGTTATTGGGGCTGCCTAATATCTGTGCGCATATTTTCGCTCCGAAGAAGAACGGTAATTCCAGAATCGAAGTGCCTATGAAATATTTGTTTATATGTTTTCCATCCGGCGTATGATTCATGAAGAGCGTGTGATTGGCTCCAAACGCATCTACTTTGGTTGGTTCACCTTCTTTGCAGAATTTGAATTCGAGATCATGGTGGATAAGCAGCGCGGGCAGGTATGCATAATAACCGGCAGCATCACTACCGATGATCATGTGACGTGCTTCAACGGAAAGACGCACGTAAAGGAAATGCCAGAACATGAACAGGGAAATGAATATCATCACTAACCTTGGCCAGGAGATATTGTTTACTTCAAGTCCGTTTCTGGTAAGTCTCATTTCCGCAAATGTTCCGCAAGATACGAAGCGAAATCAGAAAGAGAATTAAAATTAGTATTCGCAGGACCGCTTACTTTTGGCCCGCAAAAAACCGCGAACATACCTGCGTTGCGAGCAAATTCCATGTCGCTTCTGGAGTCGCCGACCATAATTGATTTAGAAAAATCAATATCCGGAAAGTCGTTACGTGCCTGAAGAGCCATTCCGGTTCCCGGTTTTCTCATTTGAGAATTTTCAGATGCGAGTTGCGGTGCAAAATAGACAGCACTTATTTTTCCTCCGGCACCTGCTACGCCAAGTTTCATTTTTTCATGAACACGGGAGAGATCTTCGACGGTATATAATCCTTTACCAATTCCTTGCTGATTGGTAACGACAATAATGTGATTGAAAATTCGCGTGAGTATTGCAATCGATTCCGGAACATTACTCAGAAATTCAAATTCTTCAGGGCGTGTAACGTAACCGTCAATGATGCGACGATTGATAACGCCGTCGCGATCGAGAAACAGTGTCCACTCTTTTGTTATTTGCAGGTTGCCGAGTTGCATCATCAGAAAGTTATCAATCTGTAAGCAGAAACAGAACCGTTACGAGTGATGCGTATCGTGTACATTCCTGCACCGTATGATGAAAG
>JBJOKQ010000158.1:0-7787 GCA_046046005.1 Bacteroidota bacterium | reverse complement strand
ATGGTGGTCACTCACACGATTTCGGGATTACAAAGTCCACGTGTGATACAACAGTTAACAGTTACTAAAGCGTATGTTACTGAAATGGGAGCAAACCGAATCAGTATTGTCAATCTCAACAACAACACAATCTCCGGTTCGATTGCGATGCCGTATTCAACAGAAGCAATCGCAATGACAAACGGAAAAGTTTATGTCGGAAGTCAGAACAGCGATAAACTTTATGTGATTGATCCGAATACCGATGCATTGGTGGATTCGATTACAACAGCTTACGGAGTTAACAGTATGCAGGTTGATAACAGCGGAAAGTTGTGGGCATTGTCTTACGGATTGTGGTCTGTTCCTTCTGCAGGCGGATTGCATAAGATAAATACTGCCAATGACTCTGTTGAAACCGCTATGTCATTCACTACTTCAGATTTTCCTACGCATCTGTGTAAGAATCCTGCCGGAGATTCTCTGTTCTTCCTGAACTTTAGTGTTTATCGTATGTCGGTTACTGATTCGGGTTTACCTTCTTTACCATTTATAAACGGAACAGGACATGCATTCTATACGATCGGGCTGCTTCCGAATACGAGCAACTTCTTTGTAGGCGATGCAGTAGATTACGTTCAGCGCGGTGTTCTTTTCAAATACGATGGTTCAGGAAACCAAACAGATGCGGATACGGTTGGTGTTGTGCCGAATAATTTTCTCGCTTATTGAACTGAGATAATAATTGCTGCTGTAAGCAGCGAACTGCGAGATTCCCCGTTGAAGTTGTTCAGCGGGGAATTTCCATATTTATACTCTCCGCGAAACATGAAATAGGGCATAGGTTGCCAATCCAGATTTAATGAAATTGAATGTGTATTGAATCCATCCGACGAAGAAATAATTGATGCATTCTGATCGCGATAAGATTCTATACGCAAAGCGGATTTTACACTACTGCTTAGTTGGTATCCAACGATGAGCACCGGCGCAAAGTAGCTTTGAATATTCGTGTCGGCCGATTGAATTCCTAAATCAGCGGAAAGTATTAATGTTACTTTTCTTTCGCTCTTGTATGCGGCATAAACGTTATTATAAAAACGGAATGTGGATTTCACGTTTCCCGTATAAGTGTTCCAACTGATCAACCAATGAGAGTCAGGAACGAAATTGATTTGTGTTGCCAGGCCCGGATGAACTTTCAGGGCAGGTGAATTGATCCTTTGCCAACCGTTCACAACCAATCCCGCAATTGACCATTTTTCATTTTTGGAATTGTATGTAAGCTTTGCCCCGGTTTCGTAATACGGCGAATTATCGGCAACGATGGATCGTGTAAGTGTAAGATTGTTCAGACCTATAGCGCTTTCAAAACCGATATGACTGGGCATAACGCCAACGGTAAGCCAAATGGATTTTTCACGGAATAATCGCATCTCGGCATTTGCTTCAAATATTTGTTTAGCAAAACCCTTTTCTGAGGCAAGATTATGTACAACGTAGTCGCCAAGCATCACTCCTGCATTAATCCTGAACATGCTGTTGCCATGAGTAAGTTTCAGCAGCATGATATTCGGTGCAACACCATTCAGTCGTTTGTGGCTGTATACGAAATCAGGACGCACTTCCGTATTCCGAATAAGATCCGTAGCTGAGTAAAATTCCGTGTAGAATTGCGCTGAAGTAGTGAACGAATCTTCGGTATTTAAAGAATCAGCCTCTTGAGCTTGTGCGTTTATGGACCATAAGATCAGTAACAGAATATTTACACCAAACGTTCGGTAATCAATCATTGCGCAAAGTTACGTCAGTCAGATGGTTTCATTGCGACGAATAGTGCTGATTCTAATGCTTTGAAAAACGGAGTTTGTTTCCTAATTTCAACCATCCTAAAACCTGCAAGAATGAAAAGATCACTACTGTTTTTAGCAATGCTTTTTACAGCCGCATTCGGATACGCTCAGTCTGTTTACGCCGATTACCAGGATGGAAAAATCTGGTTTCGTTTGAAACAGGATTACCGGGTGAATTCGGCTTTGGCAAAAGATGAACGTCATCTTCCATTGCAAACGATTCCTTTTGTAGCTGAATTAAGTAAATCGCATTCGGTTACTAATCTTTCGCGTCCGTTTTTTGCCGCGAAAAATTCTCCGGAATTACAACGTACATATTTGCTGGAGTTTTCTGATTACTCCAATGTAGACGTAATCATCAGTAAGATGAAAGCTACCGGAAATATTGATTATGCTGAACGGGTTCCGTTGGATCGTACAACACTGACTCCGAATGATCCGAGTTACTCTTCTCAGTGGCATTTGGCAACCATTCAGGCGGCAAGCGCGTGGAATTATTTTTCGACAGGATCAACCATTAAAATTGCAATTGTTGATGACGCAGTTGAACGTACCCACAGTGACATTTCTCCGAATCTGTGGGTAAATCCGGGTGAAATTGCCAATAATAATATTGATGACGACGGTAACGGATACATTGACGATATCAACGGATATGATGTTGGCAGCAACGATAACAATCCGAACCCGCCAAGCAGTTCGTATTCGCACGGTACTCACGTTACCGGCTGTGCGAGTCCTGCCACCAATAATAATAATGGCGTTGCAGGTATTGGATTCAGCTGTAAGATCATGGCTGTGAAAGCTACTTCTTCTGCTTCTTCAATTACCAATGGCTACGATGGAATTGTATACGCAGTTGTTTCAGGTGCAGATGTAATTAATATGTCGTGGGGCGGAACAGGTAACTCCACAACTGCTCAGAACATTATTACGTGGGCGAGTAACCAAGGCGTAGTGCTTGTTGCTGCAGCAGGAAACAACAATTCGAGCACGATGTTCTATCCTGCGGGATATACGGAGTGTATCGCGGTAGCTGCATCTAACAGTAATGATACGAAAGCAAGCTTTTCTAACTACGGAAGTTGGGTGGACATCACCGCTCCGGGTAACAACATTTACGCAACATATTACGGAAATACGTACGCTAACAATTCCGGAACGTCTATGGCGTCTCCGATTGTTGCAGGACTTGCGGGCCTGATGTTGTCTTTGAATCCAAGTCTGACACCAACGGATATCCGTAACTGTATTACGTCTACTGCTGCAAATATCAATACGCAGAATCCTTCTTTCATCGGGCAATTGGGTGCCGGTCGTATCAATGCAAATGCTGCGATGCAATGTATTTCATCTACATTGAACTGGCCTCCGGTTGCGAACTTTACTGCAAACGTTACTACAGTAACAGCAGGAGGAAATGTGCAATTCACTGATCTTTCTGTTTACAATCCTACATCCTGGAGCTGGACTTTCCCCGGAGGAACTCCTGCTTCCTTTAACGGACAGAATCCGCCACCGATAGTGTATAACACTCCCGGAACTTACAATGTTTCACTTACAGTTACCAATGGAAACGGTAATGATGTGCAGACGAATACGAATTACATCACTGTTACAACTGCAAGCGGGTGTGAAATGATTAATTACCCGATTCCTTCTTCATGGACGTTGACAAATTACTATACAGGTGCAACTGTCGGACAAGACGGTTGGATAAACGGTATGAACGTTTATCTCGACAAAGAAAAAGCAATGTATTTCGATGCATCATCAAGTCCGTACAACACTTTGGTTGGTGTTTATGTAGCATTCGGTCTGGCTTATTCTGCTAACCCGAATAAGATTGTTCCATTGAAAATTTATGATGGCTCAAGCGGAACTCCGGGCACATTGTTGGGGACAGTGAATTCAACAATGGGACAGATCATGGCAGATGAAGCCGGAAACAGCTACACGGAGTTTTCGTTTGTTAATACGCCTGTAACATTGCCGGTGTCTAAACGATTCTTTGTTAGTGTTGATTTAACTAATCTGCAGTGGACAACAGGAGTTAAAGACACTTTGTCCATTGTAAGTAATCAGGCCGGTCAAACTACACCATCCGCTATTTGGGAGAAGCAGTCGAACAACACGTGGTACCAATATACGACATCCGGTTCATGGAATCTCAGCGCTTCCCTTGTCATACATCCGTTCTTAACCAATACGAATACCGTTGCAACTTTTACACAAAGCGCGACCTCGGTTTGTCAGGGAACGCAGATCAGTTTCAATGGTACAGGATCCACGTTTGAGGATACATTGCTCTGGTATTTCCCGGGAGGAAGTCCGCTAACTTCTAACGGATTACAACCAACCGTTACATACAATACACCGGGAAGCTATCAGGCGATATTGTATGTTGTTGGTGGCGGATGCAGTATGTTCGATTCTGCTTTTGTGAATATTACTGTAAATGCGAATCCTTCAGTTGCAGTTGCCGTTACACCGAACAACACGATTTGTAATGGAAACAGTGTGAATCTGGCAGCCAGCGGTGCAAGCACTTATTTGTGGTCGCCGACTACATATTTAAGTTCTTCTACAATTGCTAATCCTGTTTCCACGCCAACAGCAAGTATTACGTACAACGTACAAGGAACCGGAGCGAATGGATGCGTTTCCAATGTAACTGTTCCGATTACAGTATTGAATCCACCGGCAGCATCTATGTTAATGAGCGATACGTTCATCTGTATTAACGGAACAATAACTTACGACGGTTCCAACAGTGTTGATGCTACTACGTTCTCGTGGTCGTTCGCGGGTGGAACACCATCAACCTCTACTTCATCTGCTCCTGTTGTTACTTACAACACGGCAGGAACATTCACAGCTCAGCTGATTGTTACAAACTCTTGCGGTGCTGATACGATCAATTATAATACTGTTGGTGTAGGTTGTGTCGGAATAGATGAACTCAGCGAAGGCTGGCACATCAGTTACAATTCAGCAATGGATGTTCTTACTGTAACAGGTCCTCAAGGCAATGTATCGGGCTCTATCGTTGTAACCAACAGTCTCGGACAACAGATCGTTACTATGAATGCGGGAAGCTCACCTGCTTACATCAATACAGCTTCATTTGCTTCGGGAATGTACGTAGTAACGGTTACCGGCAACAAAGGAAGTTCATACATGAAGTTTGTTGTTGAATAGACCATAGTATTTTCAAAACGACAACTTTGCTAAAAGCACTTTTCAGCAGAAAACAGACTTATGTCGAATGCGCAGTGCAGGATGGAAATTATCCTGCACTGTTTCATTTTTTTACAGCACATCGCGTAGTGCCGGATGACGGCGATTCGTACGATATATGGACGGCATGGCTTTTTGATTCAGATACATTCGCGTTTACGAAAGGGATTTCACAAATCGGAGAATCCTTCAGTTTGAAAAGTCCATTCGCTGCTCGTGCACTTGAAGATTTGAAATCGCAATCGGGTAAATCATTGACCTGGACTTTACGCAAAGAAGAATTTGATTCAGACGAAGAGGAAGAAGCTTATGAATCCGAATTGGAACGCAAAACGATTCGAATTGTTGATATTCATGCGAATGCTTCTGATACTGATGAATTGCCGAAGTTGCCCGACAATGGAATTGTTTTTATCAAAGGACAAAAATTCTCCAGAGAGATATTTACGTTGCAAGTACGTCGCAATCGTGTAGTAATTTACGAAACGCCAATGCGCGGAATGTGTGATTACTTCCGGCATGTTTTCCGACTTGAAAATCCTTCGCGAGTGTTGTTTACTTATCGCAAAAGCGGATACGGTGATCTTGTAAACGGAATGGCAGTTTGTATTGTGGATATGACGTCCGGACAAACGATATTCGACGATTTCATTCTTTAAGAATGAAAATCGCAATTACAATCAGAAAATATTCTTGATGATGCGCAGATTGTGCGTGTAACCGCCGCGTTCCTGATTGAAGATGCCGTAATGATCGTAGTGATCCAGTCGGACTTTCCCTGAAGCGTGAATCATGTGATTGTCGCCTGCAACAATTCCAACGTGGACTATTTTTCCTTCCTCATTATCGAAGAAAGCAAGATCGCCGGGTTGTGCTTCTTCCATGAATGAGTATGGTTCTCCGATTTCAACCTGTTGCCAGGCGTCGCGTTTCAGGCGTATACCGTTGGCTTTGAAAACGGTTTGGGTGAAGCCTGAACAATCAATGCCGAAGGGTGATTTCCCGCCCCACAAATACGGAGCATTTACGAATTGAAACGCGGTTTCAACGATTCCGCTGCGTGTAGGTTCCTGCTCAAATGGACGCAGTGATCCGTCGAAAGTGAAGATATGATCTTCGATGCGGATTTCTCCGTTGTAAAAAAACGGAAGAGAACTGCCGAAAACAATAGGGAAGGTGTTGCCTGTTTTTTTATCAGTGATCAGCTGAATAAGATCAGTGCAAACCGGCGCAGGATTCTCCCGCAGATTGTCGAATGTAGCCTTCGAAACAGTTACAAACTGCTTACGATCAACCCAGCATTCATATTTGTCCCATGCTAAACGAATCCTGCACCAGTTGCCTTTCTCTTCCAGAATTTCAATTGCATCACCGAACAGCAATTGCGTCACCATTTCGCTCCGATCAGAAGAATCGCTTCTGCATGGAACAACACTCAGGTGACAAACGCCGTATTGGTGACTCACTTAAAAACTATTGAAGGTTTTCAATAACGATTGCACTTGCACCGCCACCACCATTGCAGATTGCAGCTGCTCCGTATTTCGCATTGTTCTGCTTGAGAACACTGAGAAGCGTAACAATGATGCGCGCTCCGGATGCTCCAAGAGGATGTCCGAGTGCAACAGCACCACCGTTCACGTTCACTTTGGATGCATCGAGATTCATTAGTTTCATGTTAGCAAGAGCAACTACTGAAAATGCTTCGTTAAGTTCAATGAAACTGATGTCCGACATTTTCAATCCTGCTTTAGCAACCGCCTTTGGAAGAGCAATGGCAGGTGTTGTTGTGAATTTTTCAGGAGCTTGTTCCGCATCAGCATAGCCGATCACTTTAGCAATCGGTTTGCAGCCTAAAGCTTCCATTTTTTCTTTGCTCATCAAAACGAGGGCAGCAGCACCGTCATTGATTGTGGATGCGTTCGCAGCTGTAACGGTACCTTCTTTTGTGAATACAGGCTTCAATCCCGGAATCTTATCGAACATTACGTTCTTGTATTCTTCATCTTCGATAACCTGAACTTCGCCCTTACGTGTTTTCACTGTTACTGCAGTTACTTCATCTTTGAATTTACCGGCAGCCCATGCAGCAGCAGAACGCTTGTATGACTCAATTGCGTATGTGTCTTGTGCTTCACGCGAAATATTGTGTTCAGTAGCACAGAGATCCGCAGAACAACCCATTGCGTTGTTGTGATATACATCTGTCAGACCGTCTTTCACAATTCCGTCGATCAGTTGTCCGTGACCGTATTTGTATCCGTAACGACCTTTCTCCACATAATACGGAGTAGCCGACATATTTTCCATTCCACCGGCAACAACAACTTCGCTGTCTCCAAGCAGGATCGCCTGTGTTCCGAAGATCACGGACTTCATACCTGAAGCACAAACTTTGTTTACAGTTGTGCATTGTACACCGTCAGGAAGTCCGGCGAATTTTGCAGCCTGACGCGCAGGAGCTTGTCCGAGATTCGCCTGAAGCACACTGCCCATGAATACATCCTGAACATCTGTGCCATTGATTCCTGCACGCTCTACTGCAGCTTTGATAGCAGTTGCTCCGAGTTGCGTAGAAGAAACTTCAGCAAGAGCACCACCGAAACTGCCCATTGGAGTACGAACAGCGGAAACGATATAAACTTCTTTCATAAAAATGAGAATTGACTGTTTTTATTAACTCTGCAAAGCTAACATTTTCGTTTGGGTTCGCTT
>JBJOKQ010000157.1:0-7843 GCA_046046005.1 Bacteroidota bacterium | reverse complement strand
TCAATGACGAATGCACGCGACACATTCCCGCATACAGGCGTAATGCGTATGGATTCATTGCGTGCAACAATTCCAAGTGCGGCCATTTCAACAATTGATGCTGAAATATTGAGTACCGCGTTGAAAGGAAAATCGCCTGTGCGTTTCAGCATGACTATGAATTGTCATATGTATCCGGATGAAAAGTCGCACAATGTAATCGGAGAAATACGCGGCAGTGTAAATCCAGAGAAGGTGATTGTGTTCGGTGGACATTTAGATGCATGGGATAACGGAGAAGGCGCGCATGATGATGGAGCAGGTTGTGTTCAGGGAATTGAAGTGCTTCGTCTGTTTAAAACACTTGGAATTAAACCGCGCTGCACCATTCGCTGTGTACTATGGATGAATGAAGAGAACGGAGGAAAAGGAGCAGCTGCGTATTTCGATTATGCTAAGAAAAATAAAGTGCAACACGTTGCTGCTATCGAATCAGATGCCGGTGGATTCACTCCGCGCGGATTCGGTCTTGATATGAAGCCTGCGCAGAAACAGAAAATTCAAACATGGCAACCGCTTTTCTTCCCGTATGGTGTTTATGATTTCACACAAGATGGAGGTGGCGCGGACATCGGTCCGTTGAAAGAACTCGGCACTCCGCTTTTGGGATTGCATCCGGACAGTCAACGCTACTTTGATCATCACCACACAGAGAATGATAGATTTGAACATGTAAACAGAAGAGAACTTCACATGGGTGCTGCATCTATAGCAGGATTGGTTTACATGATTGACAAATACGGACTGTAAGAATATGAAATCATTCAACATACCGGAATTTTACAGAAGTCCGATCATTTCGAAGATCAAGAATCTGAGAAAAGCTGACGATCCGAAGAAAGCAGACCACTCGCCTACTCTTCTGGATTTCGGTAATGTTCAGTTTCTGATTGCGCGTCACTTCGGATTCTGTTACGGAGTTGAGAATGCAGTTGAGATTTCATTTCGTGCGATTGAAGAAAATCGGGGCAAGAGAATTTTCCTGCTCAGTCAGATGATTCACAATCCTGAGGTGAATAATGATCTTGTTTCACGCGGAGTTCAATTTCTCATGGACACAAGCGGCAAACAGGTAGTTCCATGGTCGGACTTGCAGTCGGATGATATCGTTATCATTCCTGCATTCGGAACAACATTGGAAATCGAACATCAACTGCGTGAGATCGGAATTGAACCGCAGCATTACAATACAACATGTCCGTTTGTAGAACGCGTTTGGAAGAAATCGGCACAATTGGGGAACGGAGATTACACGATTATCATTCACGGAAAACCGAATCACGAAGAAACGCGCGCAACGTTTTCACATAGTGTTAATGAAAGTCCGGTTCTGGTTGTGAAGGATATCAATGAGTCGCGCAAAGTCGGAGACTATATTCTCGGCAAACTCAGCAAAGACGAATTCATAAGTTTGTTTTCTGATCGTTCATCCAACGGTTTCGATGCAGAGAAACATCTGCAGAAAGTCGGTGTGATCAATCAAACCACAATGCTTGCGAGTGAAACCCAGGAAATCGCGGATTATTTCCGTGATGTGATGAAAGAGAAATTCGGTGAAGGTGAAATTAAAAATCACTTCGCAGATACGCGCGACACTTTGTGTTATGCCACGAATGAGAATCAGAATGCGACTTACGGATTGCTGAAAGAAGATGCAGACATTGCAGTTGTAGTAGGCGGATACAACAGTTCCAACACATCACATCTTGTGGAGTTGTGCGAAAGAAAATTCGCTACGTATTTCATCAAAGATGAAACTGAAATACTTTCTGCACAGAACATCAGACACTTTGATCTGCATGCTCATTCAATCAAAGAGAGTGATAGTTGGCTGCCAACTTCTAAACCGGCGCGAATCATTCTTACGAGCGGCGCAAGTTGTCCGGACAGTGTTGTAGATCGAGTGCTGCAGAAATTACTTTCATTTTATCCGGGAAGTAAAACACCTGAAATGGTTTTAGAACAATTAATGAAACAATAATTTCCAATCATCATTTTAATTTTCAAATCCGACGTCAGATGGCTAAAAGAGAACTGTATACCAACCTTGGATTGTTAGCGCTTCGTTTGTCGGGCTCTTTAATGCTTGTACACGGCTGGCCTAAAATGATGAACTATTCGGAGTACGCGGAGAAATTCGCAGATCCTATCGGACTTGGAGATGAGTTTTCATTGATCCTCACAATTTTCGCAGAGGTGTTCTGTGTGGTATTCGTGGCACTTGGATTGTTTACACGAATAGCTACAATTCCGTTGATGATTACGATGCTGGTCGCAGCGTTAATCGTTCATAGCGGAGATCCTCTGGGAGATCGCGAACCGTCGATCGGATATCTTCTGCTGTATGCAGCTATCTTCTTTATGGGAGCCGGCAAGTACTCTCTTGACAATGTTTTCAGAAAGACCGCGAAATGGTGAGATCAATCATGGCTTCGCTTGTTCTGGCGTTCTCAATCGCTGCATGCGGAAACAAACCAAAAGCGCCGACATCATCCACTCAGGAGAAAACGGAAAGCAACATCACTAAAAGTGTCGAGTATTCCGGTAAAGACACAGTCTTTCATGCCAACTACACAATAAAGCTTCCTGAAGGATATAAAATCGATCCACAACCCGGCGCCGACAACAATGTGTATTACTTTACCCCGATTGATACGACAATTAAGCGTGGTGAAGCAGGAATTTACTTTGGCGCAAGACCTGACGACTCCGCACCTTCGACTGAATTCACGAAGAATGAAATGCCCGGAATATTTTTGGGACAATCCGTTACATGGGTAGAATACACTACCGATGCATACACACAAAGAGAAACTTTTCTGCAAACAGGTCCCGAAATGCGCATCCATTGCTGGTGCTATTCTGATAATCCGAAAGACCTTGAAATGTTATTTGAAATGGTGAAATCAATTCACCAGTAACACTACCATTTTTTCTTTCCGAACTTCTTCTTGCGATCGCCGCCGCTGCTTTCGTTTCCATCGAGCAAAGATTTCCAGCTTCCGCCTTTATCATCGCCGAAAGAATCTTTCTTCTTTCTGTCAGAACCGAAATCAGCCTTACCGGTTTTACCTCCGAAAGTTTTCGGACGATCATCAAATGAACGTGATTTTTCACCGTATGATTTCCCGAATGATTTCTTCTTTCCGAAAGAAGGTTTATCTCCGAATGAACGCTTTTCTCCGAATGATTTGCCACCACGATCTCCGCGACTGCCGCGATCACCACGGTCACTGCGTTCGCTGCTGAAATCTTTACGTGGCCCACGACTGCGACCGCCGCCGCCGGGATTATCAGAAACGTTCACACGAACTTCACGTCCGTTAACAACAACGTTTGAGAATGCGGATTCCACCATCTCTTTCGTGAGTGCGATTGTCTGAACGAAAGAAAAATTATTCTTGAGATCAATTCGGCCTACATGTTCACGACCTACATTGAGTTCGTTGCAGAACATACGCAGCAAATCAGCCGGTTCCAGACCGTCAATGCGACCAACAGAAACAAACCACATGATCTGCTCACCGTCGATTTCCTTGCGTTCACGCTTTTCACCTTTTACGCCTGCATTCAGATCATGATTGGCTAATTGCTCAATCGCTTTCTGCATTTGCATAGAAACAAGTCTGCGCAACGCATCTCCCGGAGTTAAGCCTTCCATGGCTTCTTCCATCAATTCAAGATACTTTGTATCCAAAGTTTTCTCTTCAGGAAAATCCATGATGCGTTTCGCAAAAGCGAGTACCTGATTTTTCATTGCATCTTCACCTGTAGGAACAGGGAGAAAATTCAATTTCATCTTGGTGCTGCGTTCGATATCGCGAAGCTTATGTTGCTCTTTAGAGTGAAGAAGCAGAATTGAAATTCCGCTCTTTCCTGCACGTCCTGTACGACCGCTTCTGTGGGTGTAACTTTCCGGTTCATCAGGTGCTTGATAATGGAAAACGTGAGTAACGTCGTCCACATCAATACCACGCGCTGCAACATCGGTTGCGACGAGTACAGTGATAATTCTGTTGCGGAAACGTTTCATTACGAAATCACGTTGCGCTTGGGAAAGATCTCCGTGCAATGCATCGGACGGATAACCATCGCGAACAAGATGATCTGCGACCTCCTGTGTTTCCGCTTTTGTACGGCAGAACACAATTCCGTACATACCCGGATGCGCGTCGATGAAACGACGTAATGCAGGATAACGATCGCGCGCCTGAACAACGGTGTAGAAATGTGCGATTTCGCCGGTCTTCTGAGCGCCTTTCACGCTTACAGTAACCGGGTCATTCATGTAATTCTTTGCAATTCGTGCAACGCCATCAGGCATTGTTGCGGAAAACAACCAGGTAAATTTTTCAGAAGGTGTTTCAGCAAGAATCGTGTCGATCGCTTCGCGGAAACCCATGTTCAGCATCTCATCTGCCTCATCAAGAACAACAGTGTTAATGTTGCCGAGTTTCATTGCACCGCGCTCGATCATATCGTTCACACGACCAGGTGTTCCGACGATAACGTGCACACCACGTTTCAGTTCTTTGATCTGCATACTGATGCTTGCACCACCGTAAACGGGAAGAATGCTCACACCTTTCATCTTCGTAGAGAAGTTTTTCAAATCTCCGGCGATCTGCACACACAATTCACGTGTAGGACAAAGAATGATCGCTTGAGGATATCTATTATCAAGATCAAGCGAGTTTAATACAGGCAAGCCGAAAGCAGCAGTTTTACCCGTACCGGTTGCAGCCAATCCAACTAAGTCGGAGTTGCGTTGCAAACAAACAGGAATAGCTTGTTGTTGTATTGGAGTTGGGGTTTCAAATCCCATTTCAGCTACGGCAGTAGCCAATTCCGGGCGTAAACCCAATTCAGAAAATGTACTCATAAGTAGTAGTAGACCCTTCGGCTTTTATTTAGCCCGTCCGGACAGACTATCCGGTAGGGCGGCGCAAAGATACACAAATAGATGATAGACTGCAGACTTTAGACGTAAGATAGTTGAATAGTAGTAAGTAATCGATGAGTGGATCGACAATCTGTAAATGAAAATCAACTCTGACTCGCTGCAAGTTCCTTCACAAGACGCAACACAAACTCCAATTGCTCTTCTCGAGACAAATCAGAATTATCAAGTACAACTGCATCTTTCGCTTGAATAAGTGGATTTTCCTTGCGATGCGTGTCTTCGTAGTCGCGTTCCATAAGATTACGTCTCACATCATCACGCGACACAACTGTTCCTTTGGATTGCAATTCATCCAAACGACGTTGTGTTCGAATGTCAGGATCAGCGGTCATGAATATTTTCAATTCCGCATCGGGAAAAACATTTGTACCGATGTCGCGACCGTCCATCACAACCGCTTTGTTCTTGCCCATTTCACGCTGCAACGCTACCATACGCACGCGCACTTCGCGAATTTTGCTCACCGGACTCACCAGATTAGATACTGCCATCTGACGGATTTCCTTCTCCACATTCTCTCCGTTCAGAAAAGTTTCAGAAGTCCCTGTAGATGCATTGAACTTAAATGTAAGTGCAATATCGTCCAGCGATTTTACGATATCTTCTTCGATGAATGCGCCGTCTTTCACAATGCCGTGACGCAACGAATAAAGTGTAACTGCGCGATACATTGCGCCCGTATCAACATAGCTATAGCCCAATTTAGCCGCTAATGCTTTCGCCAAAGTGCTTTTCCCGCAGGAAGAATATCCGTCTATTGCAATGGTGATCGGGTTCACGCAGTAAAGATAACTATTCGTTTTCAGTGCTGCGCAATACAACTCATCCGTGAAATACCAACAGGAATACTTATTTTCGTGTCATGCAAAACAAACCGGTTGTATCACTGGAAGATATTAATTCGCAGGAACGCGAACTTCTGTCGGCTGTCACGAAGAAGCATCTAATGAGCGGAATATTCTCCAATCTGGTGCCATTTGTTTTGTGCGCTTTAGCCGCAGTCTATATAAACCAGAAATGGTATGAATGGAAAATGGACAATGACAATCTGAGAGCCTTCCTCAACTTTGCTCTTGTTATAGGGTCATTGTTGCCTGCAAGAATGTTTGTGAATAAAGTTCTGCAGCATAACAAAGCGATGAGCGCATGGAAGAAAAAAGTTTTCCGTGGAGCAATCAGCGGTAAAGAAGGAAATACGGTTTTCATCTCGAATCAGAAGATCAAATTACCTGCTGAAATGGCCGCAACTTTCCGGACGGGAGATGTTGTTGAAATCGGGATGAGTACCGTAAATGATCTTGTGATTTACGCGACGAAACAGCAGTAATTACGCAGGCGGGATTATTCCTTCTGCACGAAGTTGATCCGCAATCAATTTGAATTCATCAATGATTTCCTGACGTTGCTTTGCAATATCAGACATCAACTCTTTTCTGGAACGGAACACGGAAATATACTTCCAACGATTAGAGATATAGTACAGCGAACGCATGTAATACCATGCCCATAAACCGGATGGAATCCAAGTGGCAATGACGCTCAAATCAATCCACCACACCAGTTCGAAGCGACGCAACAGAACAATGAGCAGCACATACCAAATCAAAAAGAAGATCATTCCTGCTGCAACACCGATAGCTCCGAAAAATTCTCTCTGCTTCACGAGTTTGCGCGAAAGGTAAGAAGCCGTGTAAAACGGAATGTAATTGACCAATGAACCATATACGAACAGCGGAAATCCGAGCAGGATCAATGTCAATTCGCCTAACCAATAATAGTATCGACTTCCTGCTTTACGTCCTGCACGAACCAATTTATCCGAAAATCCCAACTCATCGAGTTTCCAGAAGTAACTCTTCATTTTGTTTACTACTTCTGTAACACGGGAACGATCGTTATGCAGGAAATGACGCACAGCTATTGAAATGTTGCGGATCATTTCCAACTCGCGTAATTTCAATTCGGCCGAATGGATCTTTTCTCCTACAATCTCTGCTCGGTAAATACGTTCGATCATGCGTGTAATTCCATCGGCTTCCTCATGTTCGATGTGTATCACTTCACTTTCCAATCGTTCACGGATCACGTCCGTTACTTTCTGTGCCGCTTTGAATGAATCGGTTTCGTGTTCGGTTTTATAATCGAGCATAGAAATCGGGTCGCTGTAACTGAGCAAAACGTCCTGACGAAAAATATGCGGATCATCGTAGTTAATTCCCAGACATGCAATCTTCACATCCTGCTTATAGCCGGACGCGGCACAGGCTCCCAACGCAATTCTTGCTGCACCGGTCTTTATCTCTTTCAGTTTTCGTTCTGTGATGCTGATACCTTCCGGAAAAATAAGAATCGCATCGCCACGTAACAAATGCTCGTAACATTTGGCGAATGTTTCATCGTTCTTGTGCATTTGTGCAGGATCATCCTGTTTGCGATAGACAGGAATCATATTGAATTTCGGAAGCAACCATTTAGCAAATGCACCTTTAAATACAGCAGCTTTCGCCAGAAAATAAATGCGACGTTTTGTACTTGCAGCTATTACTATAGGATCGAGAAAAGCTCCGGGATGGTTAGCACAAATCACCAATGGTCCGCTCTCCGGCAGGCGCTCTGCATGAAGACGGAATGTTTTCCGGAAGAAATATTTAAATGTGATCTGAAACAGCAGTTTCAGAATGTTGTACAGCATTTTCAAATATACATTTAAGCGAACACATTCGCCATGCAGAAATACAGTCTGCAACCAACTCCGAATAACGTGTACCTTTGCTGCATGTCAACGAATCGGGAACTGTTTTTTAAACATGTCGGGCAAACAAGCCCGGCACCATTGGCACT
>JBJOKQ010000156.1:0-7991 GCA_046046005.1 Bacteroidota bacterium | reverse complement strand
CAACTTGATGAATCCAAATGTTTATTGCGTTATCGTAAATAAAGTAACAATACGGATGATGAGAAACAGGCACCTCCGTAGAGTTGCTTTGTAAACGGAGTCGAAATGTGTCGTTAAAAAGTGACGAATATTCAGTTATAGAATGGGTTGACCTTCGGCTTATCTCTGATTCCGATAAGGAAGTCTCGTGTACTGTACCTAATAGTGACGTTAACCCCGAGCGAAAAAGCAAAAAGAGAATCGCTGTAAGTAGGATAGAAATTAAAAGTATTATAGTAGTTCGTTTGTTCATCTAGTATCGTCAATCAAAGTTGTGGATTAATCCACAACTTTCCTTCAAAGTTCGGACATCACTACCACATGTTCAAGTTAATTGCCGCATACAAACGGGTGTAAGCGTTTAAATCGCAGCGACACCATTGAAGCTTCCGTTTTCCCTTATTCATTCCCACCCACAATCCTTACTTTTGCATCATGCTTGCAGAAATTATCACAATAGGAGATGAACTGCTCATCGGTCAGGTGGTGGATACCAATTCCGCGTGGATGGGACAGCAATTGGCGCTCAACGGAATCCGCCTCAACAGAAAAGTGGCGGTGTCGGATAATGCCAACGCTATTCGTGAAGCGCTGAGTGATTCAGGAAAGCGCGCGCAGGTGGTGCTCATCACCGGCGGACTCGGTCCTACGAAAGATGACATCACGAAGAAAACCATGGCCGATTATTTCGGAATGAAATTGCGCATGGATGCGGATGTGCTGAGTGATGTGGAAGCGCTGTTCAATAGATTCAATCGCGAGATGACGCCCACCAATCGTCTGCAGGCGGAAGTGCCGGAAGGTTGCACTGTATTGCGGAACAAAAACGGTACCGCACCTGGAATGTGGTTCGAGAAGGACGGTGTGATTTATGTTTCCATGCCCGGAGTTCCGTACGAGATGAAAGCGATGTTCAGCGATGATGTGATTCCTCGTTTGCGGGAGAAATTCAGTCTGCCTGCAATTTATCACCGCACGGTAATGACGCAGGGAATAGGTGAGTCGTGGCTGTCGGATACATTGGAAGAGTGGGAAGCTTCTCTGCAAAGTGAAAATATCGGTCTTGCATATTTGCCCGCTCCCGGAATTGTGCGCTTGCGATTGACGGCGTATGGAAATAATCAGCAGGAGCTCAGAGAGAAAATCAATCGCAAGATTGAAGAACTGCCTGCACTCATTGGGAAATATATTTTCGCAACGGATGATATTCCGCTTCACGAAGTAGTTGGAAACACATTGCTTTCATTGGGAAAAACACTGGTTACAGCTGAAAGTTGTACAGGAGGATTTCTTGCGCATCAGATCACTTCTGTTGCGGGAAGTTCGCAGTGGTTCCTGGGCAGCACAGTTACTTATGCCAATGAAACGAAAACAGGTTTGCTGGATATTCCTCAGGAAATCATTGTGAAGAACGGCGCTGTTTCGGAAGAGGTTGCATTGCGCATGGCAGAAAACGTGCGCAAAAAACTCAACGCCGATTTCGCGATTTCCACAACGGGAATTGCCGGTCCTTCAGGCGGAACCGCGGAGAAACCTGTGGGCACTGTTTGGATTGCTGTCGCGACGAAAGACGCTGTAAAAGCGAAAATGTTTCAGTTCGGCGACAATCGCGAGCGCAATATCGTGCGCAGCGCGCAAGCGGGAATGATGATGTTGTTGAAGACGATAAAGGGGGAGTTTTAGGGTTCGCAACCTATCCGCACGAAGTGCTCATTCAGGTCTAAATTCTCAGGTCTAACGTCTTGTTCTAGCCGGTTTATAGATAGTCAACTTCTGCCCAACACGAATCATATCACTGCGCAGATTATTCCACTTCTTGATTTGCCCGACCGTTACGCCGTATTTACGCGCAATGCCGCCAAGCGTCTGTCCTTTGGTAACCGTATGTGTGATCTTTGTGCGACCTGCAATGGAATTCGGATTCTTTCGTAGCGAGTCAGGCAGGATCAATGCTTTCTGCTTCAATGAAAGTGTATCCATGTTGAAGACAAGCGAGTCTGCATTCGGATTCTGTGCAATCCATTGTACTGTGCGCACCATTGCTTCGGTGAACAAATCGCCTTTCAGGCGGTAACCGCGGGGCGATAAATGTATTCCATCCGGTTGCGCGTAACTGCGATCCATCCATCGCGACATTGTAGTTCTGCCTCCGGAAATCCAATACCAATCAAACAGTCCGCAATCCTGTTCTTTCGCAATGCGGTGAATGAGTTTGGAAAAATTTTCTCCGTTGAGCAGGTTGTCGCCTTTCCAATACATATCCTGCGATGAAGTGAGAATAATACTTGCTTCCGGCGCCACACGACGAATGCGTTTGATCACTTCTACAATCTGCGAATCGAGTTCCGGCTTGATGCTGTCGTCGTACAAGTAATCGTTTGTTCCGAAGTCAACCACAACAACATCAGGATCCAAAGTCGGAAGCTGTGCTTCAAATAACTCTTCGTACAAAACGGAACGATACATCGCGCCGCCAACTCCGCAATTGTGAATGATCGCTCCTTTGTCTTCAGATGTCATCAGACACATTCCGTAAAATTCAAATTCCTTCTCGTAATCGTTGCTCTTCACAACATCGGCTTCAATCACTTTACCGAATGCAGGAATATCAATTTCATAATAAGGCAGAACATCTTTCGCGGATGAATCCACGTTGATGATTACAGGTTTTCCGTTGCCGAAATCCAGTTTCAGATCGTAGCTACTGTGCTGCTTCTTGCAATACACGCGAAGCTTGTTGTAAGCAGCAGGAACGGAATCATCAAACGTAAATGTGAATCCTGCTTTCGTGTCTGTGGTGTAAAGCGACATTCCGATTACTCCCAGCGGAATTTTTGGAGGCAATCGCAGACTTTTTGCGTATTCCCATTCTCCGGTATGTTCTGTTTTGTATTCAACGGAAGAATATGTTTTCGCTGCAGAATACGGGAAGATCATTCCGCGTCCGCCGTCACCGTGCATTTCGTGCATGTTCTTGCGTACACGACCGGGAAAAATATCAGATTGCAGATGCGAATCGCCGAGATGTACAAGTGAAAGTTTCTTTTCTCCTGTACTGTTCCAGCTTTTTACAAAATGATCCAGCGCTTTTTTCGAATAGAACTGAATCATGTTGTATTCGGGATGAATCACCGGAGAAATATTCGTGTCAAGGACCGCACGGAAATCCGTTTTCAGTTTTTGCGGATCGTTCTGAACGGTATCGTTGAAACAGGAAGTTCCCGCAATACCTGCCCAGGCTGCGAATAACATCAATGCAGCACCTGCAACGGAAGTAACAAGAAATTGCCTCTTTCTCTTCATCAATTGTCTTTCTTCAATGATCCTGCCACAAGGGCACGCCATGGATCAATTAATCTTTGATTCCGTCAGCAGATGGCTTCAGTGAATCCGATTTCTTTCCAATAATACTGTCTTTCTTCGGCTTTATTGTGTCTTTACCCGTACTGCTTTGCGATTTTTTACCAACACCGTGCATCACTTTGCCGATCATCATGATGTGCCATGAGGTGTTGATGGAGAACACGCCGTTCAGGAAAATCAGATCCGTTACTTTTTCAGTTTCGATCAGATTCAGCAAACTTCCTGTGTAATAACGGTAGTCGATTACAAAAACCGTTTCGTAGTGATACGGCAAATACGTTGCGAACGGATTTCCGTAAGAGTTTTTAACGAGCACAGCTTTCTTTCCGTTCTTCACTTCCGATTCAATTTTCATAAACGGATAATCGCCTCCGAGGAATACGCCGTAACCGTTTGCTCCGCTTGCACCTTCTGCATAAATCGATCCGCGCAAGGCTTTGTCGCTTCCTTTGTTGTTCACGGTTGTTTTATACGTTCCCGGAATTTTCCAGTACTCCACAGTGTCCGGATGTTCTTTCAATCGCGCATCGCGTGTGAGCCAATACAATGAACCGAGATATCCGGTTTTTTGTTTGTGCTCCATCTGATTCAGTTCAAGCGGCGTGAGTCCTGCTGATTTGCAGTAAGCACGATACGCATAATACGCTCCTAATCCTGTCCAGTGATGATCTGTGCGGAAGTAAATATTCTCGTTGCGGTGCGCACCGATTTCTCCGTGTGCATCCACACCTTTGATGGCAGGATCCAATGCGCCGTAAACGCAATCAATGTTTTTCTTCTCTGTAGAATATTGTTTGGCGTAATGTGCAGGCGCGTTGTATTCTATTGAGGATGGAACAGCGATATCGTAAATCTGTACTTTGCCTTGCAACTCTGTTTGATATTTGTTGATTGTGCGTGCATACGACTGCGCCATATTGCAGTTACCGCCGAAAATTTCCATAGCGCGTCCTTCGTAAATGAAGAGGTTGTTGACTTCTTCGCCCGGAGGACCAACTAATGAATCTGACGTTGCAGTTGTGTCATTCACGGAATCCGCGTTATTCAAAACAGCAGGCGGAACATCCGGCTTTTTGATATCGGTTGCATTGTAGAATGCAATTTCATCGTTACGGATTCCTCTCCATTCTTTCATGTTGAAGGAAAACTCCACCAACTGTTCGCGGAACGGGAAATTATCTGCTGCATATAAATCAATACTGTCGATGTATTGTCCATGCAACAAACTGTCCATGGAGAAAATCGGGAATGCACACAGTTTACGTTTCTCAAAATCGGAGACGCTGCTCTTCGGATAAATGAAAAACAGGATGCCCATGAAAAACAGGAACGTGGTAAAGATGACCGTGTTCAACATGGCCAGTTTCTTTCTTGATGTTATCCGCGCTGTTCTTCTCATGATCAGAATCTGTAATAGATGAACGGATTGTAACTCTTACCGGCAAGCATCGCAGTTGACAACAATAGCATTGCAAAGTTGAATCCTGTTGACAGCATCCACATCCAGTTGAAGTTGTCGCGGGTGAGCATTTTCTTGAAACGTTTATTCGTCCATTTGTAAACCGGCAAACAAAGAATCATGGCGATGATCAGCCAGAATACGTTTTCCTGCAATGCAAGTCCGAGTTGTATACTCCAGAATCCATTGCTATGAGCGCCGAACATCATACTAAGGAAATGCTGCAGTCGGCTGAAATCAGTGAAGTAGAAGAGGGCCCAACCGATAATGGCTATGAAGATGAGATACAAGTGCGCAAGCGGACGAACTTTATTCAGGATTTTCATCAGGAATATTTTCTCGATGTAAATCAGAATGCCGAAGTACAATCCCCAGAAAATAAAGTTCCAGCTGGCGCCGTGCCACAATCCGGTGAGGAACCAAACCACAAACAGGTTGCGGATCTGCCATTTCTTGTTTCCTCCAAGCGGAATGTAAATGTAATCGCGGAAGAATGTTCCGAGTGAAATGTGCCATCTTCTCCAGAAATCTGTTGCGGAGTTCGCAGTGTACGGATAATTGAAGTTTTCGTGATAATGGAATCCGAACATTTTCCCGAGACCGATTGCCATATCGGAATAACCTGAGAAATCGAAATAGATCTGCGTGGAAAACATGATTACTCCGAACCAGGCTTCTCCTGTTGTGAGCGCACCGATGTCGCCGTCCATGTACTTCGCAACAAATTCAGCCGCTACGTTTGCAATGCAGACTTTCTTGAACAAGCCGATGCAGAAGCGATGAATGCCTGATGAAATGTCTTTGATATTGAATTTACGATTGTCAATCTCATGCATGATGTGCTGATATCGCACAATCGGTCCTGCAACAAGTTGGTGATACAGACTCACGAACATGTAAAACTTCATGATGTTCTTCTGCGCAACAACTTCACCTTTGTACACATCAATTACATAACTCAAACTCTGGAATGTGTAGAATGAAATTCCTATCGGCAACGTGAATGCCGGTATTGCCAGATTCGTTCCGAACAGCGCGTTGATGTTTTCGTAAATGAATCCGCTGTATTTGAAAGCCACCAGCAACCCGATGTTGAAGATCACAGAAATGACAATCCCCGTTTTGGCTTTCTTCGTTCCTCTGTGTTTGGCAACGTACAACGCGTTCAGCCAATCGACTGTACTCGAGAAAAGCAACAGCAGAATCCACACCGGTTCGCCCCATGCATAGAACACGAAGGAGAACAAGGTGAGAATCAGGTTGCGGAAATTGGCTTTCTTGGTGATGTAGTAAAGCGCCAGGTTCAGCGGAAGAAAAATGTAAAGGAAAATGAGACTGGCAAATACCATACGGTTGGCGCGATTTCTACTCTAATCTGTGTTTCGGGCTCGAAATTAACGTATTTCCTATATGCTTATGCCTCGTAAGGACTTGTGTGTCGCGAATTTGATTATCTGTGGCCATTTTGTTGACATCGGTCGGAATCAGGCCTTTTGCTGACTTTTATGACCCTGCGAATCAATATTTTAGCGTAATAGTTTGTTTATTTCGCGGAATACCCTACATTTGCACTCCAATTTTTCAAAAGAATAAGTCATGTCAAAAGTTTGCCAGATCACAGGAAAGCGCACAATCGTTGGAAATAAAGTGTCGCACTCAAACCGTAAAACGAAGCGCACATTCCAGCCAAACCTTCAGACAAAGCGTTTCTATCTCGAAGGAGAAAAGAAATGGATCACTCTGAAAGTGACTACATCAGGCATGCGCACAATCAATAAAATCGGAATCGCTGAAGCACTTAAGCGTGCTAAAGAAAAAGGATTCATCAAGTAATTGATAAACCCCGAAAAACGCACAGCCTCGTCGGAAACGACGGGGCTTTTTTATTGCCGTCCGTCACAATTTCCCACGGCTGAACATTACGTTTCGTACTTTTAATCTCATGCGACGCATTTCATTTCTCCTTCCGTTTTTTCTTCTGATCGCAGTCCTCAGCTTTTTCGGTGCAGCAGACGGTCCCGATTACGACAAAGACCTTCTTACAGCCGAATTTCATGCCGGACGGAGAGAAGCGCTGCGCAATCTCATGCCCGACAGCTCCGTTGCTGTTTTCTTCTCGGCGCCGGTTCATACACGTGCAAATGATGTTTCGTACGACTTTCATCAGGATCCGAATTTCTATTACTTAAGTGGATTGCGTGAACCCAATGCAGTTCTCCTCATTTTCAAAGAGAAGCAGCATATCGATACGCTTTTTACCAATGAAATCATTTTCGTTCAGCCCAGAAATCAGTCTCAGGAATCGTGGCAGGGAAAGCGTTACGGACCCAATGGTGTGAAGCAGCATTTCAAAATCGCTACCGTTTTGCCGGGTGGAGAATTCCGCAAAATCAATATCGATTATTCAAAATTCCGGAAAGTGTTGTTCTTCCCGCTTGCGGATGATGTGAAAGATGATTGGTACTCGAAAGAAGATTTGTTCGATTACGTAGCGCATTTCAAAACTGTTACACAGAAGAACAAGAACAACAACACTTCCATTCTGGCGGAGTCAATGGCCATGCTCAGACAGATTAAACAGCAGGAGGAAATGGAATTGCTTCGAAAGGCAATTAATATCAGCAATCAGGCACATATTGAGTTGATGCGCAGACTTGATTCCACAATGACGGAATATCAGGTTCAGGCGTTTATTCAGTATCATTTCATGTGGGCGGGTGCTGAAGCTTGCGGTTATCCGAGCATTTGCGGAGCGGGAGAGAATACTTGCATTCTGCATTACGTCACGAATCGAAAACCCATGGAGAAGAATGATCTGATTGTGGTGGATGCCGGTGCAGAATATCACGGTTATACTGCGGATATTACACGAACGCTTCCTGCGAATGGAAAGTTCAGTCCGGAACAGAAGCAGATCTACGACATTGTTCTCGAAGCTCAACTGGCGGGTATTGCTTTGTGCAAGAAAGGCAATGAGTTCCGTGATCCGCACAAAGCGGCAGTTCGTATTATCAAAAAGCGATTGAAAGAGCTCGGCATCATCAAAAAAGAGGAAGATTATGTGAAATATTTCTTCCACGGAACTTCACATTACCTAGGCTTGGATGTTCACGATGCGGGAATGTATGGT
>JBJOKQ010000155.1:0-8116 GCA_046046005.1 Bacteroidota bacterium | reverse complement strand
CCGGGCGGATTCGGTGGTCGTGATATTTACCGTTGCGTGAAATTACCTAATGGTAAATGGTCGAAAGCATTGAACCTCGGACCAACAATCAACACTTCAGCAGATGAAGATGCGCCGTTCATTCACCCGGATCAACGCACGCTTTTCTTCTCCAGTACCGGACACAAATCAATGGGCGGATTCGACATCTTCTTTACAACACGTAACGAAGAAGACAATACATGGAGCACACCTACTAACATGGGGTATCCGTTGAACACGCCGGATGATGACATTTTCTACATGACTTCTCCTGATGGTAAACGTGCTTATTTCTCTTCTGTAAGAGCTGATGGTTACGGAGAAAAAGACATTTACATGGCGGTGTTGGAAGAAACCGTTTCTCAGGCGCTCACATTATTACGTGGACGTATTTACAATGCGGATGGCAAGCCGCTCACTCAGAAAGTTGAGATTATCGTGAATAATTCTCTCAATGGAGAGCTGGTTGGTGTGTACAGACCAAACGCCCGTTCCGGAAACTTCACGATCATTCTTCCGACCGGCGGCACGTATCAAATCAGTTACGTTGTTGACGGGAAAGAATATGCCAATGAAATTATTGATGTTCCTGCAGGATCAAGTTATGATGTAATTGACCGTTCCATTGATCTGCGTGACCTTGTACTAGGCAAGATTCGTTCTGATGTTCCTTTGGATACAACGAACAAAGGCGGTCAACATATTGTTTTGCCTGGCGATTCACTCAACAACAACAAACCGCCGAAGAACTACAAGGCTGAATTGACGGAACACCACAACCTCAGCTTTACGATGTTCTTCAAATACAACATCAGTTCAATTGATCCGGCCGATCAGGATTTCAAGAACTTCATTGACAGTTGTGTTTCACATATCAATAAATACGGTAGTATCAGTTTCCGAATCACTGCTGCCGCCTCACAGGTTCCGACGAAGAAGTTCCCGGACAATAAAGCACTCGCCTCCGACCGCGCCACAAAGGCGCAGGACGTGGTCAACAAAGCGCTTATTGCTAAAGGTGTTGACATGTCGAAGGTGAAATGGGTAACAGTTAACGCGTACGTTCTCGGTCCTCAATACAAAACCGACTTTGAGAAGCGGAAGAAGATTTATGAGAAATATCAGTATGTGAAAATCCGAGGTTACTAACCCGGATTAACCGAAAAATTTAAGCCCCGAGATCACTATCACGGGGCTTTTTATTTCAACTTGTTCACATCCACGAAAAAGTGGTTCGCTTTTTGTATTTTTGATAAAAGCCGGCAATTCTCCGGATTTTGGAATTGTGAAACACTTATTACGTCTCCTTTTTATTTACCTGCTGCTCTTTAACGGAGTACTTCTGTCTGCGCAGCCAACAAAACCCGGAACCGGCGCTGCTGCAGATCCGGAACTGGCAGCGGAACATTTCGGACACAAAAATTATGTAATGGCTTTGCCCATTTACGTTGCGTTAGTAAAGAAGGAACCTGCGAATTACGAGTACAACTACCGCACAGGAATTTGTTATCTGAACACCAATTCACAGCGTAAAGAAGCAGTGAAATACATGGAGTTCTGCACGAAACAACCGAAGGCTGATAACGAAGCGTGGTTATATCTCGGACAAGCTTACCATCATGCAATGCGTTTTGATGATGCAATAAAATCATACAACACTTACAAACTGAAGGCTGACAAAGACGGTAAAGCTCGCGCTGATCTTTACATTCAACAATGCAGCAACGCAAAAGTGCTGATCAAAAGTCCGCTTGATGTTACGTTTACCAGTCTTGGGAAAGAGGTCAATTCTGAATATCCCGACTACTATCCGTTTGTTACGCAGGACGAATCCATGTTGTGCTTTACTTCACGCAGAAAAGGAAATCTTGGCGCACCGACTGTAGAAGTTGACGGCTATTACGCCAGCGATATTTACTATTCTAAATCCGTTGGAGGCGTATTCTCTAAAGCTAAGAATGCCGGCGCGTCAGTTAACGGAAATTACGATGAGCAATGCGTTGGTTTATCTGCTGACGGAACATGGATGACAGTTTATGTCGATAACATCAATACCGCAGGAGAAATCATGTTCTCTTCGTACAAAACTTCGTTTGCAAAACCTGTTGCTTTTCAAGGATTGAATAACAACATCAACGATGGATTTGAAACTGCAGGTTCGCTTTCTCCTGATGGAAACGTAATGTTCTTCGCGAGTGAGCGTCCGGGCGGACAAGGGAAAACAGATTTGTACATGGTACGCAAGTTGCCAAATGGTCAATGGTCGATGGCGCAGAATCTTGGTGCTGTTCTGAATACACCTTGGGGCGAAGATTTCCCTTACATGGCGCCCGATGGCAAAACATTGTACTTCTCGTCCGAAGCGCACAACAGCATGGGCGGATATGATCTCTTCTACTCTATTTGGGATCAGGAGAACAACACCTGGAGCACTCCGAAAAATCTCGGCTATCCATTAAATAATACGGAAGACAACATGTCGATTTGTTTTACAGAAGCGAATCGCGTTGCATACGTATCTACAGTTCGCGAAGGCGGCATGGGCGATCTCGATATCTGGCGCGTTGTGTTCAATGAAGTACAATCGAATTATTTCACTATTGTAACAGGACAGATTGTTGTTCCTGATCCATCAGTTTCGTATGCAGATATGATCATCTCCGTTGCGAAATCCGAGAACAACGAAGAATTCGGTTCCTACAAACCTAATCCGAAGTCGGGGAAATATGTTGTGGCTTTACCTCCTGGTAAATATATCATGACTGTTGAAGCGCCGGGCTGTGCTACGAAAGTGGAAACACTAATCGTATTTGACATCGGTCCTCAGGGGGAAATGAGTAAAGATGTTCTGCTCACGAAGCAATAATTTATTCTGCAATTGATTCAATGAGCAAATGATACAATCTGCAAATTGTATCATTGACTCATTTGAATATTGAATTTATCCCTCAATGCCGAGCTTCTGCATTACTTCATTGCTCACACCTGTTGTAGCATAACCGCCATCATGATACAGGTTCTGCATCGTTACCATGCGGGTAAGATCAGAGAACAATGTCACACAGTAATCCGCACAAGAATCGGCACTTGCATTTCCTAACGGAGCAATTGAATCGGCAAAATCATAGAAATCTCCGAATCCTTTGATGCCGCCGCCTGCAGTTGTTTTGGTTGGCGACTGCGAAATCGTATTCACACGAACTTTCTTCGCTTTACCATAATGATAACCGAAGCTGCGTGCCACTGACTCAAGCATAGCTTTCGCATCTGCCATATCTGTGTAAAACGGATAAGTACGTTGAGCAGCGATATATGAAAGCGCCACAACCGAGCCCCATTCGTTCATCGCGTCCATGTTGTATGCAACGCTGAGCATTTTGTGCAGAGACATTGCACTTACGTCGATTGACTTATTATAGAAATCGTAATTCAATCCGGTGTAAGGAATGTTCTTACGGATGTTCGGCGACATTCCGATAGAATGCAACACGAAATCAATTTTTCCGCCGAGATGATCCACAGATCCTTCGAACAAAGCCTTCAGTTCATCAACATTGGTTGCATCAGCAGGAATGATTTTCGAATTCGTTGCTTCCGCCAGTTTATTGATTTCACCCATGCGCATAGCAATAGGTGCGTTCGTCAAAGTGAATGTAGCACCTTCAGCATGACATTTCTCTGCCACTTTCCATGCGATGGAGTTTGCGTCGAGTGCTCCGGAAATAATTCCGCGTTTTCCTTTAAGAAGATTGTAGCCCATTTTTAAGTGTTTGGAAGGCAAATATACTGATTCCAATCGGCTGAGATAACAGTTCGCTTGATCCTTAGAAATTTCTAATTTCGGGTCATGAGGCAGATTTGTGCATTGTTATTAACTCTTTTTCTGTTCAGTAGTGCTGAACTCTTCGCACAAAAACGCAGCAAACCTTCGAAAGCCGAAACACCTGCTGCAGAATCCGCGCCTCCACCGGCGGAATGTATTGTGGCGTATTATATTCAGGATTCAGTCGGTTACCGAAATCCTCAATACAAATCCGCCAGCGATTCATTACTATCTGCAAACAAGGAACTGGAAAAATGCAGAATGCTGATGGATACTATCACGGACATGAAACTCGTGTTGAGTCGTGATTCCGCAGTACTCACCAAAGGCGATTATATAGTCCGCAAAAACGAAATCAGAAAAATTGAAAATCGTTATAACACAGCTTTTACAATAGCATCAAGGAAAAAGGGAAACGCGGAAGCCGTTGTCAATCCGATACGAATAGAGATTCGTACGAAGGCTGACACCATTTGTGCGCAACGTCAACTGAAAAATGTAAGTGAATTCAATCAGATGCCTGCTCTCAAATGCAAGCCGGATCAAACGGTGATGATTGATATTACTGCAGATCTGATTGCAGAGTTGGCTAAACCACACTAGCGATTATACGCCGAACTGCGACAAGTGATGTTCCAGATGTTTCGTGAACATCGTATTCCATTCTTTAGAAGTTAGTGTTCCGAACGAATTCGATTCCTTTCCTTCGAACGACTTCTCTCCCAGCGAAACTGTTTTGTTGATGTATTCAATCAGACGTTGTTTTTCCACTTCGAATTTACGCTCATCAGTAATGAGAAATTCGGGAGCTGTGCGTGAGTTGTGACTGTAAGGTTTATCATTCACCACAATCGGTTTCACAAACAGTTTCAGCATGAATTTCTTGAAACCTGTTGCCTTAGGATGTTTGGTTTCATAAGCCATTTCATATGTCACATTGCAATGTGCGAGCATTTGCTGCACATTCATCTTCCCCCATTTCGGTTGGGTTTGCGGCGTAAGCTTGTTGATGCGCTCAATGAATTCTGTGCTCGTTTTCTGTTCGAAGATGTTTTTCATACGACGAATATAAATGGAAAAATACGAACGAAACGTACGTTTCTCATTTGGCACGATTTCAGTATATTCAATATTAAATCACCGTTATGAAGTATTTTACGCTGCTGTTAATTCTTGCAATTACTGTTATCGCTTGTCGTAACAGGAAATCTGCATCAAGCGATGTTCCATCAACAAACTCAACGCAATCCGTATCAACCGCGTCTGGAAATAACGGAACCGTTTCTGCGACCGTAACAATTACCGAATCAGTCAGCACGAATTCTCAGAACTCAACCAGTACAACAACAAACGACACGGCTGTTGTTCAGGCAGAGATTCCTGAAATCAGTTTACCCGTGGAAACTGACACGAACGTTGTTCGGTTGGTCGTTTCATTCATCAGCAAGGGCGCAGGAATTGATTACGAAACGCTCAAATCGTTCGAAAACTGGTTGGCGGAAAGACCTCGATTTGTTTACACAAAATCGTTTTGGGGACGCGAAGGCGAAGTGAATCTTTGCTTCCGAATGACGAATTTATCAACAAGAGAACAGGAAATTTTCGTTCGTGATGTCCGTACACAATTGACAGACAAAGACTTAGTAATTGTCGCTGAATGGGCAAATTGTGATAAACGCAGATAAAGATCATATTACGTTTATTCGGAATCCGTACCTTTGTACCCTTCCCGTAAAAACGGGATTTCATCATTATTTAACCACGAAAAAACGTGCCTGAGGGTGTTTTTTCGGTAAAAAGATTTAAAGAATGAACGAATTTGGGATTAAAGGCAAAAACGCCTCTATCGCGTCACTGGGTCTGGGAAATGTAGCAGCTGCCTGGTGGAATTTATCTCCTTCCGAGCTTGTTGAAGAAACGTTGATGCGTGGCGAAGGAGAATTAACCGACAATGGTGCTTTGGCTATTGATACCGGTGAATTTACTGGGCGTTCGCCTAAAGATAAATTCATGGTGTATGATGACATCTCTAAAGATGTGATCTGGTGGGGCGACATCAACATCAAATTTGACTCTGCGAAATTTGATTTGCTTTACAACCGTGTGGCTTCTTACCTCAGCGGAAAAGAAGTTTACGTTCGTGATGCATATGCTTGTGCAGATCCGAAATACCGTTTGAACATCCGTGTTGTTACTGAGTTTCCTTGGTCAAATTTGTTCGCGAACAATTTGTTCCTGCGTCCTACCGCTGATGAAATTCAGAATTTCAATCCTGAATGGACAATCGTTTGTGCTCCGGGTTTCAAAGCAGATGCTGCAATCGACGGAACGCGCCAGCACAACTTCGCGATTCTGAACCTTACGAAGAAAGTAATTCTTATTGGAGGAACTGGATATACAGGTGAAATCAAGAAAGGGATTTTCACTTTGCTGAATTACATTCTCCCGCACGAGAAAGGTGTTCTTTCCATGCATTGCTCTGCAAACCAAGGCAAGAACGGCGACACTGCTGTATTCTTCGGTCTGTCAGGAACAGGAAAAACAACTTTGTCTGCTGATCCGAATCGCGCTTTGATCGGTGACGATGAGCACGGTTGGTCTGACGACGCTGTATTCAATTTCGAAGGCGGATGCTATGCAAAATGTATTGATCTGACTCGCGAAAAAGAACCACAGATTTGGGATGCAATTAAGTTCGGAGCTCTTGTTGAGAACATCGATTTCGTTGACGGAACCCGCACGGTGGATTACGCAAGCACATCTAAAACAGAGAACACTCGCGTTGCGTATCCGATTGATCATATCAATAATGCGCTTCCTGTTTCAAAAGGTGCGCCTCCGAAAAATATTTTCTTCCTTACAGCTGATGCATTCGGAGTTCTTCCTCCGATTTCAAAATTGACTGTTGAGCAGGCGATGTATCACTTCATTTCGGGTTACACTGCGAAAGTTGCCGGAACTGAAATGGGAATCACCGAGCCGCAAACTACGTTCTCTGCTTGCTTCGGAAAAGCGTTTCTTCCATTGCACCCTGGTAAATACGCGGAGTTGCTTGGTAAGAAACTGAAAGCAAATCCGGACATCAATGTTTGGCTGGTGAATACCGGCTGGACAGGCGGATCATACGGAGTTGGAAGCCGCATTAAACTTTCTTATACACGTGCGTTAATCACTGCAGCACTTGAAGGTCAGTTGGACAAAGTTGAATATGGAACTACTCCATTCTTCAAACTTCGCTTCCCGACTTCTTGTCCCGGTGTTCCTGCTGAAATTCTTGAACCGCGTAACACATGGGCGGATAAAGCAGCGTTTGAAAATACAGCAGTTAAACTTGCTGAGCAGTTCCGCAAGAACTTCGAACAGTACGCATCAGGTGTATCGAAAGATATCCTCGAAGCAGCACCTGTTGTTAACGCTGTGAATGCGTAACAACAACACATACAAGAATGAAAAGCGTTCCACACGGAGCGCTTTTCTTCTTTTGCACAGTTTCGTTTTCGCATTGCTTTCAATTTCACTGGTTGCTCAGAGCACTTCCGAAGAAACGCGCAAGCCGGTGAAATGGCACAGCATGGAAAAGTCCGTCGGACTTGTTCCCGAAATTGATTTCCTGAATGGAGGAATGGGAATTCAATTGTGCAGAGCTAAGTTTGTTTACGGAACACACCGATCCATTGCCGGAAGCGGATATTCTCTCGGTTATCAATACAACTCCGAACAAAAAGTAAGTATAGCTTCATTTAATTTCTGGACAGGAATGTTCAAGCGAAACAAAGGAGCGCAGATCGGTGCGCGTGCTGTGTATTTTATCAAAGACAATGAAAGCGGTTTTGCATTGCGACCGGAAATCGGAATCGGATTCGTAAAAGCGCAATTGAATTACGGATATAATATTAAGGTTGCCAAAACAGAATATGCAACTGCAACACATACACTAACCTTGTGTGCTTACTTCGGAATTTCCGGAGGACGCGCTCGTTTTTTCTAGATCAATTATGTCATACTGTAATTTCGTAGCGGATAAAGAAAAAGATAACATTCACCGTCGCTATCACGATAAAGCTTACGGTTTTCCGATTCATGAAGATGAAGAACTCTTCTGTCGTTTGATTCTTGAAATCAATCAGGCCGGTTTGAGTTGGGATACCATTCTGAAAAAAGAAGAGAATTTCAGAAAGGCGTATCACAATTTCGACATTAAGAAAGTGGCGCGTTATAAGGAAAAAGACAGAACGCGCTTACTGAATGATGCAGGAATCATCAGAAACCGCT
>JBJOKQ010000154.1:0-8151 GCA_046046005.1 Bacteroidota bacterium | reverse complement strand
CGTTGGCGTGTGAATGACATGTTGTTCCTTGTGTACCGTTGGGAGCAGGAATTAAAGAATGACAACATCGGTTTTGTGGCGAGAGAAGTTGACTCCGATGTTGTGTTCGGCTTGCGGAATCTCAATACAGTAACGAGCACATTGACGGGAACCTATATTTTCACGAACCGCATGGGATTGTCACTGCGTGTGCGCCACTATTGGTCAGAAGTTTCATATCAAGATTACTTCCTGCTACTTGAAAATGGCGGTCTCGCTCATTACGATTACACCGGCAATGCGAACATCAGTTTCAATGCGTTCAATATCGATTTGATTTACACTTGGCAGTTTCTGCCGGGAAGTGAGTTGAGCATTGCATGGAAGAACAGCGTGCTGAGTTCCGGAACAACTTTGTACGGATCATACATTGAAGATGTGGATCACATGTTCGATGCGCCTGTGAGCAACAGTGTATCTGCGAAACTGATTTGGTATCTCGACGCAGGGCAATACTTGAAACGTAAACACTGATTATTTTTTCGCAGGAACAATATTGTATGCGTTCGATACGAGAACGCTGCGCGCCAATGAAGTGATACTTTGCTTCGTGTTCAGTTCCACATTGTAGTTTACGCCCGGTAATGCGTCAAATCCGTTCAGCGAGAATTCCGCATCCGGATCGGCGAAATAGAACATTACATCTTTCATGAACACTTTCGATGTAAAGGTGAATCGTTTCACATTTCCGGGATTCTCTGCGTTGGCTGTGAATGAATATTGCGGAGCGGGAAGTTTGAGTTCCGAATATTTGCATAGCGTGGCAACGCGTTCTGCATTCTTGTACTTTTTCTGATTGTCGGGAATGAACTGCGCATGAATATATCCTTCATTCAACGGAAGCAGTTTGTTCAGGTCAGATTTCGCAATGCGAAGATATATTCCGGAAGAAACGACAGGAAGATCAACGCGTACTACTTTCGAGTTGTATGATTTTCCGTTGAAGTCGTTCCAATCAAAAACAAGTTCACCTTTAATCGGACTTTCATATTCATTGATAATGCTCACGAAAACGGAATCACTTGTTGTCCAAACGGAAGTCATGATCGGTGCATACAATCGTTTCAATTCGTGCCACGCCATTTTCTTGCGTCCGTAATAATCTTCCACTGACCAGGATGTCACAGGCCAGCAATCGTTGTATTGCCAGAACAAAGTTCCCATGCAATACGGCATGGCACGACGATGCGCTTCAATTGCAGTTCGCATAGCATCGCGCTGCAGCACTTGAGAAAAGTAGATGTAGTTTTCTCCAATCAAAGTGTCAATACCGTAATCCCGTTTCATGTAACGGGAAATCGTTTGATAACCTGTTGGATGTTTCTGATGCTGACGAATAGTTGAATCTTTCAGCCATGCAGAAACATCTGCGCCCATTTGACTGAAAGTGTGTAAGGAAGGACAACCCTGAAAACCATATTCGGAAACAAAGCGACCTACATGCGTTTCGTAAGATGTAAACGGTTCGTCGCCCCACCAAACTCCCCAATAGTGAACATCGCCTTCAGTATACGCTTCTTTGCGTCCCCAGCCGTTCTTCGGACTCGATGACCAATAACCGTATTGATCATCCAATCGTTTGCCTGACATTATGCCGTTCATGTGCGAATTGAAATCGATGTAATCGCTATAAATGGCGTCTTCCGTTTTCTTGTCGTAATTAAACTGCTTTTGCCATCCCCAATTGGTCCAGCCTTCGTAGTTTTCATTATCGCCGCACAGCATTACAACGCTGCAATGTTTGGAAGTGCGCGTTGTAATTTGTTGTACTTCTGATTCAAGATCAGAGTGTTTGAAATGCACAGCATACGGATACATGGAACAGGCGAACATCAGATCCTGCCACACCATCAATCCCAATGAATCGCACATGGAGTAAAAATATTCCGACTCATAAACACCACCGCCCCACACGCGAATCATGTTCATATTCAGTTCCTGCATGTCTTTCAATTGCGATTCCGTTCTCGATTCAGTAACGCGCGGTACGAAATTATCCTGCGGAATCCAGTTCGCGCCTTTACAGAACATGCGTACACCGTTGATATGCGGATAGAATCCTTTACCGGATCTGTTTTCCCAATTGATTTTACGAACTCCGCATTTCATAGATGATTCATCACGATATTTCCCGGTCTCCAGAATCACACGGATATTGTAACGATAAGGTTCTCCATATCCATTGGGCCACCACAAACGAACGCTGTCGATATTTAATTGGAAGTTGACTTCATGCAAGCCGTTTCTGTTGAATGTGTTCAATGAACCGGTCTCCATGTTTTTGCCATCTATTTCGATCGTGTACTGAATCGGTTTATTTGTTTCAGTGAGATATTGAAGATGAATTGCAGTTGTTGCGGTTCGCCCGTTAATTTCTAATGTTGTGAAATGCGTATCAACGATTTTCAATCCGCTCCAAGCCTGCAACTTTACAGGTTTCCATATTCCGCAAGTCACCAATCGCGGACCCCAATCCCAACCAAACTGATACTGCGCTTTGCGAATGTAAACTCTGCCGCCGCCGGGATATTCAATGTTACCTGCCGCTGCGCGATTCTCTGCAATCAGCTGCGAAGCCGGAAGAAAAATGATCTTCAGTGTATTCTTCGCTTTGATCAATCGTTTCACATCAACAGTGTATGCAACGAACATATTTTTCGAAGTAAGAATCAACGAATCGTTGAGATACACTTTCGCATATGTATCCAGTCCTTCGAAGTTCAGTTCGATGTGCGATTCTTTGAGAACGTTTTTATCGCAGGTAAATTCGTTGACATATTCCCACGTTTTATTTTCCACCCATTGCACCTTGTTTTCATTAGTGCCGATGAACGGATCCGGAATCAATTTGTTAGTGAGAAGATCGGTGTGAATTGTTCCCGGAACACTTGCAGGTAAATATTGCGAAGGTTGAAACGCTTCTTTGAATTTCCATCCGCTATTCAGCTCGGTAATGGATTTACAGTAAAGCGCAAAAGAATTTGCCAGCAGCAGAAACGCAATGAGAATGCGGGAAAGCATAAAGTCGGTAACGTAAACGGGGGTTATTGAATGCAAGCGAAGTTACGCATTCAGTTTGGCTTTCATGTCGCGGATAAAATCAGGATCCGGCAATACGTGAATGCCGAAACCGGAATCCGGTGCCATGATTTTCTTGCGGGCTGAAGCGTGGAATTCAACGCAGGTGGTTTGCGAAGCGATCGCAGTAATATTCGCCGGGTTCAATCCGCCTGCAACAAGAATGGTGATTTCATTACCGAAATTCTCGTGAAGTTTACGCAACACCGGAATTCCCATTGCTGCTGATTTTTCCTGTGCGGATGTAAGCACGCGCGTCACACCGAGATTGATGAGTTTCTTAATCTCAATCTGCGGATGAATACACACGTCAAAAGCTCTGTGAAATGTAACCGGTCGACCTTCCGCAATGTGAACGGCTTCTTCCATGAATTTCTCATCCACCATGCCGTTGCTCATCAATGCACCTGTAACAATACCGTCGGCACCGGCTGCAATGGATAAAGCCATATCGCGGAACATGATTTCCTTTTCCATTTCGGAAAAGCAGAAATTTCCTCCTCGCGGGCGAATCATCACCTGAACGGGTACATTGATTTCCTGCTTTACAAATTGGATCGTTGCTGCTGTGGGAGTCAAGCCGCCCTCTACATAACCGCTGCAGAGTTCGATGCGGTCAGCTCCGCATTCGGCTGCAATCATTGCGCCTTCGGGACTGAATACTGCGATTTCAAGGACTTTCTTCAATGGGGAAATGCTTGATTGAGGCTAAAATAGGTGATGATCTGTTGCGATGGAATCACAAACTATACTACTTTTGCGCACCTCATTGTTAATCATTTATTCAGAAAGCTGATGCTCGTTGTAAAGAAATCCAGAATTAAAGGCGCAGGAATGGGCCTGTTTACTACCAGTCCGATCCGTAAAGGCGACTTAATCGTAGAATATCAAGGTGAGCGCATGACTTGGGCTCAGGCCATGAAACGTTACGATAATGATATTACAGCGGCGCGTTATCTCTTCCACATCAGCGATAAGAACACCATTGATGCGCAACGCACGATGGACGCATTGGCTCGTTATGCGAATGACGCTAACGGTCCGGGAAAAACGCGTTTGAAGAACAATTCTGAATATGCAATTGTTAAGGGTAAACCTTACATCAAAGCTTCTGAGAAAATCGGAGCGGGAGCAGAAATCCTTGTGGATTATTCCGGCGACTATTGGGAAGTAATGCTTGCTGAAGAGAAGGAGAAAGAGGACAAGAAGAAAGGCAAGAAGACAAAAGCAAAGAATAAGAAAAAGAAGTAGTCTAACGCACTTCTATTTCCGAAACGAAAAGCCATGCCGGATGTCCCGCGCCGGGTTGACCTTCGGGAATTTCATTTTCAGGAATAATAGTTACACGAACGAATCTCGCTTGGGTCTGCACCAGCGGGATTCCTCGCTTTTGGAGGCTTTCGTATTGCGGTTGGCGTGTTGAAACCTCTGCACGTGTGAAAGTCTTTCCGTCTGTTGATACTTCAATCTGAAAGTCTTTCGGGAAGTAAATCCAGGAGCCCGGATCGTGCAACACGGAAATCTCAACAAATCCTATTGAGCTTTCTTTCCCGAGATCAATGGTTGCGATACATGTATCACCCCACCAGCCGAGCCATTGCGCGCCTGTCCACGGTCTGCGACCGATAATACCGTCTGTTAATGTTGCCGGACCTCCATTGTTGTAATTCGGTGATGGTGCTTTCTTCAACGTTACGGATTTGCTGAATGCCTGATGCGATTCGAACTTTTGAGAGTAAACAGGACTGATTTGATTCCCATTGGCAAATACAGCAGCAGCGATACGCTCTCCGCCTTTCAATAATATCGGACCCGTATAAACCTGATCCGTTGCTTTGATGCTGTCGCCGGTTGTGTTGAAAGTGATTTTTCCATTCGTAGAATAGGTGGAAAGATGCAGCAACAATCCTTCTTCCGTTTTTTCGTAGCGCGGAATGATTTCAAAAATACTCTTCGAGTAATTGATCTTCATACGATCAAACGTATTCATGTGCGCCGTTAATCGTGTTACAAAAGGTTGAAACGATTTGATCTCGCTGCGCGTCCACGCCACTTCACTCAATGCACACATGCGCGGGAAAATCATGTATTGCACCTGACGGAAATCCGGAATATACTCTGTCCACAAATTCGATTGCACACCGAGAATGTAACGACGTTCATCTGCATTCAACACCTGCGGAACAGGATTGTAGCTGTACACTTTTTCAACCGGTAGATATCCGCCAATTGCCAATGGCTCTCCCGGATTCTGCGATTGATAATAATCGAAGTAACAATGACTGCCGGGCGTCATTACAACATTGTGTCCGGCTTTGGCTGCAGCAATTCCGCCTTCTTCACCGCGCCACGACATTACCGCTGCGCCTTTAGCAAGTCCGCCTTCGAGAATTTCATCCCAGCCAATGGCTTTCTTTCCTTTCGAATCGAGAAACTTCACAATGCGTGTGATGAACCAACTCTGCAATCCGTGTTCGTCTTTCAGATTGTTCTGCTTGATGATGGATTGACAGAATTCCGATTTCTCCCATTCTGTTTTCGGACATTCATCGCCGCCGATGTGAATGTATTTTCCGGGAAACAATGCGGCTACTTCGCTGAGAATATTCTCCAGCATGATGAATGTGGAATCCGTTGGTGACATCACTTCGTTGAACACGCCCCACGTTCCTTGCACTTCGTAATTGAATTTCGGTTCGTTACCTGCATTCGGATAAGCAGCCAGCAACGCGCTTGCATGTCCCGGCATTTCAATTTCAGGAACAATGGTGATGTGCAGCGAATCGGCATAGCGAATTACTTCGCGTATTTCATTCTGCGTGTAAAATCCTCCATGCTGAATTCCGTCGTAACGATCCGGCTCTTCGCTGAAATGTCCGATGAGCGTTTGTTTTCTCCACGCACCGATGGTAGTAAGTCGCGGATATTTTTTGATTTCAATGCGCCAACCCTGATCATCGGTGAGATGCCAATGAAAAGTGTTCATCTTGTACATGGCCATGTAACGCAGGTACGACTTCACTTCTTCTTTGGTGAAGAAATGTCGCGCCACATCCAGATGCATTCCTCTCCACGTGAAACGCGGATAATCGATGATAGAGCAGGAGGGAAGCATAAATGTTCCCGCACGTTCTCCGGGTTGAATGAGTTGCAGAAGTGTTTGCAATCCGTAAAATATTCCCGCTTTGGTTCCGTAAAGATTTACGCCGTTGCGATTGATATACAATTCATATCCTTCCGGCGGTAAACCTGTGGAGTCGTAGCTGATGAATATGCACGGTTCGTTTCCGGAAATTTTTCCGAAGGTGAATCGCAAATTGAAAAGTTCCTGCGCCTGACGAAGAAACAGATGACATTCCTTCTTCAATGATTTGTGTTCGACTACAATTGTTGCATTCGAAGACAAATCGAAATTTCCTGTGAACGGTAACAGCGTTTGCGGTTTGGGAATTACGGGATAACGCTGCGGATTGTATTGCGCGTGAACATTTGCGCTGAGCAAAAGTACACACATGATCAATAAGCGCAGCGCAGTCTTCATGAATTAAACTTCGTCGTACGGTTCAACAATTACACCATCCATTCCCGGACGGATTTCCAGTTGCTCATCACCGAAGTCGAGAAGAACGGATGAATTGCTGTACAGATTATCGCCTTCGTGAACAACACCGAGCGTCTGCAGCTTTTTATTCACTGCATTTTCCCAAAGAACATTCGAGTTCATGTTGTCGCTGCGAATATCAATTTTTCCGTTGAATTCATGAAGCAACATCAGACGATGTTTTTCCGCATCGAAATCATCTGACAAGGTCAAACCGCTTTCATCTGTTTCAGGAACGGTGAGAAACAACTTCAGATCACCGAAATCAAGTTCCAGTTTTTCTGTAAACTCAAATACTTCATTCGGATTTGATTTGTTGATCCATGTGTGGTAAACAACATTCTTCAACACATGCCCTTCAGCGGCCTTAAGTATTTTGAGATGATCGTGAGAAAAGTATTCTGACATGTTATATCTGTAATTGCTGTTCCTCTCAAGTTTCGAACTTTCGAACTTTACAACTTTGAACTTTCCAACTATTTAATCCCCATTCTCGCAGCAATATCTTTCGGCACTGCGCTCTTGTGTACCATGATTCCCGTTGTCTTGAACTGGAAGTACGCCTGAGAAACATACAGGTATCCTGCGTTCTCATTGTTCTCCGTTCCCCAGGAATTCTTCACGATGTAAAATCGTTTTCCGTTCTGGTCTTTGCACTGACCTGTGATCAGCATTCCGTGATCATCCTGCGTGCTCAGATTGTCAAACGCTTCCTGACGCAGCAACTCTGTTATCACGCGGTCTTTGCATGGAAACATCCACAGTGAATCTTTCTCTGTCTTGCGCATCTTTTCAATCGGATTTTCAGGAACCAAAGCCAACCCGTTTTTGTGCGAGAAGCCCGGCTCTGAAATGTCGGTTCCCCATTGTACTGTGTATCCGTTTGCAGTTGAGTTCTCTGCAATAGCCGTCATGTCGGCAAGCGTAACGTTGTAAGAATAATCCCACGACCAGTTGTCCGGAACTTCCAATGCAAAGCGAGTGTAAAACGGATGGTGCGTGAATGAAGTGATGGAAACATAATCTGCCGGATTGAAACCGAGGAATGCAGAGAATGATTTCGCATCGTATTTCTTTCCGTTGTAATCGAAAGTTGCAGGTGGTGTTCCGAGATAACCTTCGAGCGCACCGGTGAATGCTGCGAGCCAGTTCGGATTCAGTTTCCCTTCGTGCAATGTCAACTGCGCATCCAGAATAGCTTTCAGCACTGCATCCATTTCGTTGTGTTTCACTTTGTCTTCTCCCGGAGGCATTCCTGCATAAGCTGATTGCGGCATCAATCCGTATTGCGCAGCAATGTTGATCACGTCCATTCCTTCTCCGCCGGGGCTGAATTGCGTTTTGCCCATCAAACGGATATAGCGTTTTGCTTTTTCAATGTAAGCACAACGCACGATCCACATTTCGGAAAGATCAACTTCTCCTTTGCCCTG
>JBJOKQ010000153.1:0-8166 GCA_046046005.1 Bacteroidota bacterium | reverse complement strand
ACGGAGAAATGTCTGATAAAGGCGGCGGCGGATTAGGGATGATTGATATCGCCAGAAAAACCGGACAAAAACTGAATTACCATTTCATGCCGGTTGATGACGTTTATTCTTTCTTCAGCCTGAATATTAAAATCGCACAATAACACACACACCATAAGCAATACACACTATGGAACGTATCGTAATAGAAGGAACACCTAAAACGCCAACAATCAGCTTTGATATGGCTTCAGGTCAATTGGAAATACGCGGAAGATCGATTCCAGAAAACTCCATTGAATTTTACAAGCCGCTCGTTGAGCATCTTGAAAAATATGCGCAAAAGCCGCAATCGAACACTAACGTAAATATTCAATTGGAGTACTTCAACACAAGTTCTTCAAAGTGTATCCTGGATGTTTTCAAGAAACTGGAAGCTATTCATAAAGGCGGTTCTGCAATTGTAATCAATTGGTTTTATGAGCAGGATGATGAAGACATGCTCGAAGCCGGAGAAGATTATCAGGCAATTATCAATGTGCCATTCAAAATGGTTGAAGTGGCTGAGTAACTGAAACGAAATATCTACTAAAAGCGTCTGCATTGCAGGCGCTTTTTTATTTCTGAACCATCCTGAAAAGTCATAAACACCAACGCAGTAACTCCAAATCGGAATCACTGCGCTGGTCAACCATTATACGAAGTCCGGTCTCAAATCAATTAAATACAATCCGACCGGGACAAATTCAGGTATTAAGCATGTTGTAGATCTGATCCTTAAGTTTAACACGTTTAAGGCGTAATTCATTAAGGTGTGTATCTGTTGTAGGCTCAGTATTCGTTTCAGCTCTGTGCACAGCATGATCAAGTTCGTGATATTCATCGAACAACTTTCTGAAATGTGCATCGCTTGTCTTCAAAGCAGTGATCTTCTCCTTAAACTCAGGAAATTCGTGTGAAATGTCGTGGTGTTTTTCCATTCTTCTATTTTTTTGTAAAGTTCACGCGATAACTTCAAATTATCCATGACCCCAATCAAGTTGGAACGGAGAATAAACTGACTAAACTCATACAACAGAAACAGGATTGCGGATTGCTGCTTTTCCGGGCGCAACGCAACCAAGTGCCTGCAATCATTTTTAAATATGATGGCGTAACTTCGCAGCAATGGAAGAGAACGAGAGTAACGATAAACCCAAGCGTCGCGTACGTTATAAAGGAACGCACCCCCGTTCGTTTAAGGAAAAATACAAGGAACAAGCTCCGGACAAGTATTCCGAAGATGTTTCAAAAATTATTCAGCAAGGAAAAACACCCGCTGGAACACACAGACCGATATGTGTAAATGAAATTCTCGAATTTCTGAATTTACACCCGGGGCAAATCGGGCTGGATGCAACGCTTGGATACGGAGGACATGCGTTGGAAATTCTGAATCGAATTGCGCCGAACGGAAAATTGTTTGCGACGGACGCGGATCCTATTGAAATGCCAAAGACCGTTGAGCGCTTGGCGGCTTTAGGATTCGGAGAAAATATTCTTTTCGCGAGAAGAATGAACTTTGCAGCTCTTGAACGTATTACTGCCGAATCGGGGCCCTTGGATTTTATACTTGCGGATCTCGGCGTTTCATCTATGCAGATTGACAATCCTGAACGAGGATTTACTTTCAAGTATGAAGGCCCGTTGGATCTTCGACTCAATCCGAAAAGCGGAGTTTCTGCTGCTGAATTTTTGAGTCGTGTGAAGGAAGAAGAATTGGCTGAAGTTCTGACTGAATATTCCGATGAACCGTTTGCGGAATACATCGCCCAAGCCATTTGTTCAACGATAAAATCAAAAGGAAAAATTGAAACCACTACGGCGCTTCGCGACGTGATTACTGCCGCTCTTGCCAATGAATTTGAGGAAGACGCTGCAAATGAAATCAAGAAATCATGTCAACGATCATTTCAGGCAATTCGAATTGCAGTGAACCGTGAGTTTGATGTGCTGGAAGAGTTTCTTGAGAAAATTCCTTATGCACTTAAACCCGGCGGTCGAGTTGCGATTCTTACATTCCACTCGGGAGAAGATCGCAGAGTAAAAAAGTCGTTTCAATTTTTTCAGCGCGCGGGAATATTCAGTGAATATTCCAAAGAACCTATTCGTCCTTCCGCGGAAGAATGCTTTGCGAATCCGAGAGCGAAACCTACTAAGATGCGCTGGGCGATAAAAGCGAATTAGAGTTGCACTTTTTTGGCTTTAGGATTTTGACGCATCCAGGAGCGAACGAGATCGTTAGTATCGGGATGATATGGTTGTCGTTTGATCAAACGACGCAAATCTTCCGGATCAATTACAACATCCGCGGCATCCATGTATCCGTATCCTGAGAAATTCCCGTTTTCAATCAATATCAGTGATTGCTCTTCATTGTGACGACCGCGATCCATCACAATAAAATCACTTCCTTCAATACTGAACATTTTCAGCAACTCCCCTGCTCTCTTGTTGTATGATTCTGCATCTTCTTCTCCGCAACATATTCCCACACATTTTTTAATCTGATAATTAAAACATTCCGAGCCTTCACGCGATTCCTCATCCCCATGACCGGCGAATAATCCGCACATGTGCAAGCAAAGTCGATGCTCTTCAATTGCCGCATTAAGGATTTCCCTGGCTGAAGTATAATTATTGAAATATCGTAACGGCTCATCAGCCAATTCGGTTGGAACGATTTCAAAACGCAGGACGCCGTTCTTGTCGGTTTTTTTATTCAGCGCGTGTGTGAATTCTGATTGTTTTCTGGCGCGATTGAAAAACGGTTTATGTTTCTTGATTTCTTCAGATTCAAGAAGCAATGCTATCAACTCACTTCCTGTTTTTACAAAATCCACATCATACAATTCATTCTGCCAACGGCGCGACTTTGCTTCGCGCGATGCAAAATGCTGCAATGCACGTGAACGCATGTTACGACTTTTCCCTATGTACAGAATTTCTCCTTCACGCCCGAGGTAGTAATACACTCCGCAATCTTCAGGAAGTCTGTTGAGAATTTCTGCTTTAACTTTATCAACACGTGAAGTATTGATTTCATCCAATCCCTGACGCCGGAAAACTTTGCTGTCACTTTTCTTTGCAAGAAGAATGTCAAACAACTTAGCGGTTGCAACCGCGTCACCTTCTGCCCGATGACGTTCGTGTTCAGCAATGTTTATTCCCACGTGTTCGCAGATATTACCAAGACTGTAAGATTTACGCCCCGGAATCAGTTTGCGGGCGAGTTTCACTGTGCACACCTGATCTCGTTTATATGTATACCCCAATGAGCGGAATTCTTCTCTGACAAAACCATAATCGAATGCGACGTTGTGCGCAACGAAAACTCTGCCTTCTGTCAATTCCACGATCTGCTTCGCCACCTCATAAAATTTCGGAGCATCCTCCACCATTTCGTTTGTAATTCTGGTGAGTCTGGAAATGTGATCAGGAATTCTCCGCTCAGGATTAATCAAAGTGGTGAAGACATCAGTTACAGAAAGACCATCGTGCTGCACGATACATATCTCCGTTATTTTATCACGACCGGGAGCGCCGCCTGTTGTTTCTATATCAATTATCGCGAACATTCTCTTGCCGAATCAGCTTTCATACGCTCATAAAAAATCGCTTGATTCTGTTAAACACATCCTGCTTTCGAGGCTTAGCCAGTCCATCATGTGTTAAACCATTCTCGTAATGTCTTCTCAACTCAGCTGCATAATTTTTATCCTCTGCATTATCAAGACTTTCGAGATAGGGAATAAAATTCAATACACGATCATTAAGGATTCCGTTAACGGAAACAGAGTAATACTTACAGTATATAGCGTCCGGTTTATTTGCATTTATAGGTCGATAACCGTTCTCCAGAAAACAATCTGAGTGAAAAATCAAAGGATTGAGCTTGCGCAATCTTTTGGTACCTCTACGTTCATTACGCCAGGGATGTTCACCTTTACCAAGCTGCTCAATTAAAAATTTACGATTCCACAAAGCAGGTTGATGCGACATCAGAAACTGTGATTTATCGTTAACCAGTTGTGCGATTCGCAATGCGGAGATGAAATTCTCTGTAGGGGTTGTAGTGTAGTTTTCAGCACTATTTAGTTTAACCAGATTAGGTTTGAAATCACGAACAAATTGCGCTAAACCATTTATAAATTTTCCATCAATCGGAGAAGACAACCACATATCCTCCTGCATATACAATACATATTCACTACTGATATCTTCGGATAATAATTTTCTCAGACGATCAGACCATTCACCTTTCCCGGATTTCAGATTTACGAATCCATTAACCTGAACACTCGCCTCCTCAGTTGCAAAATAAAGATCAACTTCTGCTGATTTATCCCAATGAACATTAAAGAACCGTTCAAACCCTCTGTAAAGAAATCGGTATCTGTCACAAGCATGTACAAGTAAAACGATTGATTTTTCGGACATACTGAATAATAAAAACGGCTTGTGAAGATACGAAATAGCCTGATGTCAGCTCTAAGTATCACTTTATGACGATCCTCATTGCAAAATGAGTTAACACTTACAAGTTTCGTAAGATGAAAAGCAAACCAAAGTATCCTGCCGATTCCAAAACCATCATGACCGAAGTGGTTATGCCTAACGATGCCAACCCGATGGGAATATTACAAGGTGGGCGGATTATTCACTGGATGGATATTGCTTCTGCGATTGTTGCTCAAACACATTCCGGAAAAATATGTGTGACAGCTTCTGTAGATCAAGTGGCATTCCGTTCACCGGCGCGGGTTGGAGACATTGTTTTGATTAAAGCAAGAGTAACGCGCGCGTTCAGATCGTCGATGGAAATTTATGTAGAAGCCTGGGCTCGTCCGGTAACGGCAACCGAAGCAACGATGATCAATGAAGCGTGGTTTACGTTTGTTGCAATTGATCGCAATGGAAAGCCATCGACAGTACCGGAAGTAATTCCACAAAATGAAAAGGAAATCGCTCTGTTTGAAGGAGCAATTGAAAGAAGAGCAAGAAGAAATTCCTGAGGCAACTACGCTGTTTTCTTACCGAAGCGCGACCCTAAATTTCCAAGTCCGTCAATTACTTTACGAAGCAGATCGAAGTACAAAGTAATTGCCATTATGAGCGACATGCCCCAAAGCACGCACAGATTCACCCAGAACGTATCGAAGTACTTGCCGAATATTTTCTTACGCGGTGCGAAGAAATGAGAATTTGCCATATCGCTTCTGAAAGGCTCCAGGAAAACCGGATCAGCTCGCTGAATCAGTCGTCCGTCCTGCTCAATGATCTTGTTAAACTCATTGGCGTTACGAACGAGATCAGCGATTGCTTCATTCATGTGATCGTTTTTCAACTTCACGAATGCTTCTTTCTCTGTTTCGTTCTTGTTCAGATCACGAATTGCCTTGTCGCGTGCTTCACTGTTCGAGTTAAACACCTTAATATATACGCTGTTTACCAGATTCAGGTAATTGCGCATGTTGTTAGCGTCTTCCGTACCGAATTTCGCCGGATCAACTCCGGCAACTTTCTTCTCGAGTGCTTCCAATTGCGACATCAATGATTTGGAAATCGTTGCAATCTTTTTGCGTTTCTCGGAAAGTTCTTTGAGTCGAACAAGATCAAGTGAAATTTCAGAACTGATAAGTTTGATATCATCGGTTTGTTCCGTTCCGCCAATTTTGTTCTTCGCGTTATTCTCGCACTTATCAATTTTACCACGGAGATGCGGAATCCAGTAATTCTTACGGAAGTCCGCAACGCTCATCATTTCATCGAACTTGTAGAACTTCTTCTCGTATTCGTTGTTCTTGAATTGATTGATTGCAAGTGCTTCGAATGCCCAACGTGAAGCCATCATTTCACCTGCAACAGGAACAGTGCTTTGTGAAGTGATATCCGGATTCAGTTTTTCAAATTTCACAATCACACCTGACAACAAAAGTTGCGGAATGATAAGGAACGGAATCAGAATGTAAATGGTAACAGCAGAATTGAACGCGGATGAAATATTCAACCCGAGCATATTGGCGAAACAACTTGTAGTGAAGAGCACCAACCAGTAATCCAGCCACATTCCCGGAATGCCAAGAACGAAGTTCCCTACAAGTACAAACGTGAAAGTCTGAATTGCAGACAACACGAACATGATGAAGATTTTCGAGAAGAGATAGCTGGAGCGACTCAGATTCAGGAATGATTCGCGTTTAAGGATTTTACGATCTCTGATAATTTCTTCTGCAGAAACGGTAAGTCCGATAAACAACGCAACAACAACCGCCATGAAAAGATAAGCCGGCATGTTTTCGTTCGCACGCATGATGTATCCGTCTTTATTGGATACATCCGTGTTCCAGAACTTCACGAGATACGCGAGAATAAATGCAAGCACCGGCGCTTCGAGAAGGTTGATCAGCAAATACTGCGTATTTGTAAGTTTAGATCGAACATCACGTGTTGTGAATACTACGAACTGCTTGAGTTTATTCGGAATATTGAAAGTGCTTTCCGGATTATCGCCCGATGGAGCAACATGATCCTGACGTGCTTCAATGTGTTCCTTATAGAACTTGTTCCATTCAACAGGAGAAACTTTTCTGTTGCGTGTAGGATTACCGTATTCGTCAACAACCTTCGATTCAATGATATTGAAAATCTGTTCCGGATTTACGTTACCGCAAGTCGGACATTCACTTTCATCGCTGTTCACGTGATTCACCATCTTCTTGAAGTACACAACAGCGTCAACCGGGTTACCGTAATAAATCGGATAACCGCCGTTATCAAGAATCAGGAGTTTATCAAACATCTTGAAGATGTCTGAAGAAGGTTGGTGAATTACAACGAACACAAGTTTCCCTTTCAAGGCCAATTCCTTGAGAAGGTCCATGATGTTTTCAGAATCGCGGGATGACAAACCGGAAGTCGGTTCATCCACGAACAATACAGAAGGTTCGCGAATTAATTCGAGCGCGATGTTTAGTCGTTTACGCTGACCGCCGGAAATTTTCTTATCAAGCGGACTTCCCACTTTCAGGTTGCGTGCTTCATACAGACCGAGGTCCATGAGAAGCGAATCAACCGTTTTTGTTATTTCTTCTTCAGAGAAATTTCCGAAGCAAAGTTTTGCGTTATAGTAAAGGTTTTGAAAAACGGTGAGTTCCTCAATGAGCAAATCGTCCTGAGAAACGTGTCCGATTACACCTTCAATATGTTCTTTCTGACGGTGAATATCAATTCCGTTAATGAGCACTTCCCCTTTCGTAGGAGTTTCATTTCCGTTCAGAACATTCAGCAATGTCGATTTACCGGCACCGGAACCGCCCATGATTCCGATTAGCTTTCCGGACTCTTCATGAATATTTACACCGCGAAGACCGAGTTTACCGCCTTTGAATGCGAACTCAATTGAATTTGCGTTGAAAGTAATACGCGCACGCGATGCACGGCTCATGTACGCCGCGATAATATCGCTGTAGTAAATCGGCTGAACTTTAGAACTGCGCAGAGAAGATCCCGGAGTAAGAATATACACCTTATTCGGAATCATTGCCTGACCGTTCAGGTTGAGTTCCGTTCCGCCGAAATAACGGATAGCGTACATTCCGACAGACGGAATTGAAATAGCCACAACACTTGAAGCGCCGAGTGAATCAACAAAAATGTGATGACTGTGTTCGCGCTTTCCGTCGGATTTGCCATCGAGAATCAGGATTTCCGCAACATCCGGCATTTGATCCAGATTCTGCTCAACGAATCCGCGCATGCGCAGGAATTCTGCCGGGTCGATATTGAAAGTTTCAGAAACTGTTTGAACGAACTCAAGTTCCTGTTCCGAAATTTCATTGGAGCTGTGAACAAACTCAATCAAGCGAAGCAATACAACCACTTTCTGTTTCTGCGCCAGTTCTTCGTTGATCTGCGTACAGATGCGAAGCACTTTCACGGAAGCGAGAGAAGTTCTTTTCGCTGTTCCGTCTTTACGTTTGGAAACCTGGTGATGTTGCTCAACAAACTCATCAAACAGTTTGAGATACTCTTCAACCAATTCGATATTGAGTTGTTGTTTGAGGAACGATTCAACAATACCGCGGCTGGCAGAAGTAACACCATCGACTTTCGCGATGATGGCAAAAAGCTGCATTAAAGCTTTCA
>JBJOKQ010000152.1:0-8222 GCA_046046005.1 Bacteroidota bacterium | reverse complement strand
ATGTACCCGCCGCAGGTGTGCACAACACCTTTCGGTTTTCCGGTACTGCCGGAAGTATACAGAATGAAAAGCATGTCTTCGCTGTCCATGGTTTCAGCTGCACAATCTGTACTCACTTTTGTGATTTCTTCATGATACCAAACGTCGCGGTCTGCGTGCATTTGTACCGGCCAATTCAATCGGTTTACAACGAGAACTTTCTTTACAGATGAACACGATTCAAGCGCTTCATCAACTACTGCCTTTACCGGAATCTGTTTCGCTCCGCGGTACAGTCCGTCGGAAGTAATCACGAATGAGCATTGAGAATCATTAATGCGATCTGCTACAGAGTGCGCGCTGAATCCTGCGAACACAACTGAATGAACTGCACCGATTCGCGCACATGCGAGAACGGCAAATGACAACTCCGGAATCATCGGAAGATAAATGCAAACGCGATCGCCTTTTTTTACACCCAAATTCTTCAATACGTTTGCCATTTTGCAAACCTGCTCATGCAATTCTGTATATGTAAAGCGAAGTGATTTCTCTTTCGGATCGTTCGGTTCCCAGATCAATGCGGTTTTGTCGCCTCGCGTTGCCAGGTGTCTATCCAGACAGTTTTCTGTAATGTTCAATTGGCCATCAAGGAACCATTTGATGTCCGGATCGGTGAAATTCCATTCAAGCGTTTTATTCCATTTTTTTCGCCACGAATAATGCGATGCGATTTCTTCCCAGAATTTTTCCGGAGCTTCAACGCTTGCTACGTAAGATTCGTTGTAATCTTCCTTGGATTCGATACGGAATTTCATGCGAGTTCAACTTATTGGTTTATGATTCACTCAAGCCTTAAAGTTAACGATTCGATTGACGTTTGGAGAGAGCTGCCGGGAGTTACCTCTTGACAGTTTTATCACAGCAGGATTATTGGCATGAACCTTCGCGTCTAAGAATTGTAAACGAAAACCCGCCGGGCTGCGCCCTTCCGGTTTTTTCATTTCCTCCACATTGCTCAAACAAGTTTGGCAATGTTCCGAAAACAAAAAAACCGCCTTGCAGGGCGGTTTTTCGTTTATCCGTGGGAGCAACAGGATTCGAACCTGTGACCCTCTGCTTGTAAGGCAGATGCTCTGAACCAGCTGAGCTATGCTCCCTAAACGTTGGCGCTTTTAACGGCGTTTCCGTTGAATTGGGGTGCAAATATAATTGCAATGTTTGAATCTCCAAAAAAATGAACATTAAAGCGCATCGGCAACTGTGAATGTACTGCCTCCGATGAAGATCAGATCATTCTTATTCGCCTGATTCTTAGCAGCTTTAATTGCTTTTTTGACAGATGAAAAACATTCGCCCTTCAGCTTAAATTTTTCTGCTTTTTCCTGCAATTCCTCCGATTTCAAAGCTCTTGGAAGTGAAAACGTACTGAAATAGTAGGTTGCGTTCTTCGGTAAAAGAGCCAGAACATTGGATGGATCTTTATCGTTGACAACGCCGAGCACGAAATGCAGATGGTTGTATTGCGTGTGCTTCAGTTGAGAAACTATACGTTCAATTCCTCCGATGTTATGTCCGGTATCCGCAATAACCAGCGGCGATTTTCCAAGCACTTGCCAACGTCCCATCAATCCTGTTGCTTCTGATACATCGCGGAATCCTTTGCGCAAAGCGAGATCGTCAATTTTGTTCCATCCGAGATGCTTCAACTCTTCCAGTGCAGCAACAACAGTTACAAAATTTTTCTTTTGATAATCCCCGGTGAGTGATGACCGCAATGTGGTGCGCAAACCGTTCTTCCCGTTTACATCACACACAACATGAAGCGAAGGAACTTCACTCACGTCCCACTTGCGTACCGTGTATTGCTGATCGGCAAATATCAAATCCGACTTCTGTGCTTTCGCTTTGGAATTGAAAACATGCGCCACTTCTTCCTGATATTCTCCAATGATCACAGGCACATTCTTCTTAATGATGCCCGCTTTCTCCTTTGCAATTTTCTCCAGGCTATTGCCGAGCAGATTCATGTGATCGTAACTGATGTTCGTGATTACACTCAACTCAGGCGTTATCACATTGGTAGAATCGAGTCGTCCTCCCAAACCGGTTTCAATAACGGCAATGTCTACTTTCTTTTTCTTGAAGTAGTGAAATGCAAGTCCAACTGTCCATTCAAAGAATGAAGGTTCAATTTTTTCGAAATGACTTTGATATGCGTCCACAAATGAAATCACTTCATCTTTCGGAATCATTTTTCCGTTGATGCGGATGCGCTCACGAAAATCTTTCAGATGCGGAGAAGTATACAATCCTGTTTTGTAACCTGCCGCCTGCAATACGGAAGCAAGTAAATGTGAAACGGATCCTTTGCCGTTGGTTCCTGCTATGTGTATGCTGCGGAATGAATGCTCAGGATGATCGAGCACTTCACAGATGGCGTTGGTGTTGGAAAGATCGGCTTTGTAAGCAGCAGGACCGATGCGTTGAAACATCGGTAACCTGCTGTAGAGATAATCTAAAGTTTCCTTGTAGGTCACTTGTTCAAAGTGAAATTGATATTCACCACAAGTTCCAGCAATTCCGGTCCTTGTGAATCCTCATCGAAACGGATTTTGTATGCCGACTGTGTTGCGGTGGAATGCAGAATGGAATTTCCTGTGGTTGTTCCTTTTGGCGTATAAGCAGCGTGACGAACAACACCTGAACGATCCACACGCACCACAACAGCAACTACCGCTTCTTCCTGCGTCGGATTGCTGATATCCGGTTTGAATACAATACTTCTGTAACGTTTGCCGCCTCCGTCTCCACCGCTTCCCGGAATTCCACCATTCTTCGGGCCAACACCAATTCCGTCTCCATCACCTTTCCCGCTGGAATAAGGTGAGCCGCTTCCGTCTCCTCCGATCTTAATAGTAGCATTATTCTTCTTGTTCTTGAGTTTGTTCATCAACTCAAGTGTTTCATCACTCACAGAAGCTTCATTGCTTCCCGGGGTTGGCTTTGCTGGAGAATACGCTGCATCCGAATTTTCATTCGTGATTGCACCCGGATTTGTAGGATTCGATTGTGCATCACTTTCTGCACTGTTCTGCTGTCCCGCTTCACCTGTGTTTCCTTGTGATCCTCCGCCCATTTCCATGTCGTTACCACCGGCAACCAAGCCAAGATCATAAAGTTCCATTGTCGGAGGTTCAACATCCGGTGGAATAGGAGGAATCGGTGTTGTGATTTTCCACAAGAGTAGAATCAGCAACATCAATGCTGCAACTGCCGCAGTAATTATACCGGATGTGGTATGCGCTCTGCGGTCTTCGCGCGCCTGAAAATTCACAACTGCACTTGTCATCGTTTTTTCTATTTAGATGGGTTTACACTCAGGGCAAATTTTATTTTGAGTTTCGCTCCCACCTGCATTACGTCGGCAACGTCCTGCACGCTGAGCGTTTTATCCATAAACAGAATTACACTTGAAGTATTTTTAGCTTGTGTTTCCGCAAGCAAAACCGGCTCGAGCTGATCAAAGCTCACCGGTAAATTATTAATGTAAAAATTGTGCTGCGCATCAACTGCCAACGTTACTGTTCCTTTTGTTGCTGTGTTGGTTGTTTTAGAACTCGGCGGATCCAGATTGATCACGTTCGGATTCACCAATGTTGAAATGATGATGAAGAACAACAACAGGAAGAACATTATGTCGTTCAACGAGTCGGTGAAAACTTCAGCACCTTCTTTATGTTTTCCGCGTAAATTCATGACGGGTGGTATTGAAGTTTACTTCGATGGTTCGTTGATTGTATCCAGGAACTCCATGCAGGAGCGCTCTATTTTCTTAGCCACATTGTCGGCCATCGTATTCAGAAAGTGGAAGAAAATAAATGCCACAACACCGATGATCAATCCGGCTCCTGACGAAACCATTTTCTGATAAAGACCGCCTGAAATGGATTTGATACTGATGTCTCCGCTCAACGAAATGTCGTAGAAAATCGTAACTACACCAGCGATCGTACCGATGAATCCAAGCATTGGCGCAATTCGGGCAGTCATGCTCAACAGGTGAAGTCGTTTCTCCACGTGCGCCATTTCAGCTCGTCCGTGTGTTTCCATTGCTTCGGTTATTTCTCGTGTTGGTTTACCTAAACGTGAAATTCCTTTTTCAATTGTTCGTGAAACGGGGGAGTTTGTTGTTCGGCACAATTCACGGGCTGAATCAATTTTACCGCTTAGCAAATAATCACGAACATTTTTCATGAAGTTGCTGTCGAGTCTGCTTGCTTTGGAAATAACAATAAGTCGCTCAATACCGAAGTAAACGGCAACCAACAGCAGTATGAATAGCGGAATCATCACCCATCCACCTTTCATCATCAGTTCCATCGGAGTCAGCGTTACCTGTGCGGCAGGCGGAGCAGGAGCTGCTGTTGTCACCGCATTATTCACTGCGTTCGTAGCTGAATCTGCAGAAGCTGTAATCTGTAAAAGAATGTTGTTAAGCATCGGGACCTCTTTTTCTTGAGTATATAACGTGGATTATCCTTCGAAAGTATCTTAAAGAAAAAGCCCCCGGGGAAAGGCCCTGAGCCTATTTTCAACACGCAAGTGTTGATTCCCGGGGGTAATTCAGTGCAGTGTGCTAGCGTAATGCACCGGTTGCGCCTGCCTGCCGGCGAGGCATAGCAACATCTTAATGTTTACTTTGCAAGCATAAACCGGATCGGTTTGCGCATTCTGTATTCAACAAGATTGCCGTTATCGTCCTTCGCAGGAGTCCATTTCGGCATGGTTTTCATCACGCGGAGCGCTTCTGCATTCAATGACGGATGTGCTCCTTTTACCACTTCAACATCACGGTAATTCCCTTTAGTGTCAACAATGAACTGCACAAACACTGTTCCTTCTACACCTGTTTCGCGACACATGTCCGGATAACGGATATTGGTGCTGAGGTATGAATCCAACGCATCACATGTTGGCGGATTGTTGCTCCACTCAATGATTACCGGTTTTGTTGGCGTTGAATCAATCGGCGGCTGACATCCGATGCAATCTCCGTCTTTCTTCGGCCCAGTTCCTGTTCCGCCCGGAGTTCCGTTCGGATCTTTTCCGGCATCTAAGTGACTTGGAGGCGGTGTTACATCATCTTTCGTGATATCGATATCACTGGTGATTTCAGCAGACTTCGGACCTTTATCAGCAGTCGATTCAAAATGATCATCTTTCGGCTGTTCGAACTTTTCATCCTGCTTCTTTTCTTCTTCAGAAGGTGTTCCGATCGGCGGAATGTCGTTAACATCAACTGAAATTACACGAAGTTTATGCGAATCATCTTCATTCACCATTCCGGCCCATGTGAGTGATCCGCCGGTAAAGAAAGCGATTGCTGCTGTGGCCGCAATGATTGCGTAGCGACCATATTTGCGTCTTATTTCATACGCTCCGTAACGTTTGTTGCGGTTTTCAAAAACAACTTCATTGAAGCTGTGAGAGAGGACAAACTTGTTATCCATAACGATCTGTTTTTTGTCAGGTTAAACATTCAGTTCACAACTGCAACCGGGGAGATTTCAGTTGTCCTGTTCACAGGCCGGGATATTTACATCAGTGCGGGGATAAGGGATTCTGATGTTATTTCATTTACCAGGTCAGGTGTAGTGGTCTGATCAAATCGTTGCAGTTTGTCTTAATGATGCGAGATGCGTTTGCTTTCCATAAACAGAGGAAAATATTTTTTTCAATCTGTTTTCTGTTTATGTCTACGCAAGGTTAGAGCAGATGTTGCATTCCTGCTACAGCCGATTAATAAGTGGTATACACGTCCGCGCAACTGGAAAGAAAATGAATCACACGCGGTGGCGGAGAAAACAAAACGACGCAATCGTAAGAATGCGTCGTTAGACTTTAACTGAGTTTATTGTTTTTCTAAACCAGTTGTTTCAATGCAATTGCAAATGCCGCCTGAGCAATACCGGTTTTTTCAGGATGCTGAGCATGTGTTTTTTCCAGAGCTGCGCGAATTATTTTTGAAACATCTTCGAAGATCGCATCGTCTTTCACCTGTACATGATCGCCCATGAGATATGCGAACACACGAGCCATGCCGCAGTTGGAAATGAAATCAGGAACGATGCTCACTTTATTGTCAGCATACTCGCCGATTGGTCCGAAGAAAATTTCTTTATCAGCGAAAGGAACATTCGCACCGCAAGCAATCACTTCAAGTCCGCTCGCAGCCATCGCATCAATTTGTTCTTTCGTTACCAAACGTGAGGCAGCCGCCGGAATGAAAATCTCTGCACCAACATTCCATACTTTGGAAGAAACTTCTTCGAATGGAATCACATCCGGTGAATTGAGTTTATTCCCGTCTTTCGAAAGAAACAATTTACGAGCACCATCGAAATCAATTCCCTTCGCATTTACAATTCCTCCGTCGCGATCAATAATTCCGGTGATAACAGCGCCCATCTGTGTGAGATAATATCCTGCTGCAGAAGCAACATTTCCCCAACCTTGAATTATTGTACGCTTTCCTTTTACACTTCCGCCCCATAATTCATAGTAGTGGCGAACAGATTCCGCAACACCGTAACCTGTGATCATATCCGCAACTGTGAATCCTGTTCCGGGCGTATAGGAATTATCGGTGAGAACTTTTGTTACGCCTTCCTGCAGATGCTTGATTCGTTTTCCTGCACCGGAATTGTCTGCACCGAAATGTCCGCGCACAACACCTTCCTGCGGATGCAGCAATCCGTATTGTTGCGTAACCGGAATCACGTCGTGTATTTCATCCACATTAAGATCGCCGCCTGTGCCGTAGTAATTTTTAAGTAAAGGCATTACTGCTTTGAACCAACGTTCCAAAACTCCTTTGCGGCGCGGATCAGCAGGATCGAAATTAATTCCTGATTTTGCTCCGCCAATCGGTGGGCCGGCAACAGTGAATTTCACTTCCATAGTTTTTGCAAGTGATTCCACTTCACGACGGTCCAATCCTTTTCTCATTCTTGTTCCGCCTCCGGCAGCGCCGCCTCTGAGTGAATTGATAACAACCCAGCCTTCGGCTTCCGTTTCGGCATCTTTCCATTCGAAAATTATTTCCGGACGTTTGTTCTCGTATTGGTGCAGTAAGTCTTTCATCAGCGCAAAAGTAATAAAGTTTATGTGCGCTGATATAACGATTTTCCCGCGCCCGAAAATAGAAAGTTGAAAAAAATATTTTTCGAGGATTTACGTACACAGAAAAAAATATCATTCTAACTTTATGCTGTCAGAATCTTCAAAGAGAGATGAAAAAGTTAACTACAACAGTGAAGGCAGCAACAGCTGCAGCGAAAGCAAAACCGGCGGGAAAGACTTCTGCTTCCAAGAAGAAACAGGAAGAAGATACCGAAGATGATCTTGATCTTCCGGAAGAGGAAGAGAGCGACGAAGATCTTCCTGAAGAAGATGATGATTATGAAAAGCCGGACGCTGAAGATTCGGCGGATGATTCAGAAGATGACAAGAATGTGAAAATCGACAACGATATAGATTTCAACGATCTTGATCTCGATGAAGACGATGAATATTACGATGACAGCTTCTGATCAGAAAAAATGATATGAATCATCCCGCTTCGGCGGGATTTTTTATGCGCAAAAAATTGCACCTCCGCATGAATCGCGGCGTGCACCTGTTACTGACGACAACGCATTATTTTCATTGCGCAGTCTGAGAAATCCCAGCCAGGCAAAAATCAATGCTTCCTTGAAGTTGATCAGTTCAGATTCCGGAATAACAATTTCTGCCACTGATCTTTTTTTCAGCTCCTCAATGAAAAATGTATTGTACGCGCCGCCACCTGTAATCAGAACGCGTCCATCTTGTTGAAGATATTTCGCCGTCTGTTCGGCTGCATGTAACGTAAACGTGTGCAGGAGATCAGATGTATTGTAGTTTTCGTTCAGTAATGGAAAAATTTCTTTTTCCACCCATTCTCTTCCCAATGATTTCGGTGCACGAGCAGAGTAATAGCTCAATGAATTCAGCTTGTCAAGCAAAGATTGAATGCAAGTGCCCGCTGCAGCCATTTTTCCGTTTTCGTCAAACGGTTTTCCTTCCCGCATCGCGAGCCTGTTGAGCACATAATTCATCGGTGCAATATCAAACGCAATGCGTTTCGCAAATTCATCGAATGAAATATTGATGAACCCACCGAGATTGAGGCAGTAATTGTATTCGCTGAATAATGTTGC
>JBJOKQ010000151.1:0-8338 GCA_046046005.1 Bacteroidota bacterium | reverse complement strand
ACTAAATAACCCACCCAAACAACTATTTAGCTATTTATGGAAACTTTAAATGCTTTTTGGGAAACTTTATTTGGTTTTATGAAACTTTATGCACTAAATTAGCGTTCTAATTTATAGAAACAATGATTTATGCAGTATTTCAATATCATACAAGCTCTGTGTCGTTCGGCTCTCGCCAATCCATCCAACGCGATTATTCATCAAGTAGAACGCTTACGAGATGAACTTAAAAAGGACGGCTCCCAAAAGGAGGCAAAAGCGTTAGACAGTCTTCTAAATGCGGTGGCGAAAAACAGTGACATGGCTCCCAGTAGAATACAGCGATCTTTCGTAGTCTCGGGTGAAGAATTAACACCTAATACGGCTATTCCAGTTGACAAGGAATCCTCTACGCCACTAGCAGAAATAATATTCTGTAAAGACTTGCCTTCAGAACCACCGCTATTCAATGAAGATGTTAACCTTGGAATCACATCAATAATTAATGAATGGAAAAATTTTGAAAAGCTCAATTCGATACAAGCTCAGCCGTCGAGATCGTGTTTAATCTATGGAGCGCCCGGTACCGGCAAAACCCATCTAGGAATGTGGATGGCGAAACAGATTAACACGCCAGTTGTTTTGGCGCGACTTGATGGTTTGATGTCATCCTTTCTCGGTACATCGTCTCGAAATATTGGAAATCTATTTGCCTTTGCAGCCAAGTACAGATGCGTCTTAATGCTTGATGAGTTTGATGCGATTGCTAAATTGAGAGACGATCCTCAAGAAGTTGGAGAGTTAAAGCGAGTAGTTAATACTTTATTACAAAGTCTCGATACGCGAATTAAGAGTGGATTTACAATAGGTATAACCAATCACGAAAAACTACTTGATCCGGCGATATGGCGAAGATTTGATGTTCAGATTGAAATACCCAAACCTACGCCCGAGGTTACAATGTCACTGATTAATAGGTTTTCTTTTCCTCTAAACCTCGAAGAGAATAAAGTGAAGTTTCTCGCTTGGCTCGTTGAGAACTCATCAGGTGCGGACATCGAAAATTTAACCAAGTGGTTGAAGAAAGAACATGTGCTTAATCCTGGCCTTAGGCTGATTGACCAGGCGAAAAGATTCACATTTCTAAACTCAGTGCGAATTGATGCAAGAAAAAAGAACATTCTTTCCTTAACCGATGAAGAGATCGCTTCAGAACTCCTTACAGATAGAAATTACTCATTCAAGCAAGTTGACCTTGCTTCAATTTTTAACGTGTCCGCATCAACGATAAGTAAACTTTTAAAAAAATAACCCATGGCTACTGGTCCAATTCAAGTTGTACTAAATAGTGCTGATTTCATTTCTGCCTGGATAAAACCTCCGGGTGGAGGTCATAAAGATTTTTACGAAGGACGTGACGAAGAATTCATAGCTCATAAGAACAAGATTTCTGAGCAGTTAACCTCGTTAGAACAAAGCCTCACTTCAAACGAATTCTCTGAAATCGCCTACGCCAAAGTTGTTTTAAAGAAATCAGCTATTGCCAAATCGCACAGACCAACTGGTTCATTGTTCAAACATGACGTAGCACCAGTAGTTGGCGCAGGAGACCTTGGAGAATTGTTTGTAGAGGTTGTTCCCAGTAGTTTGAAAAAAATCAACAATAAAATTCTTCAAGCGGAAGAAACCACACGGTACAAAATTACTAAAGACGAAAAAAGAAAGGCGAATCCTAGTGCAGTGCGAAGTGAGCTTGGTGCGATTGAAGAAATATTACCATACACATCATCTGATAAGAGAAATTTCTCTTTAAAAGAAGCTGTGAAATGGATTACAGACCCTAGGACTGGTGGAGCATACATTATCGAATTGTTCGAAGTCCCTCCTCCCCGACAAGATTGGGACAATTTACCCGCTGCGAAATACAAATTGTTTCGATCATTTTTTGATGGCCTTAATGCACTAGGTAACGGCATTGTTGTCTCAAGATTAGTGGACACTGACAAGCACATTTCAATGCTCGGCCTCCGAGTAGAAAGTGATACGACAGCCTCCAATATTCAATTTATGCCAATTCAATCCTCGATAAAAAAACAAAATTTTATTCCATCAGTTAGTCATGATCTAGATAAGCATACGCGTGTAATTGCTTTTTTGGATCGACACCCATTGGTAAAAAAGATTGTCCTCCCTCCTATTATTTCGAAAAGTATCACAACGAAATCTGTCGGATCCCTTGGATCAAAGGCTAATTTACCAAAGCTTTTGCCTAACAAATCTTATCCCAAAATCGGCATCGTTGATGGAGGTGTATCGGACGTACTCAAGGAATGGATTGAAGCTAGAAGTGGATTATTGAGTTCGGGAGATAAAGATGAGGCACACGGAACGTTTATTGCTGGGCTTACGATTATTGGTAACTCTTTAAATGGAAACGAAATCTGTAATGAGCTTGACGGATGTAAGATTATCGATGTGGACCTACTTCCGAAGGACAACGTATTCGGCAGTTATTATCACAATCCATTACAATTTTTCTCAGCACTTGAAGATGAAGTGAAATCCCTCAAAGCTCAGACTGGAGTGAGAGTATTTAATTTTAGTTTGAATATCGAAGAACATGTGTCAAGCACGACATACAGTTACCCTGCGAAAATACTTGATAAAATTGCAGAAGAGAATAATGTGATATTTGTAATATCCGCAGGCAACACTCATCCAAATGATCTGCGGCAAGAATGGCCAGACGATGCGTCAAACGCTTTGTCCATTTTGGCAACTTCCAGAAATGATATAATTAAGACTCCAGCGGAAAGTTCACGCAACGTGAGTGTATCAGCGTTGAACCCACCGAACCTGAAAGGTATTGTTCCTTATGCATTAAGTAATTATTCGTGTCGAGGGCCAGGGCCTCGGGTTGGCCTAAAACCTGATTTCGCTCATGTCGGTGGTACAGGAACAAAAGTTCAAGGTATAGGGCATGGTTTATACTCGATTGATATCAATGGGAATTTAATTGATGGCTGCGGAACGAGTTATGCTACTCCCATTACCGCTAAAACAATTGCGTGTATAGAACATGCGATCGAAGGTGAGGTATCGCGCGAGAGTCTTATTGCATTAGCGGTGCATCACGCTACGTTGCCGGCTGTATTTCAGGACAAAAGATTAAGTAACGTTGTCAAACATCTCGTTGGGTACGGCATGCCCGTAGGTTCGCAGCAGATCTTGAATGGCAATGACAATAGCATAACTCTTGTGTTTGCAAATCGCGTTAAATCAAACAACAAGATGAGCTTTAGTTTTTCTTGGCCGCAGTCTTTGGTGAAAAACGGAAAGTGTTTTGGACATGCTCGACTGACGATCGTTAGTACTCCGCCTTTCGATCACCGATACGGAGCTGAATTTGTACGAGTTAATGTAGACGGTTTTTTGCGTCAAGAGCAGGATGATGGAACTTATAAAGGAAGATTAAACTCAATATACCTACCTGCTGGAGCTGAGCAACAGCTGTATGAGAAAAATCAAATTGACTATTCATTCAAATGGAGTCCAGTGAAGGTATTTGAGAAAACATTTTCTCGCGGCGTTGGTTCGAGTTCAAATTGGAAATTGGAAATTGAGCACCTCACACGTGACGGCGATACGATGCCTGTAGCTGGAGTTCCTTTTACAGCAATTCTTACAATTTCTGATCCGAATAAGAAAGAACCGGTTTTTCAGGATATGAGGCAATCACTACAGTCATTAGGTGTAAAAATTGCGGATATAAAAATTGCTTCCCGAATTACTCCTCGAGTTTAACCTCACTCATCGACCATGGCTTTAAAACTATCTTCCATATTCGAGAATACGATTGGTAATGTTTTGTCATCACTTGTCCTACTACTTTTGCTCCCTGCGGCAACCGCAGTGCAAGTTAATACTGAAAACAAAACTGGTAATGAACATTGGTACTTGGCGCCTACCTTTCTTGCGAGCATTTTGATCGGCATCTTTCTAATAATCCTATTTCAGTTCTGTCGTAGGTTGTATATAGAAAACATTAAGCTTCAGGAGAAAACTAAGAAGCTAGAAACATTCTTGATCTCGATTCATTTCAAAACCGATGTTCAAGGAAAAATCGCTGCGATTAGGAATAGAGCGCTCTTTGTCAAACAATTTGATAACATAGAATATTTCCGGCTACCAGGCGAAACAGATGAGCAACTTTGGGAACGATTACCCGAAGGTGGATTGTATCGACAACATCTTTACGACGAATATTTGGAAGTGAGAAAATGGTTGGAGACCACATACAAAGAAAAGTCGGGAAAAGATTTTGATTATATACTGAGGAGGTTTTATCCCAAAGAGTTTATCGAACCAATTAAGAACTAATATTGATTTATTACAATGGAAGTTTCTGATCTAATAACCCTCTATGGCTTAGTACTTGCAATCGTTGCATTAATCAATGAAACCAATCGCGATTATATCTTATTAAAATTCAATAAGTATGACTTCGGCCTCTTGTCATTTGGTCTGGTTCTGTTGAACTATTTGGTATTCTTCAATTATTTTGAGAGTTGGGGGATCTACATTCCTCAATTAATGATCAAAGGATCATTGCTCGCGGAGGATTGGGCTTACTGGGTTACTACATTCATTATGGCTTTTATTTTATTGAAGGTCTACGTTTCTTCGTTTCCCAAAACAAATCGTGAAAAGGTTTTATCCTACTATCGCAATCTTCTTCAAGCTGGAGAATTCGCAACACTTTTCAATTATTTTGAACGATATCATCGTGCTGATTTAATATCACACTTAAAAAATCCGGAACTGAACAATTCAAGAATTACATTAGCGAATAACTTTTACTGGGAAATTCTATCTCGCGACGACTTTATTCAGAACACAGCTAATTCCAGACCATACGTTTATGCGGACCTCGTGGCGTGTTGTATCGAGAGAAACTACTTGAACCAGGAATTTGTCCAAGACTACTTATCGGCCTTATTGTACGCCGAGAATGCATTCCTATATCGCGAAATTGCTACCATCACCAATCGCGCTGAAAATAACTTTTCGTACAAGATACCTGAGCAAAATAGAATTGTTCTGTCTATGCTCCAAGACCTTCGAGTAGCTTATAACAACGAAATTTGGAAGGCATTTGGTAATATAGCGTTAAGCGAATTGGAACGTGAAGCTGAACTTAATGCATTTTCTAGTTTTAATGACGCGCATAAGGGGGTAGATTCATTACCCAAGGGTGTTTCGTACTATTCTATTCGGTTCTTCGACATTATGATCCGAGAAGCAATACTGAAAAAAGAAACTAATCACTATTGGCTTTATTATTACAATTACTTCGCTGGTCATATGATAAATGGAGTAAACATGAATATGAAGCCTGAAATCAAAAAAGATGCTGAATTTCCAACTCACTATCACTATTTGCTGTATCTAATTGTTGAAAATCTGCGGGATTGGATTAAATATGAAACGAGAGAGAACAATTATCTCAAGCCAAGTTCCATAGAATGTCTATTTCAAATTATGACTAAAATAGCCGAAGCGTCGAACCTCGGTGATAAATTCATTACGGATATGTTCAAAAGATGCATGGATACTTACTATGAAAATTATAACGACGAAGTGACGAGGGAAATGATTGCGAACCATTGGACACATCCGAAAACTGTAGATTCAATTAAGACTTACAATTCTGTAACAGTTAAAGCGTGGGAAGCTTACGATAAGGCTCCATACAACATGCAAGGATTAGAATATATGATTACTAAATTCGAATCTGATATTATTGGCAAACTACCTAAATAGGAATATGAAGCTAATTTGTTGTTTAACCCCTTGGAACCCCAGTAAATTCAAGGGTCTTACTTATTGTATCGGGAAGTAACTCCATCCCAACTTCCCCTTTCTGGCACACTTTTCGCCTGCATATCGCCGTATCATTAAGACCATTACCTTTATTACGGCAAATCAATTCAACATTCAATCTATGAAACGAATTCTATATACGGCTGTGCTTGCGGCTTCGCTTTTTGCTTCATGCGTCTCTCCTGCCCCAATGTCCGGCACAACCTACACAGCGCAAAATATGGGCAATGCCCGTAATTGGGTGATGATCATGCACGGTGAAGCTTGCGGAAGCTCGGAAGATGTTTCTCATAACATGTACGTGGAGAACAATCACGAAACAGCTTTTATTACTGTAACGGTTTATATCAGCTGGACAGAAAACAGTCAACCTCGATTCGAGAATAAAACGCTCTCCGTAGGTCCGAATTCAAAGGCGTTAATCGGTTGCGACCAGCGCAATGGTGCGTATCTGAAAATGGAAATTGTAAATGCACAGTTTAACAAGTAACTCTTCCGGTTAAAATTCAATTTCCGCACTATTCTTACTTCAAATTTCTGTATGACCCCAAGTACAGGTCTGATTAACAAAATAGCCGAAAGTCCTCGTAAGATTTTCACGATCGATGCAATTGGCGCAATTGTCTCTGCGCTTTCATTGTACGTATTGGTTCTTCCGCTAAATACTTATTTCGGTGTTACCCTTTCTATCGTCTGGATTCTGGGCGGAGTGAGTCTCGCTTTTTTTCTGTTCTCCTTATTTTGTAATCTGACAACAGGCAAACATGACGCTATAAAATTGCGCATTGTTATCACCGCAAATCTTTTGTACGGTATTCTTACTGCTATCCTTGTGCTTTGGAATCATTCAAGTATTACAGGTTTAGGTATCGCCTACTTCGTAGCAGAATACTCCGTTATAATAGCGCTTGTACTGCTGGAACGGGAATGTCTCAAAAAGCTGAACAGTACAAAATAAAAAAGGGTCTTCAAATTGAAGACCCTTTCTGTTTCATGCAGTCAGAGATTATCTGCGAATCACGACACGCTGAGTGTAATTCATCTGCGGACCGTTTACATGCAACAAATAGATTCCTGAAGCTTCATCAATCTGAATCTGCTTCACTCTGCCTGCAGTTACGTTGTTTTCTGAAGACATGTAAACTGTACGACCTGCAGCATCTGTAATTGTTACAACCACATCACCTGCGTCTGAAACGAAGTTCAGATTGATCGCACCGTCCGTAGGATTCGGATAAACGTTCACTTCTGTAACTGAATTAACCGCTGAAATTCCTGTACAAACATCTACGAAGATGGAATCAATTGCAGTTGCAGAACAGTTCGTCAATGAATCAGTATAAGTATACGTAATCATATTCCAACCGATCGAAGCCTGCATTGGGTCGAATGTATTCGATGTTACACCCGGACCGGAGAATGTTCCGCCTGCCGGTGAAGCTCCGCTCAATGCAAACGGTGCAGTTGTAGACTGACAGATTGTGTCTGCGGCTTCCGTATAAGTTACAACCGGAGCAGCAGGATCATTTACAGTTAATACTGCGGTCGAATCCACGCAACCGTTAGCATCTGTAACGGTAACAGAGTAAGTTCCTGCAGTAAGTCCGGCAACATCTTCGGTTGTTGCACTGTTATTCCACAGATAAGTATATCCTGCAGTACCACCGGAAACTGAAATCATGATGCCACCGTCATTGCCGCCGCAAGTAGTTACATCCATCACCATATCAACAGCGAGAACCAGATCAGTTGGTTGGTTCACAACTGCAGTGTCTTCAACAGAACATCCTGTTGAATCTGTAACTGTAACAAAGTAAGTTCCTGCAAGCAAGCCTGACTCTGTTGCTCCTGTACCACCTGATGTCCAGTTGTACGTGAACGTGTTGCCCAATCCTCCTGTAGGAGCAACCGATGCAGATCCCGTTCCGTTGAAGCAAGAAGCGTCATTGACAGTGAGATTTGTAACAATGATTGAAGGCTGTGCGATTGAAACACCGAGAGTATCAGAACATCCGTTTGCATCTGAAATAATCACAGTATGCGTTCCTGCCGGCAATCCTGTTTCAGTAGCCGACGTTCCGCCTGTGCTCCATGTGTAAGTAATAGCAGGCATTCCTCCGATTACAAATACTGTAGCACTTCCTGTAGAATCACCAAAGCAAGTGATATCAGTAAATGCAAGCGAATCGAAAGTAATCTGTGTTCCGATTCCCTGAATTGCGAAATCGTAAGCTGCTTCATCACAATCGTTGCTTGCAATGTTGATTACCGCGCTACGAACTCCTGCACCTGAAGGATCAAATACAACAGTAATCATGGTTGAATCACCTGCAGCAACCGTTGAAGCCGGAGCTACGGAAATTGTAAAATCAGATGCATTTGCACCGGTTACTGTAGCCGATGTAACTGACAATGTATTTCCACCAGTATTAGCAACATAGAAGTTGCGTGTTGTTGTACCGTTACAAACTGAAGT
>JBJOKQ010000150.1:0-8366 GCA_046046005.1 Bacteroidota bacterium | reverse complement strand
ATCAACACCGGGAAGAACAAAAATGAAATGAAGCGATTGAAAGAAGATTTTCAGTCGGAAGATGTAATTATAACCGGCAATTCCGAGGAGAAAATCGGAGTAGGTGATTATGTCCGCATCACCGGTGTTTTCCATAAACCATACGACGAAGGTTACGGTACAATTGATGTGCAGATGATTGAGAAAATCGAGGATACTGCGGAATTTGATTATGCGGGAGCGAAACCGGCAGTGATTAACATCAGCGACACTACAGGGATTTACAAGAATCAAGATAAATTGGTAGTAGCTGAAGGTTATCTTGAACTGCCGATGTTCGTAAGCATTCGTGAATACGTTTACTTCTATCTCAAACCGTCATTGAATTCGGAAAGTTATATCACGGCAGATATTCTGATCGGTAACACTCCGAATAAAGTGGAAGACATTCCGGAGAATTACTCACAATCCGATATCAAAGTTCACGACAACAAAGGGAACATCGTTGAAAAAAAGAAAGTGCGCATTTACGGCGTATGGAATTACAGCGGAATTGCAGTTGAACGAATTGAGACGTTATAAATAACCCGCATTGCATTAACAGTTTTTATAACGTTGTGTTGCGTTATTCCTTACGATATTTGCACAAATAAAAATCATCATGAGCACCATACGCGTTGCAATAAACGGATTCGGCCGCATCGGCAGAACCACACTGCGTGTTCTTCTTGAAAGAAAGAACATCGAAGTCGTTGTTATAAACGATCTCACAGACAGCGTCACGCTTGCTCACCTTTTCAAGTACGATTCAGTTCATCGTCGTTTCAACGGAACCGTGACAAGTGATGCGGACGGAATTGTGATTAACAACGTTCGCATTCCTGTTACAGCAGTAAAAGATCCGGCACAGCTCGATTGGAAAAAACATAATGTTGACGTAGTTCTGGAATGCACCGGAAAATTTCTGGATCGTGAATCTGCAACATTTCATCTGAAAGCCGGTGCGAAGAAAGTAATTCTGTCGGCACCGCCGAAAGGCAACGATATTCCGGCAGTTGTACTTGGTGTTAACGATCACATCATAGCTACGGCCGGAGATATCATCTCCAACGCTTCGTGCACGACGAACTGTGCTGCACCGATGATAAAGATTCTGGACGACAACTGGCAGATTGACGACGGTTACATTACAACTGTTCACTCCTACACCGGAGATCAGCGTTTGCATGATGCACCACACAAAGATCTGCGTCGCGCACGAGCTGCAGCTGTAAGCATGGTACCCACTTCTACAGGTGCGGCGAAAGCAATCACAAAAATTTTCCCGCATCTCGATGGTCGACTTGGAGGATGCGGAATCCGTGTTCCGGTTCCTGATGGTTCAATAACGGACATCACATGCCAACTCAAGAAACTGCCGACTCCGGAGGAAATTAATGCTGCGTTTAAAAAAGCTGCTGAAGGAGAATTGAAAGGTATTATGGAATACACGGAAGATCCTATCGTTTCCATTGACATCGTTGGGAATCCGAATTCCTGTATTTACGATGCAGAATTCACCAGCGTTGTAGGCAACATGGTGAAAGTGATGGGTTGGTACGATAATGAAATGGGTTACTCTTCAAGATTGGCTGACCTGATTCCGAAATTCTACAAGGGTTGAATAAATCAACCTTTGTACTCAAGAAGTTTCAATTCATTCCCGTCAAACACAGCGTAAGTGTTGTACACAATCCAATCTCCGAGATTGATGTAACGTGACTTCTCTCCTACTTGTTTATCTAAAGGAAGATGACGATGGCCGAAAATAAAATAATCGGCGTTTCGCTTGGCAAGATATTCCTTGCAGAATACCATCAGAAATTCCTTATCGTCGCCGTGATAGTCACGCTCCGCATCTTTCTTGTCGTAGCCTTTGCGTGAGAAAAAGTCTGCCAGCCATAAACCAAAGTTCGGATGCAGTCGCGCATAAAACCATTGAGCTGCCGGATTACGGAACACCTTCTTGATGAATTTGTATCCGTGATCTCCCGGGCCTAAGCCATCTCCGTGACCGATGAAAAATTTCTTTCCGTTCCATTCCCGTTCAATCGGAGCATGATATAATTTCACACCGCATTCTTTCTCGAGATAACCGAACATCCACATATCGTGATTGCCTGTAAACACGTGAACAGGAATTCCTTTATCGGTGATTTCAGCAATCTTACCAAGCAGGCGAATAAATCCTTTCGGAACGGCACGCTTGTATTCAAACCATGCATCGAACAAATCTCCTACGAGAAATATTTCCGCAGCGTCCTTCTCCGCTTCCGTGAGCCAACGCACAATGCGTTTCTCACGTTCGAGACTTGTCGCTGCATCCGGAATTCCTAAATGAAAATCCGAAGCGAAATATATCTTGCCTTTCAATTGCGGCATTACAGTCCTTCGCTGATCATTGTTCCCAAATTCTGCAATCCGAATCGTTCAATGTTGAACGTAAAACGAATCATGCTTGCATAACCCAATCCGTTTGCGGAATAATAATCCTTGATATCCGGAGCGAGAAGTATCGGGAAGTACACATCACAGATTCCGTTTCCAAAGAGTGAAAACTGAACTCCTGCGTTGTATAGAAAATTATTGCCTGCCAACGCATTCGGATCTGCTGTACCGATGTCTGCATAAATTTTGAACTTACTCAGGAAGCGACTCTTCACCGGCAGATCCATTCTGATATTCATTGCAGCAAGCCATGTGTTGCTCTGGCCGATCGGAGAATAAACTTTGAAAGCACCATCGCGCTCACTGAACTGCGCACCTGCAAAACCATCCGTTGCACTTCTTCCGAAGTAAATGTGTTCGAAAAGATAATCGTGATTACCGAATCCGCGAGGACCGTAGCCACTCATTCTCCAACGATACTTTCCTTCGTTGCCGTCTTCAGCATCGATGAAAGTTCCTCCGAAGAAACGCAAATGAATTCCCTTTCCTTTAGCGTAATTGATTGTGTAATTCGCGGTCACGCTCAACTTCGACATTCCATCGCCCATTTGATATTCGACTTCCGTATTCCAAGGATGAACATTTCTGCTGTTACGAATCATGTACTTCGCTTGCCAAATCAGCTTATCATTATTCCCATAGCTGATCACGGTTGAGTTGGAATCAAATTGATAGTTAATCTCATCAGTGAGAATCCAATTGGCACGTACAAGCACCGAATGTGTTACAGGATTACGCTTGCGTTTCTTCATGAATGTCAAAGACAATTCAGGAGCTACTTTCGTAAACATCAATTCGCGATCAGGAACTTCAATTCCCAACGGATAATCGGTTGCAAGAACTTTGTAGTAGTGATATCTGTTCGCATTTACGCCGATCCGTACTGACTGGAACAATTTATCCGGTGTGAAATTCAGAAACGCATCAGCATGTCCAACAACCTGGCCCGTTCCGAAACTGTACATTGGCATTGCAAGCCATTCGAACTTCTTCTGCGGAACGAGGTGATTATAGAATGCCGCACCGATCATGAAACGATCGTATGAATTGAATCCCATTGCCGGTGACCAGAACAACTGAGTCTTTCCCGGATTATCGAGACTGCCGAGAAATTGAAGTCGCAAAGGCTCTGTCTTTTTTAATACACCGTGGGTTTTCACAGTATTATTCTTACGGTTCGCTTCGGGCATATCTTCAGGCTGATCAATGATGAAATAATCTGCTTCCACATCAGGGAAATTCGGAGTACTCATACCGGTGAATCCTTCGTACCAAACGGTTTTTACAACAACTCCGTTCTTCACTGCGGAAACACAAACAGGTGCGGCAATTTCACCGACATTCTTAATCTTCAATTCCCATCCTGCGCCTTCACGATGAACGCCCATTAATTTGTAATCCAGTTTCTTCGTTGTGCCGATCATATCATCGAACAGCCAACCGAGACTGCGACCCGAAACTTCTTCAAATGTTGCGCGGATATCAGATGGTTGAGGATGTTTGAAGTGCCAACGATCGAAATACGTTCTGAAACATTTATCATACAATGAATCGCCCAGATAGCCGCGGAGATAATCAAAGCACACCGCCGTCTTCATGTAAACAATTGCGCCGTAGTTCGTGGAAGTGTATTCCGCCGAATGCATTTCGCATGGCTGATCTGTTCCTGTACGGGCAGAAAACGCATACAGCTGATAGTACTGAGCCTTCTGCTTGTAACGTGTAAGATCAAACGGCTTGGCAAGTCCGCTCGGACCATTCTTCCCACCAACAAGCGCACCGTTCGGGTACTTTGTTTCATTGTAGCGCAACTCGTTTGCGGAATTCAAACCTTCATCCATCCACGGATGAACACGCTCATTGCTTCCCAGCATTCCGTAAAACCAGTTGTGACCAACTTCGTGCATTATCACTGTTTCAAGAATTCCGGCGCTCTGTACACCGCCGATCACTGTGATATTGGGATATTCCATACCGCCACCTGCAGACAACGCTCCATCAACCGCTGTACAATGGTTGTATGCATAATCGCCGTTCCAAAGTGAGTAATAGTAAACAGCATCGTTGATGTACTCGATAGAATTTTTCCAAAGACTTGCGTACTGATTCGTGTACATCACCCACGTAGTTACTTTGCGTTTGCTGTGAGGCAACTCAACTTCTCCTTTCAGAACGTGATAACGCTTATCGCAGAACCATGCAAAATCGTGCACATTCTCCTGATGAAAATGAATCGTTTTCATTTCAGAGGAAGATTCCGGATGCTTAAGATCTTTCTTATCATAATCTTTGATCTTCTTTGTTTCTTCTGCTTTCTGAGTTAACCAATCTATTTCAGCCTGATTGTTCTGAATATCACCGGTAGCACCAAGAACATAATTCTTCGGCAAAGTGATTTTCACATCATACGTACCGTACTCAGAATAGAATTCGCCTTGATCGAGATATGGAATAGGATTCCAGCCGTTCACATCATACACCGCCGGTTTCGGATACCACTGCGTAATTTGATATTGCTGCTCGATATGTCCCAAGCGGGAAATTTGTCCGCTCGGAATTTTCACACGGAATGGTGTTGTGATTACAATTGATGCTCCCGGAGCCAAAGGTTGACGAAGTAACAACTTTACGATATCAGGATTCTTGACGTCTTGTTCAGCGGGAACCATTTCGCCGTCTACTTGCCAATCAAGACTATCAATATATCCGCGATCTTCATCCTTCGCATAATAGAAAAACAATTCTCCGTTTTCCTTCAATTGCTGACCGAGAGCAGTGTTGTTATTCTTGTATGCATTTGGCCAGATGTGCATGTAGATATATGTCAACTGATCCGGAGAGTTGTTCACGTAAGTCAGTTTCTCATAACCGTGAAGGAAATGTTTCTGGTCATCCAGTTTCACGTCAATCTCATAATGCACAAATTGTTGCCAATAAGCAGCGTTCACTTTAACGGCGGAAGCCGTGAGCAGCAATAGTGCGAAGAGGAAAATCTTTCTCATAAGTGTGCGTTTAACGCATGTGACGGACAAAGTCCTGAAATGTTACTTTGTTTTCGAAGAATCTGATTCAAAAATTTCTTTGAGTTTATTGGATAATTCTTCACCACGAAGATTCTTTCCAATAAGTCGCCCTTCACGATCAATCAAAACCGTGTGAGGAATTCCCTGAAAGCGGTACAGTTGAACAACAGGCGATTGCCATTCCATCAGATCGCTTACGTGCCATTTCCATGTCAGTCCGTCACTTGCAATTGCTTTCTTCCATGCTTCCTTATCGCGGTCGAGTGAAACGCTGAACACGTCAAAACCTTTGTCTTTGTACTTTTTGTAATTGTTCACTACGTTCGGTAATTCCTGACGACACGGTGCGCACCAGGAAGCCCAGAAGTCGACGAGCACAACACTGCCGCGTGTGTCTGAAAGTTTCATTGGCTGGCCGTTTACATCATTCAGCATAATGTCCGGCACAACTTGTCCAAGTGCATAAGGACGCTCGCGTTCTACAAGATCACGAAGTAAAACCACATTCGGAGCCGTCTTGTGATCTTTTTCTAATGCTGCAATGGTGATTTCCCACCATTTGAAATTTTCATAAGGATCCAGCAAACGCAATGCAGGAATATTTGCAAAGGATGCCGGATGCGATTCGATGAAAGCGTGCAACCAGATTGTAGCTGTATCAGCATAAAGGTTCAATTTCTCCTGCGTAGCATTGAAAAGCGGTTCAATAACTTCTTTCTCCAGTTTCTTCATTGCAACAGTATCCGTCATCATACTCATTTGAATCTGGAATGCACGTTGAATCGAATCAATACGGGTTGTTAACGGACGACGGAGATTATCGTACTGCGTGAAGTAGCGATTGAATTCTTCAAAGTGCTTTGAATCTTCTGAACCTGTAGTGATCCAGGTGTAACCCAAATTCTGAACATTGCCTGTGAAGCTTACAGAATCTTCCGGTTCAAGAATGATTGTCGCAAACTGCTCAGGATCTTTCCCCACTTCAATGTTGTAAAATCCTTTATACTCCAACGTAGGGCGGAATTCGAATGATCCGTCTTCACCTGTTACGCAGGAATCAACTACAACGAAATCACGCTGAGAAACATTCACGAGATACAATGTATCACCTGCGCTGTTATCCAAATGCCCGGATACAATTGTATTTCCTCCTGTACGCGCCGCATCTCCGCAAGCCGTAAACAACAGTGTCCCTGCCGCAGCAACAGTCAATATATTTTTCATCATTGTTCGTTTAGCACTTTAGTAACCAATTCACTTGCAACTTTCGGATCGGCTTTTCCTTTGGAGAGTTTCATCACTTCACCCATGAACATGCCAACAAGACCTGTTTTCCCGCTCTTATACTCAGCAACTTTTGCAGGATACTTCGCAACCGCTTCGCGCACGATTGCAAGTAATGCGCCTTCATCACTTTCCTGAATGAGATTGTGCTTCTCAGCAATTCCGATTGCAGTTGCCGACTTATCCGCCGCCATCTCTGGGAAAATCTTCGAGCTTGCAACGCTGAAACTTACTTTTCCTGAATCAACGAGATTGATAATCTCCGCAAGTCTTTCCGCTGCAACATGGAAATCGGATATATGAATTGCATTCTCATTCAAGTATGATTTCACGGGACCCATCACCCAGTTCGCTGCAGCTTTCGCATTTGTTGTGTGCTTGAGCACTGCTTCGTAATACAACGCTACTTCCTTCGCATCCGTCAACACAGACGCATCATAAGCTGAAAGTCCTAGTTGCCTGGTGTATTTCTCCAGCAATTCAGCAGGAAGCGGAGGCAACTCCGATTTAATTTTCGCAATATCATCCTGAGTAACAATCACAGGTTGCAGATCGGGTTCAGGAAAATAACGGTAATCATTTGCTTGCTCTTTACTGCGCAACGACATCGTAGTTCCTGTAAGCGCATCGAATGTTCGTGTATCCTGGTCTACAATTCCGCCTGCTTCGATGATATCAATGTGACGCTTCACTTCGTGTTCGATCGCGCGTTTCACATTGGAAATGGAGTTCATGTTTTTCACTTCCACGCGACGACCGAACTTCTCGCTGCCTTTAAGCATCACGGACACGTTCGCATCGCAACGCAGTGAACCTTCTTCCATGTTACCGTCGCAGATTTCCAGATAACGAACCAAACGACGAACTTCCGTGAGATAACGGAACGCTTCATCACCTGAACGAATGTCCGGCTCTGAAACGATTTCCACCAGCGGCACACCGGCGCGATTAAGATCCACAAGTGTATCGGTGATATCCACATCGTGCATTGATTTTCCGGCGTCTTCTTCCATGTGGATACGCTGAATACGGATTCGCTTTTCCTCTCCGTTATCATCCTTGATGGTGATAAAACCATTGGTGCAGATCGGCGTTTTATCCTGCGTGATCTGGTAACCTTTCGGAAGATCGGCATAGAAATAATTCTTACGTGCGTACTCGTTACGCTCACGGATTTCGCAATTCGTGGCAAGACCGATTCGAACTGCAAATTCAATTACTTTTTTGTTGGCTTTCGGAAGCACTCCCGGAAGTCCGAGTGTAACGGGACTCACCAATGTGTTGGGCAATGCGCCGTATTCCGCAGCATCAGATGCATACGCTTTGCTTTTCGTCAGCATTTGCGCGTGCACTTCCAGACCGATAACAGCCTGGTACTTATCATAAACAGATTCAATCATATTCGTGGTTGCCCAATGAAATCGGGCTCACGAAATTACAGAAAATAAGGGGAAAGAAGGATGTTAATCTACGTGAAACGGCGCCCCTATTCTACAGGCCACGTTATTGAGGAAATCATATCCGCAGCAACACCGTCGTATTTCTCCCAAACATCCTGCCTGTTTACTGGTAATTGTATCTGAAAAAGCAGGA
>JBJOKQ010000149.1:0-8368 GCA_046046005.1 Bacteroidota bacterium | reverse complement strand
GTAAACTCTTCCATCAACTCCTGATAAGGAGATGCAAATGAAAAGCGCTTATGAATTTCATGCTGTGCAATTGCCGCATTATTTTGAATACATTCAACAGTTCCTTCCGACGGAATCACATAACCGGAAATTACCTGAAGTAAAGTTGATTTCCCGCTTCCGTTTGCACCCAATATCGCTGTGCAGCTTCCGGGTTCAAAAACGTGTTCTACGTTTCTGAAAATCCATTCTCTTCCGAATTTCTTGCCTGTTTTACTGAGACGAATCTGCATCTGTTATTCAGAGATATTCGCGAAGTTAAGCAAAGTAAACTTTGAATGGTTTATCGCGCAAGACGCACTCTGTAAATACGCGAAACGAAAATCGGAATGAACACCGAAGCAATCTGTTCACCTTGCGACATTTTCTTCAAATCACCTTTGATCTCCCAATCATTCCAGCTTTCTTTCATGTAGGTGGTGATATCGCATTCTGCGCTGTCGCTTTTCATTTGCCAATTGTCCCAACTGTTTGAATAAAGGGTTCTGAAAGTAGTTGTTGATTTCATATCGCCGCCTTTAAGTTCCCAACGATCCCAAGAACCGGAAATCCACGTGTTCAAAGTGTAAACTTTCTTCCCGACAGTTATTTCCCATCGGTTAAATTGATCGTTCATCACGGTATTGATTTCACCTTCCATTGATCCGATCGTGAATGTCCAGCGATTCGGATCGTCTTTCAGATAAGCTTCGATTGTTCCGTCGGTATCGTTCAGTGTAACTTCCCAATGATCGATACGCCCTTTCATGAAAGAACGAACGCGACCTTCCTGCTGTGCCATTGCTGCACCAAATGTGAGAAAGAGTAGAAATGCGATGAGATTTGTTTTCATTCCGGGCATTGATGAAATTAGTGATAACTTAGTTACACATCAAGAATCATGCGCTTTTATTTCTGCTTGTCGATCATTCTTTCCCTGCTTGCATTGTTTTCATGCAGGAAGACGAAACTTGATGATGACAAATCGATTCTCGCAGGTGAATGGAGATGGATTTATACGGAGGAATATGTGCAACCGAATATTGCTATGCCTTCCAATCTTGAATCCGTGATTTACGCCGATAGTTTTCCGAAATCATTTGCGCTGCATTTCATGAACAAAGGAAAAATGGAGCGCATTCAGGACGATAATGTCATTAAAGACCGAATCGTTGTAAAATCATTCGAGAAAATTTCTCCGACGTATTACAGCATCGTTGTACATGGCGATAACAAAGAGAAAAATAAACTCACAATAAATCTGATGGACAGAGCAGCGGATACGTTGATTGTAATGGAATTTCCATTCGATAAGATTTCAGATGCGAACGGTCGCACCTATACGCACAGAAATGTTTTCATCCGCAGATGATTAAACCATTCCGCGAATGATTCCGTCTTTCGAGCTGCGAATGAATTCGAGAATCTGATTTTTCTCCGGCGAATCCGGCGCTTCTTTTTCAATCACATCCACAGCGTTGGAAACATTCAGTCCTTTCACGTAAAGTGTGCGATAAATGTCTTCAATCTGAAGAATGGATTCATTTGAAAAACCGCGACGACGCATACCAACGCTGTTCACGCCAACATATGCCAATGGTTCGCGCGCAGCCTTCACAAATGGCGGAACATTTTTACGCACACCGCATTGACCAGCAACGAAACTGTGCGCACCGATTTGAATGAACTGCGACACGCCGACATATCCTTCCAGAATTGCCCAATCTCCGATTGTAACGTGACCGGCTACATTTACAGAGTTTGCAAGAATAACGTGGTCGCCCAAAATACAATCATGTGCAATGTGAACGTATGCCATAAGCAAACAGTTACTCCCGACAACTGTTTTCCATTTGTCTTTGGTGCCGCGATTTACGGTAACAAACTCACGAATGGTTGTGTTGTCGCCGATTTCAGTGGTGGTCATCTCGCCTTCGAATTTCAGATCCTGCGGAATACCGCTGATCACCGCACCCGGAAAAATTCTGCAATTCTTTCCGATGCGCGCACCGTCCATTGTAACGGAATTCGGACCTATCCAAGTACCGTCACCGATTTCCACATCACCCTGGATGTAGGCAAACGGTTCAACAGTTACGTTCTTTCCGATTTTTGCGTTCGGATGGATATAGGCGAGTGGTGAAATCATACTGTCGCGGGTTCTGATTTTTTCTGTTCAATGCCGCGCACTTTTACAATCTGCGCAAGCATCTCTGCTTCGGAAGCAACTTTGTTATTCACGTACGTTGTGCCTTTCATGTGGCACAATCCGCGACGTATCGGTGTGAGCAATTCCAATTTGAAAACGCAGGTATCTCCCGGAACAACTTTTTGTTTGAATTTCACGCTTTCAATTTTCAGGAAGTAAGTCTGATAGTTTTCAGGATCCGGAACTGTTTTCAGACAGAGAATTCCTCCTGTTTGCGCCATCGCTTCGACTTGCAATACACCCGGGAAAATAGGCTCGTCAGGGAAATGCCCCTGCGTCCAGAATTCAGACATCGTGATATTCTTCACGCCAACAACATAAGTTGGTGTTAACTCAATAATTTTATCTACAAACAGGAACGGCTGACGGTGCGGAAGAATTTTCATAATCTCCTTCGTGTCGAACAATGCCGGTGCTTCCGGATTGAATTTCGGTTCCTGCTTTTTCGCTTTGTCTTCTTTGATGAGTTGCTTCAGCTTCTTGCCGAAAGCAACATTTCCTGCGTGTCCGGGACGTGCAGCAAGCACGTGTACATTCATGTACGCACCAACCAGCGCAAGATCACCAACTATGTCAAGAAGTTTGTGACGAGCCGGCTCGTTGTAGAAATGAAGTTGCAGGTTGTTCAGTACACCGCGTCCTTTAACTTCAACATCAGGTTTATTGAACACCTTGCGCAGATGACTCAATGTCTCATCTGAAATCGGTTTGTCAATCAATACAATTGCATTGTCAACATCCCCTCCTTTAATCAGGTTATGTTGAATCAACGCTTCAAGCTCATGCAGGAATACAAACGTTCTGCATTTCGCAATGGAGTCGCGGAATTCTCCGAGGTTGTAAATAGAAGCATGCTGCGTACCGAGAAGATCAGAGTTGTAATCAACCATTACCGTTACACGGAATGAATCCTGAGGAACAGCAAGCATTTCAACCTTCTTTACGGGATCTTCGAAAGTGAGATTTTCTTTCAATTCGAAAATATAGCGATCTGCATTTTGCGTTGCAGTTCCTGCTGCTTCAAGAGCGGTCATGAAAGGCCATGAACTTCCATCCATAATCGGAACTTCAGGCGCGTCAAGATCAATCATGATGTTGTCGAGATCACTTCCCATTACAGCTGCGAGCACGTGTTCAGTAGTATAAACGCGTGCGCCGTTCTGTTCAAGTGTTGTACCGCGAGCGGTGTCAACTACATTGTCAACATCAGCATCAATTACAGGTTGTCCTTCAATATCTACCCGGCGGAATTTGAAGCCGTGATTTTCAGGAGCCGGGTGGAACGTAAGCGTACATTTTTTTCCGGTATGCAATCCAACACCGGTAATTGAAACGCTTTTCTCAATTGTTTTCTGTTTCGCTGCCATTTCTTTGTATGCAGATTATTTCTGCGCTTTCTTTTCGAGTTCTTTGATCTTATCAGCGAGTTCAGGAAGTTTTCTGAACATCACATAACTGCGTTTGTAATCACCGATTGAAAATGCCGGTGAGCCTTGCACAATTTCATCGTCAGGAATATTGCTTCCGATTCCCGATTGCGCTGCAATCTTTACACGGTTGCCGATCACAAGGTGACCGACAATTCCAACTTGTCCGCCTATCAGACAATCGCGACCGATTTTCGTTGATCCTGCAACACCTGTTTGTGCTGCAATAACTGTATTCTCGCCGATCTCACAATTGTGCGCCACTTGAATCAGATTGTCAAGTTTTGCGCCCTTGCGAATAATTGTAGAGCCCAATGTTGCTCTGTCAATCGTCGTGTTTGCACCGATCTCCACGTGATCTTCAATAATCACATTTCCGATATGCGGAACCTTGGCGTAATTGTTTTCTGAGTTCGGCTGGAAACCGAATCCGTCTCCACCGATAATCGTTCCGGATTGAAGTATAACATTGTTGCCGATAACGCAATCATGATATATTACAACACCGGGATAAATGATTGTGTTGTTCCCGATACGCGCTGCATCATTCACAGTAACGTTCGGATGAATTTTTGTGTTGTCGCCGATGGTAACGTGATCACCGATAACGGCTTTAGCACCGATGTAAACATTCGCACCGATTTTTGCTGAAGAAGAAATTACAGCGCTAGGATCAACTCCGACTTTGTTCATGCGGAACTGATTATACGCTTCAAGTAATTTCGCAAAGGCCTGACGTGCATCTGCAACACGAATCAACGTAAGCGTTTCAGGTAATGATTGCTCAGCAACAAAATCGTTGTTCACTATGGCAATTGTTGCCTGCGTGGAATATATATACTGCGCGTACGCCGGATTGGAAAGAAATGTCAACGCACCGGGCGTGCCTTCTTCAATTTTTGCAAGCTTGGACACTGCGGCATCGGGGTTTCCTTCCACTTTACCGCCGGCAAGACCGGCAATTTCTTTAGCCAGAAATTTCATCGGGTAAATTTAGTCAAAAATGCGTGTTCCGGGAGGACTCTTTTCATCCCGTTTTAAAAATGATTTGACGTGAAAATTTGCCTGAGGTTTAAACCACGGGATAACAACGAGAATCGACTGAAAAATTACTTACGCGCTTGCTTGTCTGGCTTTCACCCAACGGAATGTAAACCAGGAGAAAAGTAGTCCGGAAACCAACAACAGCGCAGAACACAGGTAAGGCGCGCCGGGTAAGTCAAATCCGAATGAGCCGGATGCTCCCGCACTGAAAAGATTGGTCATGAGCAAAGGTCCGATAATGGCAGTAATACTCATCACGCTCGTCATGAAACCTTGCAGTTCCCCTTGTTCATTGGCGGGAATTTCTTTTGAAGTAATCGATTGCAAACTTGGCCCTGCCAATCCGCCCATCGAAAGCGGAATCATAGCAATGAAAAGCATCCAGCCTTCACCGGAAAGTGCCACAGCAATCATACCGATTGTATTCAGAATTAAGCCTGTGTAAACAGCTCTTTGTTCTCCGATTTTCGGAATGATTATGCGCGTTAATCCGCCCTGCACAATAGCGATACACAAGCCAACATATGCGAGAGAGAAACCTACACCTTTCTCGGTCCAGCCATACCGTTCCATTGTGTAATATGCCCATGTTGACGGTAAAGATTGTCCTGCAAGATTCACGAGGAAGAAAACAATTGCTAAGCGCAATACAACAGGATGCTTGATCATTTGTATCAGCGCTCCAACCGGATTAGCACGTTTCCATTGGAAAGCTCTTCTGTTTTCGGGCTTCAATGATTCCGGAAGAATGAAGAATCCGTACAGCCAGTTTGCCAATGAAAGTCCGGCTGCAACGAAAAACGGTACGCGCTCTCCGAAATGTGCAATTGCAGCACCAAGAGCGGGACCGGCGATGAAGCCTAATCCGAACGCTGCACCAATGATTCCGAAATTCTGAGCACGTTTTTCAGGCGGACTGATATCGGCGATGTACGCTCCTGCAACTGTGAAGCTGGCTCCTGTGATTCCTGCAATTAATCGTCCGATGAAAAGCAGTGAAATGGAACCGGCGAACCCGAGAAACAAATAATCAATGCCGAATCCGAGCAGAGAAATCAATAATACAGGTCTGCGGCCAAAACGATCACTCAATGCACCCAAAAGCGGTGAGAAGAAAAATTGCATGAACGAATAGATGAACATCATCCAACCGCCAATAACTGTCGCCTCTTCGATGGAGCAATGTTCCATCGACATTATGAGCTTAGGGAGAACAGGTATGATAATCCCGATTCCCATCACATCAATGAAGAGCGTGATAAAGATGAAAAGCAAAGCTTTTCCGGATGTTTTTTGTTCAGTCATAGATTCACTGGTTTTCGCGCAGCGATTTCGGGTAGCAGAGGAAATATTTTTTCACCGGATGTGCGAGCACGGAAATATTGAGTAAGTCAGCCGCTTCTGCAATATCTTTCACCGTTCCGTCTTTGTACAGTATATTGATGCGGATGTTGTCGTGCATTTCATCGGCGTTGTATGCTTTGTTCTGCACCGCACCTGTGAATACAAAATAGCTCAACTCTTCCTTGCTGAGTTTCATTGATTTCGCTGCACGTTTCTGCAGTTTCTCTACATAAGCTCCTGCGAATGGTTTATTCTGCAGTTCAACAGCGTACAAAGTGCGATTGATCATGCATTGACACAACTCCGATAAAACTTTGTCTGAATGTTCCGACCAGACTTTTACAGCCGTCATGATATCGTAATCATCGAGTTTTGCGAACGTTTCTAATAAAGTTCTGTCCTTGATAAATGCAGATTTCGAAAAGCGATTGTTCAGGAATACCTGAAGTGAAGGCGTTGCAAAAAGTTCCGTTCCTTTTTCGGAAAGTTCTTTTGCTCTTCTGAGAATATTCACCAACAAATGCTCTGCACACAATACTGTCTTGTGCAGATAAACCTGCCAATACATCAGGCGGCGCGCAACAATGAATTTCTCAATGGAATAAATTCCTTTGTCTTCAACAACCAGCTGATCTTTCACCACATTCAGCATCTTCACAATACGGTCGCTGCTCACTATGCCTTCGGAAACTCCTGTAAAGAAACTGTCGCGAAGCAAATAATCCAGACGATCCATGTCCAGCTGGCTTGATACTAACTGATGCAGGAAAGATTTGCGGTATTTATTTCTGAAGATGCGAATGGAGAGATCAAGTTTGCCCTTGAATTCTTCATTCAAACGATCCATGAAAAGTGCGGAAAGATCTTCGTGCGTGATATTATGCACAATGCTTGTTTCCAGAGCATGCGAAAACGGTCCGTGACCGATATCATGGAGCAGAATTGCAACAGTTGCACCTTCCGCTTCTTCATCTGTAATTACGATTCCTTTAGACCGCAATACGTCAATCGCTTCTATCATCAGATGCATCGCGCCTAACGCATGATGAAAGCGCGTATGCAATGCTCCGGGATAAACCAGATTGGTCAGACCAAGTTGACGGATTCTGCGCAGTCGCTGAAACCATGGATGGTTCATCAAGTTGAAAACCAATTCCGAGGGAACGGTTACAAATCCGTAAACAGGATCATTGAGAATTTTTCTTTTGACAGCGGGTTTCATCGAAGGACACCAAAGGTAATAATTAGAGTGCATCTGTTAACAGATCACAATACCTTAACCAAGGTCGCCTCCTTCGCTCACAATATGTACCTTTATTCTCCGTTTTCATGAATTGAAAACGCACACGCTAATTATGGATAAGATCAGAATACTTTGGGCCGACGATGAAATTTCATTGCTCAAGCCGCATATCATGTTCCTTCAGGATAAAGGTTACGATGTTATAACTGCTACAAGCGGTAATGAAGCTGTGGATATTGCAGCGAAGGAACATGTGGATATTGTGTTTCTCGATGAGAACATGCCCGGCATAACCGGAATAGAAACGCTGACAAGAATCAAGGCTAAGCACTCTGATATTCCGGTGATCATGATCACGAAATCCGAAGAGGAAAATCTGATGGAAGATGCCATCGGATCCAAGATTGCGGATTACCTCATCAAGCCCGTGAACCCGAATCAGATTCTGCTTTCGCTCAAGAAGATTCTCGACAACAAACGTATCATCAGTGAGAAAACCACCAGCGGTTATATGCAGGAATTCCGCAATATCGGAATGACAATTTCAGATCGTCTTTCCTGGGACGAATGGGTGGAGATTTACCGCAAGTTGGTATTCTGGGAATTGGAACTGGAGAAATCTCAGGATCCGAGTATGCATGAAATTCTGACTATGCAGAAACGCGAAGCGAACGTTGCTTTTGCAAAATTCATCGGGAAGAATTACATCGATTGGCTGAATGGTAAGGACAAAAATCCGCCTGTCTTATCGCATACGTTGATCAAACAGAAACTTGCACCGCAGTTGGAGAAAGAAGGGCCTGTGTTCTTCCTTTTGATTGATAACCTGCGCTACGATCAGTGGAAAGTCTTACAGCCGGTATTAAGTCAGTATTTCCGTGTCGAAGAAGAAACTCTGTTCTGCAGTATTCTTCCGACCGCAACGCAATATGCAAGAAATGCACTCTTCGCGGGCTTGTTGCCTTCTGAGATTGAAAAGCGTTTCCCGCAGATGTGGAAAAATGATGATGACGAAGGCGGCAAGAATCTTCATGAGGAAGATTTCCTTGGCGCGAATCTGAAACGCATCGGAAAAGATGTGAA
>JBJOKQ010000148.1:0-8440 GCA_046046005.1 Bacteroidota bacterium | reverse complement strand
ATACGGAGCGGGCGCAACTTGGGGGAATGTAACCGGTGGTCATAAGCACTCAAAGAATTCAATATCGGTTGGCAATCTTACTCATCTTGATGCATTGGCTTCATCTTCGAGTCGCGGCCCTGCACATGATGGAAGAATGAAACCGGAAGTTTGCGCTGTTGGAACGAATGTGTACTCAACAATTGATGCGAACAGTTATGATTATAAGACCGGAACGTCAATGTCTTGTCCGGCGGTATCAGGAACATTGGCTTGTCTGCATCAAGCTTATCGCGAGATAAACGGCACCACTGCGAAGTCCGGTTTGCTGAAAGCAATTCTGATGAATACTTGTGATGATTTGGGTAACGCAGGTCCTGATTTCAAATTCGGTTACGGTCGCATCAATGGTCGCAAAGCAATAATTCCGATTGAGCAGAACTGGTATCTCGTTGATTCCGTAGGTAACGGTCAAACCGATGTCCACACGATTACCGTACCTGCAAATACCGGTCAGTTGAAAGTACTGGTTTATTGGCATGATGTACCCGGTTCGGTGAACGCGTCAGTCGCATTGGTGAATAATCTGAACATGCAGGTGACGAATCCTTCTTCAACTGTATTCAATCCGTGGATACTTGATTATACAGCTAGCGCTACGAACCTTGATGCAGTAGCAATTCGAGGAGTTGATATTCGTAATAATCACGAGCAGGTTACGATTGATAATCCTGCACAGGGGACCTACAGTGTAAGTGTAAACGGAGCTGTAGTTCCGATGGGGCCGCAAACGTATTATCTCGTTTGGTATTTTGAACCGGCAGGTGAATTGGTGTTAACTTATCCGATCGGAGCAGAGGGATTTGTGCCGACAGAAACGGAAGTAATTCGCTGGGACGCATGGGGTAACACAGGTACATTCAACCTGGATTACACTACAGACGGAGTTACGTGGAATTCAATTACTACAGGAGTATCAGCGTCTCAGCGTTATTACAACTGGACTGTTCCGACGGGTATGAGTGGATTGTGTAAGGTGCGTGTAACGCGTGGTGCAGCGAATGATATGAGTGATGAGAATTTTTCGATTGCTACTTTGCCTTCAGGCATAAATGTGGCTTGGGCATGTCCTGATTCACTTTGTCTGAAATGGACAGGTGTTCCGGGAGCAACAGGATATGATGTTTTCAAGCTCGGTTCTGTGTATATGGATTCAATTGGCAGTTCTGCTGTTGATAGTTTCGTTGTTACCGGTTTGAATAACTATGTGTATACGTATTGGTTCAGTGTTCGTACACGTGGACCGCAACAAACAGTTGGACGTCGTGCCATCGCAATTGAAAAAACACCGGGTGTGATTTGCCCGAACGGAGTTGATGCTTCTGTATCTGCTGTTTCCGCTCCGGAATCTGAATATTACAGTTGTATGAACTTGAATAATATTCCGGTAATCGCAACGATAACTAATCCCGGAATGACATCGATATCGAATGTACCTGTAGCTTTCTCTTATGATAACGGAATCCCGGTAACGGAGCTTTATGCTGGAAGTATTGCACCATCAGCAACGGTTACGTATACGTTCACTGCAACTGTAAACATTGGAGCAATCGGATCGCATACCTTGAAAGTGTGGAGTGATTTACCAAATGACATAGGTAATTTCAATGATACAACGACTACTTTAATCAATCACAACAGTTCCGTATACATTACACCGGCGTGGGTGGAAGATTTTGAGAATTTCTCGCTCTGCAGCACTGCATCAGATTGCGGAACTACAAACTGCACATTGATTAATGGATTCAGAAACATCACCAACGGTTCCGGCGATGATATTGATTGGAGAACAGCTCAAGGTGCAACACCGTCTGCGAATACAGGACCAGCTACAGATTATTTGCCGGGCAATGCAACAGGTAATTATATCTATCTGGAAGCGTCCGCATGTTTCGGGCAGACATCTACATTGATGCTACCATGTATTGATCTTACGTTGTACAGTTCCACTACATTCTCGTTTGCTTATCATATGAGCGGTGCCGACATGGGAGAATTACATGTGGATGTATATTCTAACGGAGCCTGGACGAATGATGTTTGGGTGAGGTCCGGAGATCAGGGAACTACTTGGCAATTGGCGACCATTCCGTTGAACGCTTACGCCGGTCAGGTTATATTAATGCGTTTCAGAGGTCGCACCGGTCCTGATTACACAAGTGATATTGCAATCGATGCAATGCGCATAGAAGACCCTACGGCGGTACAAAACACTACTTCATTCACAGGTTTGAGTGTTTATCCGAATCCGACAGAAGGAGTCGCAACTGTTGTCGTTAGTGGTGCTCCGGAGCCATTGGTTACTGCGGATGTTTATGACGTAGGCGGACGACTTGTTTCTTCTGCACAAAACAATGTAGGAGGTTCATCAACTCAGTTTCAGATTGATCTGAATGGTCTTGCTTCGGGAGTTTACTTCCTTAAAGTTCGTTCAGGTGAAATGGAAGAAACGGTGCGCTTGACGAAGTTGGATTAATCAGTTGAATCGACTTGTATCGTTCGTGTAATTTTGGTTGCGCAACGCAGTTACGTTAACGTTTATTGTGTGTGACTTTTTTCATTTTCCTGCATTATAACGAAAACGATGCCGATGAAAATGAAGATGATGATTGCTGCTGTAATAGGTTTGACATTTGCAGCATGCCGACCTGAAACACCCAAGTTTCTTGCCGAGCCCGGAGCAGAAACTGCCAGCAGAATTGATACGGTTTTGGTTCCAACCAGGTATCAGGTTGATTTGTCGGGAATAGATTCTCTATTGCGGATGCGCGTGAGTCTGCCACCGATGAAAGATTCTGTAACGTATCCTGATTTATTGGTGAAGCAATTTTATTCTCTTGCTTCTCGTACTGGTGGAGAGTCCTACTTTCTGACACAGACGGATAAAGTCACAGAGCAGATTATTGCCATTATTGATTCGCATCTCGTGAATCAGAGTGATCTCGTTTTTCTCATTGATAACACCGGAAGCATGAGTGATGATATTGAGAATGTGAAGAAAGGGGTGAGCAGTATAATTGATCACATCAGTAAGAAGAAAAATATACGTGTGGCGGTTGCAACTTACGGAGATGAGTTTTCTGATGGAGATCGTTGGTATGCAGTTGAGCCTTTTACAACTGAGATGGATTCAGTGAAGAAATATGTGAATCGTATTTCACTAACCAATGGAGGAGATTATCCTGAGTCGATGTTTGATGCGGCATGTATTACGATGGATACGTTGGATTGGAGAAGAGATTCGCAGAAGATGATATTGGTTTTAGGAGATGCACCGAGTTTGATGCCTCCTCATTCAACAAACGGAATGAATCAAGTAGTTGCAAAAGCAAAATCCAAAGGTGTGTTGATGAATTATTATCCTGTGATAATATCACCAATTCCTGAAGGATCGCCGTTGGTAGAGCCCGGATTCAAGAAGAAAATATTGATCTCAACAGTTTACCCTGTTCCTTCGGATGGAAACGTAAATCTGTTACTTACAAGAGAAGATCATTTCGTTTGGGAAGTATATAATACCTCCGGAGTATTGGTAAAAAAGGAAGAAGGAAGGACTGACAAAATACAATTGGATCTAACCGATAAGGCTAACGGAGTTTATATAGTTCGGGTAATTGATGGAGCCGACAAACAGTTTGAAGAGAAGCGAGTGATTGTGGCCCATTAAAGGTGTGCGTTTACCTGAAACAAAAAAAGGAGCTGTTGAGGCTCCTTTTTTTATTGAGTTGTAGATTGATTAAAGGTGAATCACTTCTCCGTAAGCAGCAGCTGCAGCTTCCATAACCGCTTCGCTCATTGTAGGGTGAGGGTGAACAGCTTTAATGATTTCATGTCCTGTTGTTTCGAGTTTACGTGCTGTAACGATTTCAGCAATCATTTCAGTTACGTTAGCTCCGATCATGTGAGCGCCGAGAAGTTCACCGTATTTCGCGTCGAAGATCAGTTTCACGAATCCGTCAGCAGCGCCACCGGCTTTCGCTTTACCTGAAGCTGAGAACGGAAATTTGCCCACTTTGATCTCAAAGCCAGCTTCTTTAGCCGCTTTCTCTGTGTAACCGACAGAAGCGATTTCCGGCTGGCAATATGTGCATCCCGGAATATTCTTGTAGTCGATAGGCTCAACATGCATACCGGCGATTTTCTCTACACAAGTAATTCCTTCAGCCGACGCAACGTGAGCGAGCGCCTGGGTAGGAAGAACATCACCGATTGCGTAATATCCCGGAATGTTTGTTTCGTAATATTTGTTTGTTAGGATGCGACCTTTGTCAGTGGCAATTCCCACTTCTTCAAGTCCGATGTTTTCAATATTAGGTGTGATTCCCACAGCAGAAAGAACGATGTCTGCTTCAATTACAGATTCGCCTTTCTCGGATTTCACTTTCACTTTGCATCCGTTGCCGGTGGTATCAACGCCCTCAACAGTTGTTTTGGTAAGAATCTCAACACCGATTTTCTTGAATGAGCGTTCGAGTTGTTTAGATACTTCTTCATCTTCAACAGGAACAATGTTCGGCATGAATTCAACAATGGTCACTTTAGTTCCCATTGTAGCGTAGAAGTAAGCAAACTCAACACCGATAGCGCCGGAACCCACAACGACCATTGATTTAGGCTGAGAAGGCAGCGTCATCGCTTCGCGGTATCCGATAACTTTTTTGCCATCCTGTTTCAGATTCGGAAGTTCGCGTGAACGAGCACCTGTTGCAATGATGATATGTTTCGCATCGATCAACTGAACTGAACCGTCTGCCGCAGTTACTTCAACCTTCTTACCGGGTTTTACTTTTCCAGTTCCGGTGATTACATCGATTTTGTTCTTCTTCATGAGGAACTGAACACCTTTGCTCATTCCTCCGGCTACATCGCGACTGCGTTTTACAACAGCACTGAAATCGGCTTTCGCATCTGAAGCCTGAATGCCGTAATCGCCGGCGTGCTTCAGATATTCAAAAACCTGAGCGCTTTTCAAAAGAGCTTTTGTTGGAATACAGCCCCAGTTCAGGCAGATTCCACCGAGTTCTGCTTTTTCAACAACAGCGGTTTTAAGTCCGAGTTGCGAAGCGCGAATAGCTGTAACGTATCCACCGGGACCGCTACCGATAATTACAATATCATATGACATAAGCTGTTTTTTTCTAAGTTAATCGCAAGGGAAAATACAATCCGCTGCGGGCGCAAATTTAGGTAAAAAGACTGTTCTGAGGTATTCCCGAAATTCCGATACCTCGTAAAATCAATCGTTTTTGACCATTTGAATGTAAAAGAATCCGGAAACGAAGATTTAACCCGTGGAAACGAATATTAAAACGGCGCTAATGATTGAAAGGGCAAGTGTAGCGATAGCGATTATCATCACCCATTTCATACGCCTGCGATGAGTTTCTATGTGTTTAAATCGTTGCAGATCGCGCATTTTCATGGCTTTGCCATAATTCGCAGACCACTCGTTGACAGTAGATGTTGCCTTTTGTTTCTGAAAATCGGAGAACTGTTGTTTGGCGTTGGAATCCTGATTGCGGATATTCTTGTTGTAACCGAAAAAGTCGTCGTGTTTAAGTCGTTGAACAGGATCTGTAAGGACGGCAACAGCTGCCGCCAGATCTGCGAAGTCGGCCGCCGCTTTCGGGTCGGGGTTTACGTCGGGGTGGAGTTCTTTAGATCGCTTACGATAAGCTGCGCGAATTGCGGAATCGTCGGCGTCGGAATTCACATACAGTATTTTGTAGCAGTCGCGCGCGATCATGTGCAAATTTAAGAATGATCGATTGAACTGAGAAGTCTGTTTGATTTGGAATCTCGCGGAGGGGTATTCGGGAGTAAACGGGTGTAAGTGGGGGATGAGGGAGGTTGTGTATATTAGGATGGTAACTTTGAACCGTTTAAACGGTTCAAAGCGAATTTTGCGTCGCGGCTTATTAGTTTTACCGACTTTGAAAAATTTGTTATTTATCCCCCGTTACGAAACAGTCGGAGCTACTTTCTCGATCTGCTTTACAGAAACAGATATTTCAGTTTAACTTAGAACCGTTTAAACGGTTCTAATACGCGCATCACCTCAATCAAAATCACTCCACTTTTGTGAATTTTTCCCCGCTCCGCGTCTTCCATTAAACAGTTTATGCGCAACCTCCTTCTATCCATACTATTTCTTTTGCCTTTAGCATTGTTCTCCCAGGAGCCCCGACTTCTGGTAATGGGTAACGTGACAAATTCCGAAACAGGAGAACCAGCCGAAGGTATCGTTATCTCATGCAAAGATCCTGCCCGCATTGCTCAAACCAACAACAATGGTCGTTACGCAATTTTACTCAATAGAAAAGCCGGCACAATCTTGGAATTTCGCGGACTCGGTTACAAAACAAAGACGGTAACCATCACAGGTGATATGCTCAATCGGTTTCCCAACGATACAATGCGTTTGGACGTTCAATTGTTCCCTGAACTGATTGAAATTATTGGAACCACCATCACCGCCGGACCTGATACTGTTTTCGGAAATTGGAAATTCTTTGTTGAAGATTTTATGTTCGTTGATCAGAATCGTTTTGTGCTGCTCACTTTCGAGAAATCCTTAAAACAGTCGAAGGTCGTGTTGGTCGACGATCAGCAACACATACTGAGCAGCTTCGATGTGCCGGTGGAAGCGAAAGAGTTGTATCGCGACTATCAGGGAAATATCAATGTTATGTGTGTCGACTCGGCTTTTCGCGTCAAGATTGTTCCGCCGTCTACGATTATTCTGCTCGCATTGCCATATAAAGATTTCTGCGATCGCATGTTGCCTTGCGTCGACACAATCGGAAGAAAAATTCTGTTCACCAATTATCAGGATCGCTATCCTGCTTTTTCGTATTTCAGTTATGATCCGGCCGATACAACTGTGCAAATGGTTCGGTATATCGTAGATACTCCTTTGTTGAAACAGTATAACTGGGAATTCGATTACCTCAAGCCGAAAGACCGACTGTATGCTCGAAAAATGGAAATGTACACGGGCATCGACAAACGTATCATTGCTGCAACAATGACGGGATTTCCGAATTCAATTTATTACACGCCGTTGTATGCGCCGCTTTTTGTGAAGAACGATACCATTTGTGTTTTCGACCACTATGCTGATACGTTGTTCCTGTACGATTCGAATATGAAACGTATTGGAGCTTCACCGATTAATTATCATCATCCGAAGAACTGGAAAGAATGGGATAGACAATTACATCAGGATGAAGTAACCGGAGAAATTTACGCCCGTTTCGAAAAGGGCGGATATTATACGTTGAAGAAGATAGATATTAGAACAGGGAAGATTATTTCCGAACATAAATTGGAAAATCCTTGGGTGAAACATATTCGTATCCGAAATGGAAATGCATACTACATTTATCGTCCCAAGGATTCGATACAAACGAAATACCTCTATAAAGAGCGTTTGTAAGGGAAAGCTTTTAAGGAATTCACTTCTGTTTTCATTACCTTTAGCTTTATGAAGAAGCTACTTATTTTCCCGATTCTGGCGCTGACAGCCATGTCATTTAATATTATGGAAATTGCTCCGATTGATTTAGGAGCAGATATTCCGATGGGTGACCACAAGATGGTGAATGCCATGAACGATACTCGTGTATCAATAAATGAATCGAAAAAGAACAATGGCGTTCTTGTGATTTTTTCGTGCAACACTTGTCCTTATGTAATTGCACAGGAAGATCGTATTCGTGATATACAACGTGATGCACTACGTATGCAAATCGGTGTGGTGATCATCAACTCCAACGAAGACAAACGTGGTAATGAAGATTCCAAAGAAGAGATGCGCAAGTACGGTAACAATCAGAAGTATCTTGCTCCATACGTAATTGACTCAATGTCTGTCGTGGCCGATGCATTCGGTGCTACCCGCACTCCGGAATGCTTCCTCTTCGGTCGCGATGGTAAATTGGCTTACCGCGGTTCAATTGACGACAGCCCGAAAGAACCGAAAGCAGTTAAGCAACATTATCTGCTTGATGCAATGACTGCTGTCTCTAAAGGCAATGCAGTGACAATTGGTACGAGTGTGTCATCGGGATGTACTATCAAGCGAAAACAGGCTGGTAAATAACCTGATGTTAATTATTCGAACGATTGAGTGATTCGCATTACTGTTTCACCAGTCTGGTTGCATTCATAATTCCATTCTCATCTCGCAACTCCAGCAAGTACAACCCGCTTGACAGACAACTTACTTCAATTCGCCCGGTTGTCGTCCCTGAAAGAACAATACTGCCGTCTGTAGCGTAAATGTTGTATGCCGTTGGATCAATAACATTAACATTAACAATATCGTGAGCCGGATTCGGATAGAACGAAATTGAATTTGAGCTATTAGGCTGGGACTCAATTCCGGTTACCGTTGGAT
>JBJOKQ010000147.1:0-8508 GCA_046046005.1 Bacteroidota bacterium | reverse complement strand
GTCGTAATCGACTCCATTCTTCTTCAACGTCAGGTGCAACGGAACCCGGTCGTGACGAAACAGCGCCCAGGTCCAGAATCGTGGCACCTTCTTCAATCATTTGCTCCGCTCGCATGATGGCCGCCTCTGTGTTTTGGTATTGTCCTCCATCGAAAAATGAGTCGGGCGTAAGGTTCAGAATTCCCATCACCACCGGAGTGCTCAGATCGAGTTCCAGATAGCCGCAGTGCAGCGTAAAGTCCGTATCTTGTGCCATTATGAATTCTGAGTTCAGGATTCTGAGTTATCATTGAATTATGAGTAATACAGCTTCCGAATACGCTGCAAGTATAGCTATCTGCAGGGACATCTTTGCCAAAAAGCTGCGCGACTACGGCACATCATGGCGCATGTTCCGAATCGCGTCCATCACCGACCAAATCTTCATCAAAGCACAACGCATTCGCACGTTGGAATCCAAAGGTGTGAGTAAAGTGGGCGATGATATCCGCGGCGAGTATCTGGGAATTGTTAATTATTCGATCATCGCTTTGATTCAATTGGAACTTACGGACAATGATCCGATGGAACTTCCTGCCGATAAAGCAATGAATCTCTATGATAAATACGCCAAAGCGGCCTTCGAACTCATGGAAAACAAGAACCATGATTACGGAGAAGCATGGCGCGATATGCGTGTTTCCAGTCTCACCGACATGATTTTGGTAAAGTTATTGCGGATAAAACAGATTGAAGACAATCAAGGGCAAACCATAGCGTCTGAAGGTATCGATGCCAACTACTTCGATATTATCAATTACGCTATCTTTGCTTTAATACGCACCACTGGCAAATAACTTTATGATTTTTTTCAAAAGCCGCGTTTTCCGCCTGATCGCATCTCTTGGATTGGCTGCACTGTTTTTCGCGTTGTGCCCGCCTTGTTTCGATAAGATGACATTGCTCGGAGTTCTCTTACTTCTCGTCGTTATCATCAACCTCGATCAGTACATTTCAAAAGTTAAAATTCTCACCCATCTTACACGCATTGCGGTAGGCGGACTTTTCATCTTCTCCGGTTTCATCAAAGCAAATGATCCTGCAGGTTTCAGCTATAAGCTCAATGAATACTTCGAAGTATTCGGCGCCGGTTTCAGCTGCGACATGAAAGTGGAAACAAAAGGCGATGGAAAATGTCCTTGTGCTCCTGAAGTGAAACCCGCGGAAATTGTTGTTCCTGCGTTTGATGTGATCGTTCCTGCAGAAGCATACGTTGACGTGAACGGAGACAGTGTAATCAATGCCGACGATTCAGCAACTGTTTACAGTCAATACGAAGACAAAGCCTATCAGGAAGCGTATCAGAAAGCACAGAATGCTGCTAATCAGAAACCGTTACCTCCGGAAAGTTCATTTAAACCGATGTGGGATTTCTTCGCGGAACATTCATTGCTCCTTGCAATACTCATCTGCGGAGTTGAAATCGTTTTAGGAATTTTCCTTCTCATCGGCTGGCAGGTACGACTTTCATTGTGGTTGTTCCTCGGAATGATTGTGTTCTTCAGCTTCCTCACCTTCTACAGCGCATGCTGCAATAAGGTAACCAGCTGCGGATGTTTCGGTGATGCAATCAAACTCACTCCATGGGAATCGTTCTGGAAAGATCTCATTCTGCTTATACTGATTGCTTTGCTTTTCGCAGGAAAAGACAACATCAAAGCAATTTCGAAGAACAGCATTGTGATGGCGTTCCTCATCGGAATCGGAACTTTCGCTTCATTTGCATTCCCGGTTTACACGTATCTGCATTTGCCTGTTATTGACTTCCGTCCTTACAAAATCGGAACGAATCTTTGGGATGCAACGCAATTCAAAGATCCAACTGTTACAGGTTGCGTGAGCGATTCAAGCGTTTACGAATTCTACTACTACCAATCACAAGCCGACAGTCTCGCAGGCAAATTCAGAATGTTCTCAATGGACAGTTTGCCGGACAGCACGTGGAATTACTATTGCCGATTCGATAAGAAAGTTCGTGAAGGCAATTGCGCGGCAACGATTCTCGACTTTAACATAACAGATCTCGAAAGCGGAATGGTACTGAACGATTCATTGCTGAAGATGAAAGGCGTGCAGTTCTACTCTATCATGTACGATATTGACAAAGCTGAACGCTCGGCAATGGGCAATGTAAACCTCTTCTACGATGCCGCTTCGAAAGCGAATGTTCCTTTCCATGCATTGGCAGCAATAACAGCAGATCAAATGACAAGTTTCAGAACGGAAACCGGTGCGAAGTATCCGATTCACATGGTGGATCAGACGGCTTTGAAAACCGTGATCCGTTCCAACCCGGGATTGATGATGGTAAAAGACGGAGTTGTTGTAGGTATGTGGCATTACAACGATTGGCCGACATTTGAAGAAGCCATGACAACCGTCAAATAATTCGTAATACTTAAATCGTACATTTCCCGGTGGGCAAGTTCATACTGAAACGCATTTTCTACGGATTCCTGGTTCTCTTCGGAGTAATCACTACCGTGTTCCTGCTCTTCAACGTTCTTCCCGGCGATCCGATTCGTATGCGCATGGGTCAGCGCACGGATGAGAAATCCATTCAGATCATCAAAGCCGATCTGAATCTGGATTTGCCGCTGCACAAACAATACTTCATGTTCCTGAACGATCTTTCATTCGTTTCAATTCATGATGTGCAGGATCCTGCAAACCGCTTTTATCTGGATCCGAAGAAATACGGAGAACCGACACAACTGTTCAGCGTAGGCAATGGTAAAAGCTTTGTAATGAAAGCGCCTTACTTGCGTCGTTCATACATTAACCAACGACCCGTATGGGAAATCATCAGCAGCACTTTACCGGAAACGATAGTGCTTGCAATTACTGCAATTGTATTCGCTTCAATCGTTGGTATATTCTTCGGAATCCTCACCGCCATTTACAAAAACTCCTGGTTCGACAAAGCCGTCAGCGTTTTGTCAACTTTGGGAATGGCCGGACCGTCATTCTTCTTCGCATTGATAATCGCGTGGCTTTTCGGTTACCTCTGGCGTGATTACACCGGATTGAAAAACATCGGAAGTCTCTACACGATGGATGTGTACACCGGCGATACGTATCTCGATTTGAAGAATCTGATTCTGCCTGCATTTACATTGGGAATTCGTCCGCTTGCATTGATCATTCAATTGACAAGAAGTTCCATGCTGGAAGTATTGTCGTTTGATTACATCCGTACAGCACGTGCGAAAGGACTTGGTTCATTCAAAGTTGTGGCGAAGCACGCGTTGAAGAATGCGTTGAATCCTGTTATCACTGCTATCTCCGGATGGTTTGCAGGACTCATGGCGGGTGCTGCATTTGTAGAAGCCGTGTTCGATTGGAAAGGAATCGGAAACGCAGTTGTTGATGCACTCTTCAACTACGATTTGCCTGTTGTAATGGGAAGCACATTGGTGTTCTCCACTTGTTTTGTCATCATCAATCTGATTGTGGATATCGTGTACGCTATCCTTGATCCACGCGTCAGACTTCAATAACTGTTGTCATGCGTAGAAAAATCATTGCGGGAAACTGGAAAATGAACAAGACTGCCAACGAAGCGGCAGCTCTCGCACAGGAATTGGCGGTACACGTAAAAATGAATCCGCATTCTCGTGTGGAAACCTTGATCGCTCCTCCTTTTCCGTTTCTTCAAACATGCGTACGTTCTGTAAGTGAAATTTCCGGATTTCATGTTGCAGCGCAGAATTGTCATCAGGAAAAATCAGGAGCCTTTACAGGTGAAGTTTCTGCGACAATGATTGCTTCACTTGGTGTTTCGCATGTAATTATCGGTCACTCTGAACGCAGAACGCTGTTCGGAGAAACCAATGAAATGCTCAAAGCGAAATTGAATGCGGCCATAGACCAGAATCTCATTCCGGTTTTCTGTGTAGGCGAAACGTTGGAAGAACGCAACAATCACCGTCAGGTTCTGGTCATTGAAGAACAATTACAACACACGGTTTGCCAGCTCGATTATGCACATCTGCGTCAGATCGTAATAGCATATGAACCGGTTTGGGCAATCGGAACGGGTCTGACAGCAACGCCCGAACAAGCCCAGGAAATGCACGTAGTGATCCGCAGTATCATTTCAAAAAGCTTTGGTCATGGCAGTGCGGAAATCATTCCGATCCTTTACGGAGGCAGTTGCAACCCGAAAAACGCAGCAAGTTTATTTGCATGTGAAGATGTGGACGGGGCTTTAATCGGGGGCGCTTCTCTCAACGCAAACGACTTTATTTCTATCAGAAATGCCATGATTTCGAGTCTGGCATAAGTTGTGCATACATTACAAGAAACAGGTTTTATGAAACGCTTTGTTCTGATTTTTTCGATGGTTTTAAGCACTATCGGAGTTTACGCACAGGTCAATGAAGTATGTTACCTCGACAGTTCATTGATTCAGTCTTCGCGCGACAGAAACGGCGCAATTTCCTACAGTGTGCGCCCGCAATTACGTCGTGGTGACTGGAACATTTACTACGATTTCGCCTTAACGAAAAAACGTTCAGAGTGGCATTTCCTTGCAGATGGAACCAAAACAGGAATCTGGCGTGAATACACGAATACAGAAAAATTAATTTCCGAATGGAATTATTCCGAAATGCGTTTACCGAATCTTCCTCCGGGAAAAGAATTTCACGCTGATGGATCATTAAAGATTGAACGCAATCAAAACGCCGATACGGTTTATGAATATATCTACTATTCCGGCGGTAAAAATCTGAAAGCACTGAGCAAATTCGATAAGAGCGGAACATGGGTTTACTCTGAGCAACGTTGTGAGAACGGACAACTGATTGTGTTGTACAATCCAAGTATCCCGGATCCTACACCGATTACAAAATACCATTGCAACGGTAAAGTGAAAATCGAAGGAACGATAATGGTGACAGGTTACACCGGTAAATTCAAAGAATTCAACGACAGCGGAAAACTGATTACGGAAGGTCAATTTACAGAACGACCTGCAGGAAATACTGGATTCTTTATTCCTCAGAAAACCGGTGACTGGGTATACTACAACAGCAAAGGTCAAGTCACCAAGAAGGAAAAATGGTCGAACGGCCGACTCATCAGTACAGGTAAATAAATTCCACCACCTTACTTCAGCGCGTTGTTAATCAACGCGCTATTTTTTTTGCAGACAGTCGCCAGACCAAACGGCACCGGAAAAGTTCGTATTTTCCACTTTGTAATAAAATATACAAAGAGCTGATACGACTCCTTCGAAATGCATACCGGTAAAAACTATTCACTTCCTGAAGTACTCTTTTGGACACGCAGAGACATTTTATTCCTTCTGATCGTTTCCGCCGTTCCTGTTTTCTGTTACAGCTATTTAGGTTGTAAATGGCTTTCTATTCCCTGGCTTCCGATTGCGCTATTGGGCACCGCTGTGGCGTTTGCTGTAGGTTTCCGGAACAATGCTTCATACGACAGAACATGGGAAGCACGTAAAGCCTGGGGCGCAATTGTGAATGCAAGTCGCACGTGGGCAATGACGGTGAACGATTATGTTACCAACAATCATGCACAGCAGAAACTCAGTGACGAACAACTATACGAAGAAAAAATGCGAATGATGAATCGCCATTTCGCTTGGCTGACTGCGTTGCGTTATCAGTTGCGTGAACCGCGTGCATGGGAATCGATTTATAAAAAGCATAATCAGGAATACAAAGAAAGATGGTTCAGCGTACAGGAACATAATTCCAAAATGGAAGATGAATTGCGCAAATATCTGTCTGCTGATGAATTAAAGGAAGTGATGCGCCGCACCAACAAAGCCAATTACATCATCAGTTTGCAATCGCAGGAATTACGAAGACTTCGTGAGCAACATCTGATCGACGATTTTCGTCACATGGAATTGGAAAAATCTTTGATTGAATTTCTGAATCAACAAGGAGCGTGCGAACGAATCAAAAATTTCCCGTATCCGAGACAGTATGCTACTTTAAATATGTATTTCATCAAAATCTTCGTTATTCTAGTTCCGATGGGAATGATGAAGGAATTCAATAATCTTGGTGAAAATATGGTGTGGCTTTCCGTACCGTTTTCAGCTTTGTCAACATGGATTTTCACAACCATGGAAAAGATCGGCGAATCAACAGAAAGTCCGTTTGAAGGAAGTGCGAACGATGTTCCTATAACTGCATTGAGTCGTACAATTGAAATTGATATCCGGGAAATGTACAACGACCACAACATTCCTGCACCAATTAAACCGGAAAACAATATTCTGATTTAATCATTCAACTGTCTAATCGAATTAACGAAACTCTCCACCATGAAAATTCAGAATGTATTCAAGAACAACGAAGCCTGGGTAAAAGAAAAACTGAGCATCGATCCGCATTATTTCGAAAACTTATCGAAAGGTCAAAGTCCCGAATTTCTGTATATCGGTTGCTCCGACAGTCGTGTTACCGCCGAAGATATAATGGGCGTACAGCCGGGCGAAGTTTTCGTTCACAGAAATATTGCCAATCTGGTGAACAACGTCGACTTGAATGTGATGTCTGTATTGAACTACGCGGTTCGACACTTAAAAGTTCAACACGTTGTGGTGTGTGGCCATTATTATTGCGGAGGTGTGAAAGCCGCAATGCAATCAGCCGATTTAGGAATTTTGAATCCGTGGTTGCGCAACATTCGTGATGTATATCGTTTGCACGCCGCAGAGTTGAACGCCATAGAAGATGAAGATGCACGTTACAACCGCTTGATTGAGTTGAATGTTCAGGAGCAATGCGTGAACCTAATCAAAACAGCTGCAATTCAACAAGCGCACAAAGAACGCGGATTGCTTGTGCACGGATGGGTGTTCGATGTAAAATCAGGCAAGCTCATCGATCTTAAAATTGATTTTCCAAAAATCATGTCGTCGATCATGGAAATCTATCGCATCGTCTGATGAAAAGTTGTGGCTTCATTGCATTGCTATCAATGATTCTGGTAACCGCTTGCGGCAAAGTTCCTACCGAACTGCCCGATCGTCCCGTTGAACATATTGTACGCGATTTCGAAAGCGGTAATCTTGGTGGATTTCACTACCTCGTTGTGGACACGAATTTCAACACACAGATCGTTACATCGCCGGTACGCCGGGGGAATTTTGCGTTGAAGAACACACTGCGTCCGGAAGATTTCATCTTCAACGGTTATCGCACTGAACTTTCTTTGTACGATTGCGCCCGCTACAAAACCGAAGTCTACTACGGATTCAGCGTAATGATCGATACTGCTTATTCGGACAACCAATTCAATCTGATTTGTCAATGGCAGGATTTACCATATTACATTCAGGGCGAAGCCTGGGATCCAACTCCTGTGCTGCACGGCTCCTCGCCTCCTCTGGCATTGGTTTACGCAGATGGAAAACTTGTGACGGTCATGAATGAAAATCCGAATTCGGACAATCACACTTTCCAAATCAGCGATCCTTTAGCCGTCAATAAAGGCGAATGGATCGATGTGGTTTTTCACGTTTTCTGGAGCGACGATAACGACGGATACGTTGAAGCATGGATTAACGATGCTCCGATTATAAATTCTCCGGACAATCGTTACTACGGACGTAATCTGTTTGCCCGCACAGGAAATTATTTCAAGTTCGGTCAATACCGCGGTCACGATGCCACAGCAAATACCAATATCGTTTACTTCGATGAAGTAAGAATCGGAACAAGTTATAACGAAGTTAAGCCATGAAGAAATCGGCCTCCATCACGTTTTTTGTGCTGATGATATTGGCATGGTTTCAACCTGCTTTTTCGCAAACAGACAAACACGTTATCTCTATCGATTTCGGCAGCTACCGTAATCGCTACGCTTTCGCAATGAATAATGTGCGGTATGATTCTCCTGCACTCACCTCAAAGAACATTTCCTTGCATGCACGATTGCGTTGCTATGGAACCTGGTTTCTGTACAGTCATATTGCTTACGACATCACACCGTGGGCAGAATACCCATTACTGAAAAACGAAGATCGGGTTTCACTTACTGCAGGTCTCGGGGCCGACATTCGCCTTCGGTTTCTCAACGACTCCAGAAGCGAAGCTGTTTCAAGTGCGGAACCGTTGGTTGCTATTACATCGCGAATCATGATCAATAAATTCGGAATTGAGTTACCGTTATGGACTCGCTTCTACAGCAACGGAATTTCTTTCGCCGTGCAACCGCAGTTTCAATTTGATTTATCGGAAAGGCTTGCAGTGTTTGCAAGATATGAACTCACGTACCTCACAGTTTACGGAGGAATCACAAGCGAATGGCGTCAGGATTCCTTTATCGGAGCAAGTATGAAATTCGGCAAGTAGTTTACCAGATTTCCCAGGTAACCATCAGAAGTATTACTGCGGCGTGCAGGAATTGATCGAAGCCAAACAGCAGCCAATACATTTTATTTTCCGGATCAGCCGTAGCCGGATACCACACCATTGTTTTTCC
>JBJOKQ010000146.1:0-8552 GCA_046046005.1 Bacteroidota bacterium | reverse complement strand
CAAATTGTAAGCGGAAGGCGTGTCATCTTCATCCCTTTAGTACGCATGTTCAGGATAGTGATGATGTAGTTCAGACCACCGAGCAATGAAGACACGATGAAGAACGACATTGATACGAGCCAAAGCGTCATACCTAAACCGGAGCCCGGCATTGCTTTTTCAAGAGCAGAAAGCGGAGGGTAAACTGTCCAACCACCGGATGCAGCACCATCTTCAATGAACAATGAGATCGTCATCGTAGCAGAAGAAAGGAAAAAGAACCAGTAAGAAAGCATGTTCATGAATCCTGAAGCCATATCACGTGCACCGATCTGATATGGAATCAAAAGGTTACTGAATGTTCCGGAAAGACCGCCGGTCAATACCATGAACACCATGATTGTACCGTGAATGGTAACGAGAGCCATGTAAGCATTCGGATCCAGAACTCCATCGGGGCCCCATTTGTCCCCCATAACTGCATTGATGAATGCAAACTTTTCTCCCGGCCATGCCAATTGCAGACGGAAAATAATTGACATCACCATCGCGATAACAGCCATGATCACTGCTGTGATCAGGAACTGTCGTGAGATCATTTTGTGATCCATGCTGAAAACATACTTCGACACGAACGACTCATGGTGTTCGTGATCGTCGTGATGCCCGTGATGCGCATGAGCATCATGCTCCAGAGATTGTGCATGAAGTTCATTGTGTGCGTGCATATCAGCTGCCATATTCTTCTCTTTTTTTATTGTTGTTCTCCTTGCGGAGGTAATTGGTAATAGTCAGTTTATTTTACCTGTGCTGTTTTTTCTGCAGGAAGGAATTCTGTATGACGGTTCATGAACGCCTCATACTGTTCTTTTGTTCCAACCACAATTTTAATCTGCATGTTGTAGTGCGCAGCTCCACAGATTTTGTTACACAACAACACGTAATCAAACTCCGGATTTCCGGTGATCTTACGCATCTCTTCAGTTGTAACAACCGGCTTGAAGTGAAAGAAAGTTTCCATACCCGGAACCATGTTCATCTGTGCACGGAAATGCGGGAAGTACGCACTGTGAATTACATCTTGCGAGCGGAAACGGAAGTTTACTTCCTCGTTTACCGGAATGAAAAGTGTATCAGAAATAATCACATCGTCGTGTCCTGCAACGTCAGAAGAATCAAGACCCAAAACGTTTGCGTCAAGAATCAAACGGTAATTTGCTTTCCCGAGTTTGTTGTCATCACCTGAATAACGTGCCGTGAAACTGAATTGTTTCGCGTAAACTTCCACCACACGAACATTTGCTTCAGCTGGTTGAAGTGTCTTGTTCCACAAGCGGATTCCCATGAAAATGATAATGAAGAGAACCACTGCAGGAACACCTGTCCAAAGCATTTCAAGTTTGTTGTTGTGCGCGAAATAGTCTGCGCGACGACCTGTACGGCCATAATACTTCCAAGCCATAATGAACAAAAACGTATTTGTCATTAGGAATACGATCCAAATAACAATCATGTTGAAGTTCATCAGCCAGTCAATGTCAACACCATGCTCCGATGCTGAAACCGGCAACAAGAGGTCTTTATAACTGAACAGACACCACAGACTGAACGTCCACAGGAAAATCATAAACAGGAACATCAATCTTGAGTTCAGTTTATTGTCCTTATCAGTAACCTTGTTCGGGTCAACACCTTTCAACTTCGCGGAGAGTTCCACAACACGGACCAACTGCCAGATTGCTGCGGCCGCGAGTATCAGGATAAAATAGATTACGAACTTCATATTATTTGTATTGTGTCGTTCAGTTTATAATAATGCCTTTGAGCAAAACAGTTTATTGATGGTGATGAATTCCTTCCGGCAGCAATGCGTGGTTCTGCGCAAGGATCGGTTGCTTTGAAAGCGCGCGAAGTGTCCAGAATACGAAGAACGAAAGGAAAGCAACGAACATTCCGATTTCAATGAATCCGATTCCCCAGTTGTTTCCAACTGTTCCCGGCATAACAAGCAGGAAGGTGTCTGTCCAGTGGAAGAACAAAGTGAGAAGACCCACGAAGAATACATAAGACTTGTTACGTTTTGAATCGCGTGACATGAGCACCAACATCGGGAACACGAAGTTCACCAGCATAGTGATCCAGAAAAGACCGCGGTACTGCTCCCAACGCTGCATGTAGTAAACAACTTCTTCAGGAACGTTTGAATACCAGATGAGCATGAACTGAGAGAACCACAGGTAAGTCCAGAGGAAGCTGATTGCGAACATCCATTTTCCAAGGTCATGCATGTGACTTGGGTTAACGAATTCGAGTTGTCCGCGTGACTTCAGGTGAATTGCAAGGAGATTGAAAGCGATCATAGCGCTGATCCACCATCCTGCGAAGTTGTACCATCCGAAGAGTGTGCTGAACCAGTGTGTATCGATAGACATGATTACATCCCAAGTGAATACTGAAGAAGTAAATCCGAAGAACACGAGGAAAATCGCAGCGTTCTTAAGGTTCTTCATCCAGTTTGCAGAGCGTGATTCGAATGAAGCCATTTGATCTTCAGCCGCTTGGTTTTTACGTGTCCAGTTCTGATACCAAACCCAACCGAGGATGAACACAAGTGTACGTCCGTAATAGAAAATACGATTGAAGTACGGTGCTTTGTGCTGCATGATCGGATCGTTCGTGTAAGCATCAGCATCCTGCCAGTGGTAAAGGTGGTGGAAGTGAAAATCGCCCGCGATGATAACGAGTGCGATCATTGCCATTCCGATCCAGAGGAAATCGCCCACCGCGCTGAACACACGCATGAATACGGTGCTCCATGATGCCTGTGCAGCATACTGCATAGCATAGAAGAACAAAGCAGCCAACGCCAATCCTCCGAAGAAGTAGCCGTTCACCAGCAAGTTCGCCCAAACGCGCTGACCGAGCGAGCCGGTATGATCATGATGTTCAGCTCCGCCATGTTCGCCGTGCGCAGCTTCCGGTGCATGCCAAAGGATGATGCCCAGAATCAACATCAGCAGGCCGATTCCGCAGATAATCCAGAGATTCTTCTGCATCTTCGGGCTGAAGTGATAAGTCAGATTGTTAGTATTAACGTGGCTCATATGCTTACTTGCAGTTTTCTTGAGTATTCAAATGCTTATTTAGTTTGAACAGGTGCTGTTGCTTTTGTTGAATCCGTTGCAACAGTCTCTGTCATTTTCTTCTGGTAATCGGCCATGCTCATGTTTCCGCGACCGAGGCGCTCAACATACATTACCACTTTCCAGCGTTCTTCCGGAGAAAGCAGTGAAGCATGAGAACCCATCATACCTTTTCCGTAAGTGATAACGTGGTAAACGTGACCGTCTGTGAGTGTGCCTTTCTTGTTAAGATCAAGGTAGCTTGGCGGCTGGTTCGGATACTTCTCTGAAGTAACCAATTTGCCTTGACCATCACCTGCGTCACCGTGACAGTAAACGCAGAAACGATCGTAGTAGAATTTTCCTTCCATCTCAACGCTGTCGTTGCGCATTGATGCAGGAACTTTCCAGAATGCAGATGCAAGACTGTCGCCCATTGCATTGTTCTCGTAAGGGAACGGAGTCCATCCACGAGCAACAGTTCCATCAGGCGGAAGCAAATTTGTCATGCTGTCTTTCATCGCATCATTGATGAATTCCAGGTTAGCTTCAGGGCCGACACCTCTGTACATATCGGGCATAAATTCCATACCCGGGCTATCCGGATTCTCCTTAACGCATGAACTGAACATTGCTGCAGAAGCGAATGCTACTGTTCCGAGTGCGAGGATGGTATATTTTTTCACTTTCATATCTGTAAATTCAGATAATGTTATTTCACGTTTACTTCTTCAGCACCGGTTTCGCGGAGCATGCTTACAATTTTCGCTTCATCTTCTGATTTCGCTTCGATAAGAATCAGGAAGCGATCGTCAGTAGTACGCGGATCAGGGTTCTTAGGAGAAACTCCCGGAAGAATCCAGCTGCGCAGGAAGTATGTAATTGCCATACCGTGACCGGCACAGAATACTGTTAATTCGAACGTCACCGGAATGAAAGCAGGCCAGTTCATGAAATAATACATGCTTGGCTTACCACCGATATCCTGTGGCCAATCGTGCACCATCATGAACCAAGTCATGAGGATTGCAAGTGATGTACCTGTGATCCCGTAGATGAACGCACAGATTGCAATGCGTGTGCGCGGCAATCCGAGAGCAGGATCAAGACCGTGGATGGGGAACGGAGAGAAAACATCCTTGATGCGCACTTTATTCGCGCGGATCTTTTTCACGCCTTCGAGACACAATTCCTCGTCGGTGTAAATCCCATGTATCGTTTTAGTTGCTGACATAATTCTTATCAGATAATATTTTAGTGATGTGCACCTGCCTGTTCCGCAGCAGCACGACGGTTCTTATGTTCTTCGCTTGATGACTTCACGATCATCTTCAATTCGCTCAATGCAATTACAGGGAATGTGCGTGCGAACAGAAGGAACACCGAGAAGAAAAGTCCGATTGTACCGATGAAGATTCCGATCTCAACCCAAGTCGGGTGATACATTGTCCAGTTCGCCGGCATGTAATCGCGGTGCAATGAAGTCACGATGATTACGAAACGCTCGAACCACATACCGATGTTCACAACGATAGAAAGAAGGAACATTGCGTGGAGGCTTGTACGGATTTTCTTGAACCAGAAGAGCTGCGGAGAAATTACGTTACAAGTCATCATTCCCCAGTAACTCCACCAGTAAGGACCGGTAGCACGGTTCATGAATGCGTAACCTTCGTATTCAACTCCTGAGTACCAAGAGATGAAGAGCTCGGAGAGATACGCAACACCTACCATTGAACCTGTCAATGTGATGATGATGCACATCATTTCCATGTGCTGAATAGTGATGTAATGCTCGAGGCTGAATACTTTACGCATGATCAACAGGAGTGTTGATACCATCGCGAATCCGGAGAATACCGCACCTGCTACGAAGTATGGAGGGAAGATGGTAGTGTGCCAACCCGGAAGGATTGACGTTGCAAAGTCCATGGATACGATAGAGTGTACAGAGAATACGAGTGGTGTTGAAAGACCTGCAAGTACAAGTGATACTTCTTCAAAACGCTGCCAGTCTTTAGCACGACCGCTCCAGCCGAAACTGAGGATGCGATAGATTTTGTGCTGCATCGGCTTACCTGCCATTTTGAAACGATCGCGGATTGCACCGAAGTCAGGAATCAGACCGATGTACCAGAACACCAATGAAATTGAGAAGTAAGTTGATACCGCGAATACGTCCCATGTCAATGGAGAGTTGAAGTTCACCCACAATGAACCGAATTGGTTAGCGTGAGGGAACAGCCAGTAATCCAACCAAGGACGACCGGTGTGCATTGTTACGAATACCGCTGCGCACATTACGGCGAAGATGGTCATCGCTTCTGCAGAACGGTTGATTGCCATACGCCACTTCTGACGGAACAGAAGGAGTACCGCAGAAATAAGTGTACCTGCGTGACCGATACCGATCCACCAAACGAAGTTGGTGATATCCCACGCCCAACCTACTGTTTTGTTAGCACCCCACTGACCAATACCGGTACCGACAGTGTATGCCAGACAGCCGAATCCCCAGAGGAATGTTGCTGCAGCAATCGTGAATACGAGATACCAATACTTGTTGGCTTTCCCTTCAATCGGACGCGCGATATCAGCTGTGATGTCGCTGTAGGATTTGTTTCCCAGGATCAGCGGATCTCTTAGCGGTGATTCGTGTTGCATATTTGAATTTTAATCAGTTCGTACTTTATAATTTCAACTTCTTAGATGTGCGCGTTTTCATCGTCGCGGTTCCAAACTTTAGTCATGTAGAACACGTTTGGCTGTGTTCCTACAACTTCAAGAACCTCGAACTTGCGTCCGTCTTTAACCATTTTAGCCACCTTGCTTTCCGGATCCAAAGCATCACCGAAGATGATTGCATCAGTAGGACAAGATTGCATACAAGCGGTTTTGATTTCGCCGTCAACGATTCTGCGACCTGCTTTTTTCGCTTCAAGTTTGCCAGCCTGAATTCGCTGAGCACACATTGAACATTTCTCCATAACACCACGTGCACGTACTGTTACGTCAGGGTTAAGCACCATGCGGCCGATATCATCCTGAGCCGGGTTCAATCCTTTGAAGCGGTGGTATTCAACGTAGTTGAACCAGTTGAAGCGACGTACTTTGTAAGCACAGTTGTTAGCGCAGTAACGTGTTCCAACGCAACGGTTGTACGTCATCTGGTTGAGACCTTCGTTGCTGTGTGTTGTTGCGATTACAGGACAAACCGTTTCGCAACCTGCGTGGTTACAGTGCTGACACATTACCGGCTGGAAGGCAACTTTCGGATTGTCGAAAGTCGGGTTCTCCATGTTACGGTAAAGTTCCATTGTGCCCATCTCGCCTTTTTCTTCAGCTTCAGCTTTTACAGTGCTGCTGCTGTAGTAACGGTCGATACGCAGCCAGTGCATTTCGCGGCTCTTACGAACTTCATCGCGACCTACAACAGGAACGTTATTCTCGATTGTACAAGCAACAACGCAAGCTCCGCATCCGATGCATGAGTTCAGGTCGATTGCCATGTTCCATTTGTGATTCGGACGTTCGAAGTCGTTCCACAAGTTCACATCTTCAACAGCCTGCTCACCTTTGTAAGTGTGCATTGTAACAGCAGGATTTCCTGCGCGCTCATCTTTCAGGTATTCTGCAAGAGTGGTTTCGCGGAGGATATCTGAGTTACGACCCATCATTGTGTGGTGAGTCTGTGTTGCAGCGATGCGGTAAGTTTCACCGTCAACTTTTGCAACAGAAGCTTCGTAAGCATCGAAGCCCATTGTTCCAGATGCAGTGATTGCTACTGCAGGGAAAATGTTCTGTCCGATATTGTCAACGTATTCGTTGAAGCCTTTGCGTCCGTAACCAACAGCGATACCGATGGTTCCTTTTGCCTGCCCCGGCTGTACCCATACAGGAAGTTTCACTGTATGACCGTTTGCAGTGACGTTAACAACGTCGAGGTTATCTTCCATCTGGTCAAAACGCACCATCATTCCTGATTCGGTTTCAATACCGAAGAGGTTCAATGCCTGCGCATCAGCAGGGTGCATGGTAACGTAGTTGTCCCAAGTGATTTTTGTAATAGGATCCGGCATTTCCTGCAACCAAGGGTTGTTTGCCTGATTACCTGATCCCATTGGAGTTTTGCTGTAGATCGCAAGTTCGAATTTGCCGCCTTTCATTGCAGCGATCTGCGATTTCGCATCATCGAGAGAGAGTGTTCCGCCGGTGAAAGAAATTCCGCGTCCTGAAGTTGTTGTTACCGCTGCAGGTTCTTCTGCTTTAACAGAGTCATTTGTAACAGTAACGGTTTTAATTGCAGCAACAGGAGCAGCTTCTTCTGTTTTTGCAGGAGCAGTTCCTTCAAAAACACCATCGCGAACACAATTGATCCAGAATGCGTTGAAGTCGCCGTAAACGTTCTGCATGCCTTGCATTCCCTGCCATGTTTCTTTTACATAGCTGAGGTAATCTTTCTTGTTGTCTGACCAGCGCAGGAATGATTCCTGTGCGTGACGTGTTGAGAACAGAGGACGGATAGCAGGTTGCTGAATTGAATAGTGACCTGTGCGTGGCATGTGATCGCCCCAAGCTTCGAGATAGTTGTGGTCAGGAAGGATGTAGTCGCACAACGCTGCAGTTTCATCAACGTGAGATCCGAATGAAATCTTGGTTGAAACGTTTTTAAGAGCTGCTTCAAATCCGAGTGCTTTCGGAGCAGAGTAAACAGGATTGCTGTTGTAGAAAATTACAGTATCAACAGAAGACCCGAGTTTCTCAACGAGGCTCTTCATTGCTGCGTCATCACCCTGATGCGTGAAGTCTTCAACAGAAGTATTGATTGTTGTTCCGTAAGCACCGATTGCTTTGTTGATTTCGTTTACCACGAGCTGAATTGCAGCATCGTTTGAACCGCACACAACGAGTGCTTTCCCTTTAGCAGCTTTCAGCGCGTCAGCAACTGTCTGAATTTCTTTCGAAAGAACAGAAGAAGCTGAACCTGCACCGCCAACTCCGTTAAGAAGTCCGAGTGCAACCTGACCCAACTGAGAAGGTTTAACAGGGAAACGCTCATCAGCATTTGCACCGGTGAGCGACAACATTGTTTCGAACTGATAGTGACGCGACATTGTTTTCTTGTCGGCGCTCACTTTGCGCGTCATACTGTACTGCTTCGCATGTTCAACAGGAGAAATCCAGTTGCCGAGGAAGTCGCAAGACAAGCTCACGATTACATCTGCTTTATCGAAGTTGTAAGTAGGAATCATTGCTTTCCCGAATGAAGAAAGGTTTGCTTTCAGCATTCCGGAATAAGAAACTGCATCGTAAGTAACGTGAGAAACGTTTTTGTACTTCGCAGAGAACTCACCGATTGCGCGGTAAGTAGATGGAGAGATGATTGTAGAAGAAACGATTGCAATACCTTTTGCAGAAGCAAGTTTGCCGCCGATTTCCTTATCTACATCT
>JBJOKQ010000145.1:0-8553 GCA_046046005.1 Bacteroidota bacterium | reverse complement strand
TTGTGACATCAAACAGTCCCGGAGAAGGCAAAACTTTTTGTTCGATTAACCTGGCCGCAATTTTAGCTAAGGGCGGAAAACGCGTGGTGTTGCTGGAACTCGATTTGCATAAGCCAAGAGTTCAGAAAGGATTGGGAATGACGAGCGCCACCGGTTTCAGTACTATTGCAATCGGGAAATGTAAAATTGAAGATGCTATTCTTCCAACTACAATTGAAAATCTCGATGTAATTCTTTCAGGGCCTTTGCCTCCGAATCCTTCAGAGATTATTGTATCGCCGCGATTAGAAGAAGTTCTCGATTATTGTAAGGAACATTATGATTTTACAATTATTGATACACCGCCGATCGGTTTGATCTCTGATGCGTTGGTGTTGATGAAGAAAGCGGATTGCACACTTTTCGTATTGAGTACAAAAGTGAGTTACCGAACCATACTTAAACGCGTATTAGGATTGTTCTCGGAGAACAAGATTCCAAACGTAAGTTTCGTTTTGAATTACGTTAAACGTAAACGTTCGCGCTACTATTACGGAGGTTATCGTTACGGTTATGGAAATTACGGAGGCGGTTACGGTTCTTATGGCGGTTACGGCTCTTACGGCGGTTACGGTTCTTACGGTAATCAGAGTGAGGATAAGAAATCGCGGCGCAAATAAACTTCTTTAGATCATGAGTACTGATAAATGGGATATTGAAGTTGATGCTAACAAAAGCGGAGTTTCACTTCAATTGAATCAACTGTGGCGCTACCGTGATTTGCTGGTGTTGTTCATCAAGCGTGATTTCGCGGCGCAGTATAAGCAAACGGTATTGGGGCCGTTGTGGTTTCTCCTTCAGCCCGTTTTAACTGCTGTTGCATATTCAATTGTATTCGGTTTGGTGGCGGGCATTTCTACTGGTGGTTATCCGCGTGTGATTTTCTATTTGTCAGGCGTTACATGCTGGATGTATTTCGCAGATTGTGTGAACAAAACCGGATCAACGTTCGTTACCAATTCCAATCTTTTCAGCAAAGTCTATTTCCCGCGTTTAATCGTGCCTATTTCTGTTGTAGTATCGAGCATGCTGCGATTCCTAATTCAATCTGTACTTCTTGCTGGTTTTATACTCTACTACAATTTTAACGGAACGGATATTTATCCGAACAGTTATGTGTTGCTCATCCCGCTCCTTGTGTTGTTGATGGCTGTAATCGGATTAGGAGCAGGATTGCTTATTTCATCATTGACAACCAAGTATAGAGATTTGCAGTATCTCGTTCAGTTCAGCATCACATTGCTGATGTATTTTTCACCAGTGATTTTTCCATTAAGTTCGGTGAAGCACAAATGGCTGGAAATCGTTATCAGCATGAACCCTATGACTTTTGTAATTGAAACGTTCCGCTATGCTGTATTAGGCCAACAAGGCCCATTTATGTATTGGCCGCAATTGGGTTTAACCGCGTTGTTCGCGATAGTATTGCTGACCGTTGCGCTGCTCGTGTTTAACAGAGTGCAGCGATCATTCATGGATACTGTTTAATTGTTGAGAGATGAGCAACGTAATTGAAGTTAAAGGCATCAGTAAAAGGTACAGACTCGGTAAAATCGGAGCTGATACATTAGTTGACGACTTTAAACGTCTTGTTTCAAAAATCAAAGGAACGGGAGATCCATTTGACGCTGATGCGGAAGTTAACGCCCGTAATGTAAAAGGAAACTCGAAGTATGTTTGGGCATTGAAAGATATTTCATTCAATGCAGAACAAGGTTCCGTGGTTGGGATTTTGGGAAGAAACGGTGCGGGAAAATCCACTTTATTGAAAATTCTGTCTCGCGTTGCCGAGCCTTCAAGAGGATCATTCAGAATCAAGGGTCGGGTGGCCAGTTTGCTCGAAGTGGGAACAGGATTTCATCCCGATTTGTCAGGCGCTGAGAATATTTTTCTGAACGGAGCAATTCTCGGAATGAGTCGCAAAGAAATTGCTTCTAAGTTCGATGAGATTGTGGCGTTCTCCGGAGTGGAAAGATATATCGACACTCCGATAAAGAAGTATTCTTCCGGAATGAAAGTGAGATTGGGATTCGCGGTTGCCGCGCATCTTGAAGCTGAAATTCTAATTGTGGATGAAGTTTTGGCCGTTGGCGACGCAGAATTTCAGAGCAAGTGTTTGTCCAAAATGCAGAATGTTGCCGGCGATGGGCGCACAGTGATTTTTGTAAGTCACAATTTGAGTGCTGTTCGTAATCTGTGCACACGAGGTATTGTGATCGAACACGGAATGATGTCGTTTGAAGGAACAGCTTCTGATGCAATCGACGCGTATAAAGGCGGCAGTTTAAAGGCTTCCGGATTCGAACTGACTGTTGATGAACGTCCGTCAGTTCCTTTCAGCTTCAGAAGAGTTGCAATGATGAACGGAACGGGTAATATTTCAGGTTCGTTTGAGTTTACGGAGGCAGTAAATGTTGTCGCCGAGATTTTCACTGCTGAAGCACGTCGCGATTCGGTAATAGGAATTCATGTTGAGGATGTAACTGGCAATACAATTTTTGTTTCAACGAGCGATGAATCTGAAGGATTGAAAGTTGCGCAGGAAGCGGAACAGGTTTCAGTTGTAAAAATTGCACTTCCCACTTCTCTTCTCAAACCCGGCGTTTATTTTATTACGTTAAGCGCTCGCGGAAAAACAGATAAACCTTATCACAAGTTGGAGCGTTGCTTGCAATTTACCATAAGCGATACTACAACGTATAGAGGGATGAAAAACCTTTATAGAAAAACTGCTGTAGTGGCTCCTGAAATCGGTTGGGAAACTGTTTCTGTTTATCCGGTTAAATAAGGTTGATAATTCTGTAATGCTGATATCAAAGAATAAACGTTCTGCGGCACTTGATGGTGTTCGTGGCATTGCGGTGCTCACGGTTTTCTTTTCTCACACTTCCGGACGCGGAATCTATTTGCAAAGTAATCTGAACTTTCAGGGAATAGGTCACATTGGTGTTTACCTGTTTTTTGCATTGTCGGCTTACTTGCTTGGTAAGCGCTTATTCATGGAAGGTATCGACAGTAAAAGTGCAGCACGATTTTATATTAAAAGATTGCTCCGGATTATTCCGCTGTATTATACCGTGTTAACCGGCGTTTTCATTTATCAAATACTATCCGGTAATGTTGCTCTCAGATACCTGCATATTACCAATGGCTTCACAGGACTGTTTCAGCATTTTGTTTTTTATCGCGGTGATGGTGTTTTCTGGTCGGTTGTGGCCGAAGAGCAGTTCTATATTCTGGTTCCATTGTGGGTTTATCTGATCATGAATTATACACGCTATTCTGTTCCTCTTTTCATTGGAGCGGCTTTAGTGAATTTCGCTTTGTACTTTTCTCACTACACAAAGTTTCCGTTCCACACCGATGCGATACGCTACCTGACAACAAACGATCGCTCAAGCGGAAATTATATTGATATTTTCATCGGTGCATTATTACTTACTTACGCCTCTGTTCGATGGAAGGATTGGTTTGTAAATAATAAACGAGTAATCAGTATTACATCATCTCTTCTGTTTGTGCTGTTTATGACATTATCGGTAGTTCTCGTAAGTCGGGATTTCCTGATTTTTGAAGAGGTATTCTATAACTTCAGATATCTGAGTCTCGTTTTTTCACTGGTATTTACTTATTTCATCATTTCAGTTGAAAACGGAAATGTTTTTAATCGATTCCTCAGCAATCGGTTTTTAGGAAAATGGGGAGAGTTTGGATTTTCAGTTTATCTGTTGCATTTCGCTGTGTTTTCCGTTGTGAATCTACTTGACTTCGCGCCCTGGATGAAGTTGATATTGGCATTCTTTTCTTTGTATTTCGTGGCAATGTTATCCTATTACCTCATAGAGAAGCCGAGTATAAGATTTTCATATCGCCTCATTGACCGCTTCAAGCTTAATTAGTCAATTCTTACGGTGGTACTCCTGATCAATATCAGGCATTAAGTTGTGTGAGTCGTTTACTATCTTTACAGACCAATGTAGTCGCTTTGGCTGCAATGAAAACAGAACTGTTATGAGTCTTAAGCCTTCGTTGTATTGGAATCTTGATGATGATAAAAATAATATCCGTGAAGGAGCAATCGAACTTCGTGCGCGGGTAGCGGAGCACATGTATTTCAAAAACTACGAAACACCTGACAAAGCAAAGCAACAACTCAATGGTCCGGGGTTTACGTGGAGAATAGCCGCTGCGCGGAAAGTGGAATTAATTACCGGAAAAAAACTGAACGGAAGAATAATTGAAGTAGGTGCGGGAACCGGTGTATTTTCTGCGCAGATTTCGAAGGAGCCACAGGTAAGTGAAGTGTATTGTTTGGATTACGACCGCTTTTCTGTCGATTCATTGTTTCCGCTCGTTTGCACAAATTTGAATGCGGACATTACAAAAATTCAACCTGTTGTAGGAAGTTATAATGCAATGAAATGCGAAGACAACTTTTTTGATTACGTTATTTCATTGGGGGCAATACATCATTCGGAGAATCTTACTGCCACGTTGAAAGAATGTTATCGTGTGTTGAAACCGGGAGGTTTTGTTGTTGCTGTGGAGCATTGTCATCCAAACTCATACACAAATTATCAGCAGCGCAGCGATTATGAGAAATTGATTTCTCCGCAGCGTGCGAAGATGCTTTACAACGATGAAAATCTGAAGATAAAAGTAAAAGACAATTCCGACCATTATTACCGAATCTGTGAATTTGAAAGCGCCGGATTCGCTGCAGGATTTGACGTGTTACCTTACATTTTTGATTTGGAAGGAGAGAAAGCGGACGATAAAATATTTACGAAACCGCAGCCTTATCGCGACTACTCCAACAGATTTTTCAAACCTTATTTTGTGAAAGATCCGGCCAAGCCTATTTTCGATAATTTGCTGCTGATTCTTCATAAACCATCTTCCGAAACAGCACCTTCCTTCATGGCAGATATCAATGTCAAGAATGTTACCGACAAAGGATTTTTCGGAAGATTATTTAAATAGGCCACATATGAACTTGCAAGACATCACTTCTCGGAATGAAGATTGGGACGGAAATTTCAGTGTTGGGTTAAGTCGTCTGAACAAAACCGGCGTGGTTCGCATTCCTGGTTATTTCAATTCTGATACTATTGCAGCGCTGAATCAGAATTTCGAACAGTTGCTGAATATGAATTCAGACGGTGTCCGCACGATTGAATACTCTAACGGTCGTGCCGTTACGGTGGATCTCAATGCGTTGAGCTCACAGAAGTTTCCTGTAATGTTCCAGGTTTTCAGAAACGAAAAGTTTGACGCTATTACAAAAGCATATTTGAAGAGACAAGATGTAAAGGCAAACAATTCCGTGTATGTTGTAAATGATGTTGTAGGAACGCGACACATGGCCAATGACCTTCATTTTGATGTGCAACGTACCTTGAAGTTTTTCGTTTACCTGAACGATTGTAATGCTTCAAATGGGGCTTTTGCATGTGTTCCGGGATCGCAGAAGCATACGGCACAAGTGCGATTGTCGGAAGGCGACAAGGTTAATTATGAGAACAGAATGATGTCTCGTGATTTGCCGGCGAAGGAATCGGAAATTGTTTCGGTTGATGGTCCTGCAGGAACATTAATTATTTTTGATACGGATGTCTTTCACAGAACTGGAACAGTGACTGAAGGGGAAAGACGTGTAATGCGTGGTCAAAGTAATTTTATTGATGAACTGAATAATCCGAATCTGAGAAAAAAGAAGAAAGGCTGGCTTTCCGGATTATTCGGTAAATAACTCATATGGCAAAAAGTTTGTGTCTTATTCCTGCAAGAGGCGGGTCGAAAAGAATTCCGCGGAAGAATGTTCTTCCTTTGAATGGTGTTCCACTTCTTAGTTATACAATCAGAGCAGCAAAGGATTCCGGAGCTTTCGATAATATTGTTGTTTCTTCGGAAGATGAAGAGATTCTCGCATTGGCGAAAAGTGAGGGCGTTGAAACTGATCAACGACCTGCGGAACTGGCAGCAGATAATGCCACGAAAGTTCAGGTGGTTCGGGAATATTTGAATCGCCCTGGGATGAGATCGGAATACCGTTATATAACTGCTCTGTTGCCTACATGTCCATTTCGTACTTCAAAACACTTGCGGGAAGCCTTTGATATGCTGCGCAACGGAAATTGTCCGTATCTGATCGGAGTTACTGAATACGATTTCCCGATTCAATTGGCATTGTCGCCTTTGGACGATTCCCGAATGAAAATGACTTTTGAAGACGGATATAATGTAACGAGAAGCCAGGATATCGCCAAACGCTATCATCCTAACGGCGCGATGTACATGGCAACCGTTGAGGCATTTCTTGAAAAGGGAACATTCTTTAATGAAGAAATGCTTGCATACCGTATGTCGGCAATCCGCTCTTTTGATATTGATTATCCTTACCAATTCGCAATAGCTGAAATATTAGCAAAGAATATTGATTCCTATGAATAGAAAATCTCCTGATGCAATCACAGGACCGGTAATTCCGTTGCCAACTCCGTTCAACTCTAAATACGAAGTGGATTACGCTTCACTTGACAGTTACGTGAAGTTTCTGGCGGATGCCGGCATTCGTAATGTCATGACAACTGTGGGTACGAGTCGATTCAGCTTACTCACCGATGAAGAAGTGAAGAAAATAAACGAAACAGTTGTTCGTGCTGCGGAAGGGCGGATGGTTACGATTGTTGCCAATCCTCAGGTAGGAGGAACCGCGCGTGCAATAGATTTTGCAAAGCATGCCGAGCAGATCGGTGCAGATTATTTTCTGGCGTATTTCCCGGAGCGTCATTATGGTGCAGATAATACATACTCTTTTTTCAAAGCAATAGCAGAACAGTTGACATCTACGGGAATTCTTATTCACGAAATGCCGATGCGAAATGGGTACGGAGCCGGAAGCGTTCAGTATTCTCTTGATTTGCTTGATCGTCTTTTGGATTTGCCATTGGTGAGCGGCGTTAAAGAAGAAGCATTGGATGCGGAATACAGCAATGCAATTGTTGAAAGAATCAGCGGCAAGGCTATTGTAATCGGTGCTGGCGGTGGAATGAGTAGGTATTACTTGCGCGATTTCGATCGCGGCTCGAAAGCATTTCTGGGTGGTATCGGTAATTTTCAACCCGAACTGGAATTGGAGTTTTATTCTTTGATGACAAGCGGACAACGTGAAAAAGCAGGGCGGATTGTCAATGAAATTGAATTGCCGTATTTCGCGAAAACCGTTCCTATGGGATGGCATCCTTCATTGAAATGCGCATTAGCACTGAAAGGACTATTACCTGAATTTGAAAGACCTCCAATGAAGCAAATTGAAGGTGAAGAGAAGTCGCAATTGAAAGCAGTTCTGCAATCCAACGGTTGGATCTCCTGATTTCGGCTCCGGATTATTCTTTTACCCCGATTTCCGAGCAGGTCTTCGGCGGGTGAATCTTGATATATTTGTAACTGTTTTATGGAGAAAACGGTTACAATTAAGGGCAAACGAATCGGAAACGGTTATCCTGCATACATCATTGCAGAAATGGCCTGTGCGCACGATGGAAGTTTGTCAAAAGCCAAACAGCTTATTGATGCGGCGGTTAACGCCAAAGCGGATGCGATTCAATTGCAGTTTTTTCGTGCGGATGAAACGGTTGTGCCTTCTCACGATGTTTATGATGTTCTGAAGAGAATTGAGTTTACTGAGGAAGAATGGCAAGGTTTGATCGACTACGCGAAGCAATCGGAGATTGCTGTGATCGTTTGTACATTCGATTTGCCCAGCGTTCACATGGCGGTGCGGCTTGGAGCAGATGCAATAAAACTGAATTCTGCTGATTTGAGTAATCCGGAAGTAGTGGCTGCTGTTTCAAAAAGCGGGTTGCCTTTTACACTGGGAACAGGCGCATCAACAGATGCAGAAATCGGGGCAGGATTGGATCGCGCTGCAAACAATGGAGCGAGACAGATTATTTTAATGCACGGTGTCCAGAATTTCCCGACTCAAACTCCGGATCTGAATATTCGTCGTATGAAATATCTTCAGGAGAAGTTCGGAGTTCCTGCAGGTTATCATGATCATACTGATGGCAGCGATTCCTTTTCCCGCATTGTTGATTTGATTGCTGTTGGAATGGGCGCTCACGTAATAGAAAAACACATTACGATCAGTCGTGCAGAGAAAGGAATTGATTACCAGGCAGCACTGGAACCTGCTGAATTCATAGCGTATGTTGAATTGCTGAGAAGAGCGAATGTTGCCTTAGGCAGTGCGGAAAAAACTGACTTCAGCGAAAGTGATCTGCGCTACAGAAAGTTTCAGAAGAAGAGTATTGTGGCCGATCGGAATCTTTCTGCAGGAGAAGTGCTGGATCGTTCCATGGTTCGTTTCATCAGAAACCGTGAACCGGGTTTACCTCCTGTTGAATTGGATAACTTATTGGGTAAAACACTCACCAGAAATATTGAGCCATTCACAAACATTGCACCTGAACATTTTTCCTGAAACGGATAATGTGCTTAATTAAAGCT
>JBJOKQ010000144.1:0-8580 GCA_046046005.1 Bacteroidota bacterium | reverse complement strand
CAAAAGTGTCTGTTGCGTTTGTGAAATTCGCTGAGCGAGACGGGCGTTCTACAAGCACAGTGCTTTCACGTATTCAGAATTCGTTCCGCGACAACCAGATTCCTGACGCAACTATTCGAGTTGAACAGGAACAAGGCGGTCCTCCGGTAGGCAAGCCTGTAAGCATTGAAATTACAGGCGATAAACTCGAAGCGCTGATCGCAACAGCTGATGAACTCAAGCTTTACCTCGACAGTGTGAATATCGCCGGAGTTGAGAATCTGAAAAGCGATGTTGTGGCGAGTAAGCCGGAAATCGTTTTCAATATTGATCGTGAACGCGCGAACCGCGAAGGAATTTCCACAGGAATGATCGGTATGGAATTGAGAAGTGCCGTGTTCGGCGCAGAAGCTTCGAAGTTCAGAGATGAGAATGATGAGTATCCTATCATGATCCGTTACAACGAAGAACAGCGTAAAGATCTGAATGCGTTGAACAACCTGAAGTTCACCTACCGCGATATGAACATGGGCGGAATGATCCGCAACGTTCCTTTGTCTTCTTTTGCTGACATTTATTACGGTCAGAGTTACGGCGGAGTAAAACGCAAAGCACAAAAGCGTATTATCACGCTTGAATCGAACGTAGTGAAAGACTTCAACCCGAACGAAGTTGCAGCGAACGTGAAAGCACAAGTAGAAGCATGGACTCTAACGCACAAAGTTCCGGGCGTGGAAATCAAAATGGGTGGACAGGCAGAAGAGCAGGCGGAAACCGCATCGTTCCTTGGTTGGGCGTTGATGTCTTCAATCGGATTGATCATCATTATCCTCGTAACGCAATTCAATTCTGTCGGCAAACCAATCATCATTCTTACTGAAATCTTCTTCAGTGTAATCGGTGTGTTCCTTGGCCTCGCGATCTTCGGCGGAAATATTTCCATCATCATGACAGGTGTGGGAATTGTAGCGCTCGCAGGAATTGTTGTGCGAAATGGAATTCTGATTGTGGAGTTCATTGATATTCTCAAAGAACGCGGCATGCCTACACGTGAAGCTGTGATTGAAGCCGGTAAAACACGTATGACGCCGGTGTTGCTTACTGCTACTGCAACGATTCTCGGATTGATTCCGCTTGCAGTTGGCTTGAACATCGACTTCTATACATTGTTCGCAGAATTCAATCCGCATCTGTTCTTCGGTGGAGACAGTGTGGCATTCTGGGGCCCGCTATCATGGACAATGATTTACGGACTCAGCTTTGCAACAATTCTGACTCTTGTTGTATTGCCGGTGATGTATATTCTAGGTGAACGTTTCAGAAACCGTTTGCGTCGCATGACAGGTGGTAACAAGAAGACAGAAGTGCACCACGCAGAAAATACAAGTGCAGAATAATTTAATGGCGGGATAATGTCCCGCCTTTTTTATATCATGAAGAAACTGCTTCCTTTCGCTCTGACATTACTGCTTGCATCATGCGGCGGTAAAACTGAAACTGCATCTCCTGAAAAGAGAGATATCACGCAGGCGGTGTATGCATCAGGGAAACTGTTCCCTAAAAATGATTACAAAGTTTCTGCACGTCTTCCCGGATATGTGGAAGAGATTTTTGTAAACGTTGGCGACACAGTAAAAGCGGGACAACCGCTCTTGAGAATCCGAAGTGAGATCAACACGATCAATGTTGAAGCAGCGAAAAATCAATATGCGTTGGCTTCCAGAAATGCTTCTGAAAACGGACCTGTTCTTTCAGCGTTGAAGCAGGATATGATGGCACTGCAGTCGAAATACGAATTGGATTCGATGAACTTCCGTCGCTACGAAAATCTGTTGGCGCAAAAGAGCACTTCACAGATGCAATTTGATCAGGCGAAAGTGTTGCTTGACAATTCACGCGCAGCATATCGTCGTTCGCAGATGAATTACTCGTCAACGAAAGATCGTTTACGCACAGAATCAGAGAATGCAAGATTGCAGTTGGATGCACAGAACAGCAATCTGGGTGATTACACAATAGCAGCTGCAGTAAACGGAAAAGTGTATGACATTGTGCCGAACATCGGTGATCTGGTTAACTCACAGATGGTGCTGGTTGAAATCGGATCTGCAACTGAATTTGAAGTCGAGTTGAGCATTGATGAAACAGATGTATCGTTTGTGATGACCGGCCAAAATGTTATTTATGAAATTGATGCGTTCAAAGATGTGGAACTGAAAGGGACCGTGCAGGAAATTTATCCGCGCATCAGTGCCGGAAACAAAACGGCACGTGTAACAGCTACAATAGAGCTCAAGCCGGAAATGAATATTTACAGTGGCATGTCGGTTGAATCAAACATCATTGTTTCGCAGAAGAAAGGCGCGCTGGTAATTCCGCGCGAATACATCAAGCCCGGAAATCTCGTGAAAGTGAAAGGCAAAGAAGAACCGGTGAAGATCACTTCAGGTGTGAGCGATCTTGAATTTGTAGAAGTACTCAGCGGAATCTCAGAAAGCGATCAACTGGAAAAATAATTTCTGTAACACAACAGGCGAATGTCATTCTTTAAAAGTCCATCTTTCCGCATTGCGATGACGCATCTTCTTTCCAAGAAGAGGCAGACTATTGTTGCTATGCTGGGCGTGACGTTCGGAATTGCAATTTTCATTTTTCAGGCCGGGTTGATGTCAGGTTTTCAAACCATGTTCATTGAACAAACGGTGAACACATCTGCCAACATCAGAATTTACAATGATGTTCAAGGTGAGCGCCCTTCTCTGCTCGATCGTTTTCATGACGACGGAAAAACATGGAATGTGGTTCGCAACCAGAAACCGGAAGTTGAAGATCCGAAACTGAAAAACGGGAAACAGCTGATGGACATTATCAGTCAACATCCGGATGTGGCAGGTGTTTCTCCTTTCATCGGTTCTCAGGCAATTTTCAAACTGGGCATTGCTCAGATTTCAGGTCGTGTTTCCGGAGTTGAAATTGAAAAAGAGAACGCTATTTTCTCCGTGGAAAAATACATGATTGAAGGAGATCTTCTCAAATTGGAAACAACTCCGAACGGAATCATTCTCGGCGAAGGCCTCGCAATGAAACTTGGCGCTAAAGTGGGCGACAATATGTTTGTAGTTTCACCGAAAGGAATCGGTTTGGATTTGAAAGTTGTGGGGATTCACAAATCCGGAATTGTCGAACTGGACAATTCACGTGCATACATCAACATCCGCAATGCGCAGAAACTGCTGAATGTAGATGGCAGTTACATCACGGATCTTAACATCAAACTCAAAGACATCAACAAAGCAAAACCGCTATCACTTTACTTCCAGGAGAAATTCGGTTACACGGCACAGGATTGGGAATCTGCGAATGCAAATATCTTCAGCGTTTTCAAAATTCAGAACATGGTTACGTATCTGATCATCGCATCCATTCTCATCGTTTCCGGTTTCGGGATCTTCAATATTCTGATGATGATCATTTACGAGAAACTTCCGGATATCGCTATTCTGAAAGCAACAGGTTTCAAAGACAAAGACATTCGTACAATTTTCCTTACTGAATCACTCGTGATCGGAATTCTCGGAGGACTGCTCGGACTTGCGGTAGGTTATTTACTGCAACAGATTGTCGGAAGTATTAAAATGGACGTACGCGGATTTGTTGCGATGGAATATCTTCAGTTCAATTCCTCTCCGGCTTTCTTTGTTTTTGCCTATATGTTCGGCTTGATTGCAACAGCACTAGCAGGTTATATTCCTGCAAGAAAAGCTGCTAAAGTGGATGCAATTGATATAATACGCAGCAAGTGATGAGCGCTATACTGGAAACAAAAAACCTTGATAAATTCTTCCGCGATCCCGTGGACTTTCAGGCGTTGAAGAAAGTGAACATAAGTGTTGAGCGCGGAGAGTTCGTTTCAATCGTCGGCTCATCGGGTAGCGGTAAATCCACTTTGTTGTATGTGCTCTCGACATTGGATACGGATTACGAAGGACACATTTTCCTCGCGGGTGAAGATCTTTCTGTAAAATCAAAAAATGAACTGGCCGAAATCCGCAATGAAAAAATCGGATTCGTTTTTCAGTTTCATTATCTGCTTCCAGAATTCACTGTACTAGACAATGTGATGTTGCCTGCTCTGAAATTGGGAAAATACAGCGACGAAGAAATCAGAAAGCGTGCTCTTGAAAAGTTGGGAATGCTTGGTCTTGCAGATCAGGCAGACAAAAAAGCGAGTAAACTTTCCGGCGGACAACAACAACGTGTGGCAATTGCAAGAGCATTGATCAATGATCCTCAAATTATTTTCGGAGATGAACCGACAGGAAATCTCGATTCGAAAAATGCGCAACTGGTGTTTGATATTTTCCGTGAACTGAAGGAAAAATACAATCAAACCATCATGGTTGTAACGCACGATATGAATCTTGCGGCGCAAACCGACAGAACTATCCGACTTCATGACGGTGAAGTAGTTGGCAGCGATCTGATTGTTTAGTCTTCATTCTGCTCACACATTGACTTGAGCACAATCAAAATGCCTCAACAAAGCCTTGGAAAGAGGCCTTAACCTCCTGATTTTGCAGATTTTGTGAACCTTTCCCCTCGTGTTTTCGTACATTTGCCCTGTAATTCACGCGATGGCACACACCCCTGAAAAGAATGAATTTGTACCCGGCAAATTGCTCGGTCAAATCAATTCACCTGAAGATCTCCGACTTTTATCGGAAGAACAGTTACCGCAACTTTCGAAAGAACTCAGACAATACATCATTGATCTCGTTTCTGTAAAAGGCGGACACTTCGGCGCGAGCTTGGGTGTTGTAGAACTTACCGTTGCATTGCATTACGTTTTCAATACCCCTTACGATCAACTCGTGTGGGATGTTGGTCACCAAGCTTACGGACACAAAATTCTTACCGGTCGTCGTGATGTATTTCACACGAATCGCAAATACAAAGGCATCAGCGGATTCCCGAAGCGCAGCGAAAGTGAATACGATACTTTCGGTGTGGGACACTCTTCCACTTCTATTTCAGCTGCACTCGGAATGGCTGTTGCGGCCAACAGAAAGCACGAAGATCGTCAGGCCATTGCTGTAATAGGTGATGGTTCTATGACAGCGGGAATGGCGTTCGAAGCCTTGAATCACGCCGGTATTGAGAACAGCAATCTGCTTGTTGTACTCAACGACAATTGCATGAGTATCGATCCGAATGTGGGCGCGCTGAAAGAGTATCTGAACGACATCACTACTTCTCACACTTACAACAAAGTGAAAGATGAAGTGTGGAAGTTGCTTGGAAAAATCAGCAAGTTCGGTCCGGATGCACAGAGCATTGCAACAAAAGTTAGTGATACGTTGAAGAGCGCATTACTCAAACAAAGTAATCTTTTTGAATCACTGAAGTTCCGCTACTTCGGTCCTATCGACGGACACGATGTGGATCGTTTGGTGAAAGTGATGCGCGATTTGAAAGATATTCCGGGACCGAAAATTCTTCACGTGCTTACCACGAAAGGAAAAGGTTTTAAATTTTCTGAAGAAGGAAATCCAACACTTTGGCATGCACCGGGCTTGTTCGACAAGAACACAGGACAGATTGTAAAATCTGCCTCAACAGTTCCGCAGCCACCGAAGTATCAGGATGTATTCGGACATACAATGGTAGAATTGGCAGAGAAGAATCCGAAAATCATGGGAATCACTCCTGCTATGCCAAGCGGATGTTCACTGAACATCATGATGAAAGCGATGCCGGATCGTGCATTTGACGTAGGCATTGCAGAACAGCATGCAGTAACGTTCTCTGCAGGTCTTGCAACGCAGGGAATGATTCCGTATTGCAATATTTATTCTTCGTTCATGCAGCGCGCATACGATCAGGTTGTGCATGATATTGCGTTGCAGAAACTGCACGTTGTATTGTGTTTGGATCGCGGCGGTCTTGCAGGTGCAGATGGACCAACGCATCACGGATCATTTGATATTGCGTACTTCCGTTGCATCCCGAATATGGTTGTGAGTGCGCCTATGAATGAAAGCGAGCTTCGCAATCTGATGTACACTGCACAACTTGATAAGAATGCGGTTCCATTCTCAATTCGTTATCCGCGCGGTAACGGTGTTATGCCTGAATGGAGAACGCCGTTTGAAGAAATTACGATCGGTACGGGAAGAAAAATCCGTGACGGGAAAGATATTGCTATTCTCACATTCGGACATCCGGGCAACTTTGCAGTAGAAGCTTGTGAAGCATTGGAAAAATCAGGTGTCGACGCTGCGCATTACGATATGCGTTTCGCAAAACCATTGGATGAAAAAATGCTGCACGAAGTTTTCTCGAAACACAGCAAAGTGATTACCGTTGAAGACGGTTGCATACAAGGCGGTTTCGGAAGTGCGGTGATTGAATTCATGGCAGATCACAATTACTCTGCAGAAGTGAAACGCCTCGGCATTCCTGATAAATGGGTTGAACACGGTGAACAACCGGAGTTGTGGAGAGAATGTGGATATGATGCTGCTTCAATTGTTCAGCAATCTTTGAAGATGGTGATGCAACAAGATCCGAAAGTTCATCAGAAACACTAAATTGAAAAGCCCGATCAAATGATCGGGCTTTTGTTTGATCGGCCGGGGAATAGCCTTTCAAACTTAAGCGGAAGTGCTCTGGCCGTTTTTCTGTATTGCACTTTTGGAGATGCGCACTGATTCCGTTGAATGAAAAGATTTCAGTTCAGCAACCCGCTCTTTCATAAATAATATCCATGTACCAAATGAGGCTTTTTCCTGCGATATCAATTCCTTGAGTTTATTACTCAATGATAATCTGTTTGAATTCGTGTTGCTCCCCATCATGTTCAGTTTTTATTAAGTAAAGTCCGGCAGAATATTCTGTCCAGTTGAATTGTATTGTATTCCGTCCTTCTTCAAGTGCTACCTGCTGCGATTCAATACGCATGCCTTCTGAGTTCAGTATAGTAATGTTCAGAACAGTCTCCTTGTCAGATGGGAATATCAAAACAGAACTTTCATCTGCAGGATTCGGAGCCAATTCAGGTCGCTGCATCATTGTTTCACATGTTGCGGAAATCAGTGGCGCAGGTTTTATTGTTCCGTTAATGTCAACCTGATCAATTCGGTAATAATTAACACCGATATCCGCATTCAGATCATAAATCGAATAGTCATGAGGTTCGGATGTGGTTCCCGCGCCCATAACAGTAGTAACAAAAGTGTAGTTAGTGCCGTCACTGCTTCTGTAAACATTGTAATGACTGCATTGCGTTTCACTTGCGGTTGACCATTCCACTTTCACGCCGGTTGATGCGCATTCTGCAGTCAGTGATGTGAATTCTACAGGAAGAATTGTATTGCCGTAATTGAAGTGAATTGCAAATGTGGAGAAACCCGGCGTCAGCACTTCAACTGCATAAACGTCTGTGATTCCTGTTTGTGCAGGAGTGAGGTACGCGGTTGGAGCAAGATATAGCGGATTACCTGTCATATTCGAATTGTCGAACTTGGTAACACCTAACTGAGTAATTGAAGTGAGTTGCGAGTTCACAGCCTGCAACATTTGGAATTCCTGCAAAGTGAAATACAATCTTACCTGTGCTGTACCTTGTGTTCCGGGCGTAATCGTTACAACACGCGGAATGTACGGCACGCCATTCTGATAAGGAACAGTTGACAACACCTGCACGTTCGCACTAACGGCATTCAGGTTTGCTCCCGACCACACACAAGCTACAATATCGTTTGAAGGATTTACGAACCATGTCCATGCGTTCGGTGCATATATATTACACCCGGTAGCAGCAGCGTTCGTACCCGGAATAGTATTCGGGAACGGATTCACCGTAACGTTCACGGCGTTACGTGGCGCAGCAGGACAACCATTGGCCACACCTTCCATGTAATACGTCGTGTTCGATGTAAGCGACGGAGTTGTGAAAGTTTGCGCGCTGCTTACTAACGCACCGCCTGTTGGTGTTGTGTACCAATCTGCAGTTGCACTCGCTGTAATCTGTGCATTCGCTCCGTAACAAATTGTTTGCGGAGATGCTGTAGGAGAAACCGGAGTCGGAGTTACTGTAACTGTAACAGTGCTTGTTGAATTGCACCCTCCGTTACTTGCAGTTAGTGTATAAGTAGTGGTTGCACTCGGTGTAGCAACCGGATTCAAAACAGAAGAAGAAGAAAGTGTTGCAGCAGGAGTCCATGTTACAGTTGGCGTTGCACTTGATGTGACAGTATAATGTACAATTCCATTAAAGGTTCGCGGAATGCAGCAACCGTCAAATCCGGTACAGTGTCCCGCTCCGCTAACCATAGTAAGATCTGCATTGGAATAAGTATTCGCTCCATTCGAATACTGAGCGTTATACTGAACATATATTCCATATGTAGTTGCTGCCGGAATCACAATGCTGGTGATTGGCATTAACAACGGCACCGCGGCTGTTCCGTTCACTGAATAACTTCCGACTAGTGTCCATGCAGCAGCATTAATCTCACTGCCAACGTATGTACCTACTTTGTAATATACATTCACTGTTTGAATTGCTGTTGCATATGGTGTGATGGTAAAGGCGTTCAC
>JBJOKQ010000143.1:0-8630 GCA_046046005.1 Bacteroidota bacterium | reverse complement strand
CGCGCGTGTAAGCACGCGTCAAACGTTCCAATTCACCAACAGACATTTTACGCGGATCGCATTTAATTCCGCCTTTGCCACCACCGTAAGGAAGGTTAGCAATAGCGCATTTAACAGTCATCCATGCAGACAGTGCACGAACTTCATCATCATTCACATCCATTGCATAACGGATTCCGCCTTTAGACGGACCGAGATGTGTAGAGTGAACGGTTCTGTAACCTTCGAAAACTTTAACGGAACCATCATCCATTTTGATCGGGAGACTCACTTTAACTTCTCTCTTCGGATGACGGAGAATTTCAGCCACTTCCGGTGCAAGACCAAAAAGTTCAGCGGCTTTATCAAGGCGGGCGAGTACTGCATCAAACATGCTTGCGTGTGCAACCTCTTCTGCCTTTTTTGCTGTCGTAGCCATAAATTGGTTTTTAGTTGACTTTCTGAATTTGGGACGTAAAATTAAGGGTTTTTTCGGGATACGATGGTAATGAAGGCAGGTATACGGTCAGTATCGTTGAATACCTTGTCAAAATCGACCAATATTCAGGCGAGAAATGCTTCACACAACCAGAAAACTGTCAAGGTGAACGGTACTGAAAGAAAAAGTGCATCGAAGCGATCCAGAATTCCTCCATGTCCTGGAAGAATTGTGCCTGAGTCTTTCACATCAATACTGCGTTTGAAAAGTGATTCCACCAGATCGCCCAGCATTCCTGAAACGGCAGTTGTGAGCGCAATCAACGACCACATGATTTCATATTTCATCGTGCCGTTATCGTCCATTAACCAATGACCGAAAGCAAAGCCGGTTCCGATGCAGAAAATTGTTCCGCCGATGAACCCTTCCCATGTTTTCTTCGGAGAAATTCTTTCCCACAATTTATTCTTACCGAAGAGTCTTCCGCACACATACGCCATCGAATCGCTCACCCAGATGAGAACGAACAACACCAGTACCGGTTTCCAATCGTAATGACTTTCCCAGGTGTCGCCAAACCATCCTACGCTCTGATTCATTTCAGGAACGAACGCCATCATGAGCATTGCAACAGGAAGTGCGATGTAAACCAATCCCAGAAAGCTCCATCCGATGTTCGAGAATGGATTCGGTTTTTTACGGTACAATTCAATGAAGAATATCAGGAACAGAGCAGGGATGATGATGAATGTGGCTTCAGGCATGAAGTTTCTGCGCAACATAAACGCACCTGCAACGAGAAGAGCACCGAGAATTGTTCCGTAAATCCGGAGCGGTTGCGCATTTGCTTTTTCTGCGAGACGATAGAATTCCAATAATCCGAGAATTGTAATAACCAGAAATAACAATGCCATTGTCCATACGCTGAACCATATTGCACTTACAAGTACAACAACAAAAACAGATCCCGTAATAAGTCGCTGCGTTAGATTATTCATGATGTCGGTGATTGTTTTTCCATCCATGTCCGCGGTTAACTTTCGGCGGATGAATCAGCCATTTTACACCACCGGTAAACGCAGATGCAGTGCGTACCTGCGCGTCAATACCTGAAGGGAACAGCATTTGTAACTGACCTTGATATTCATAATGCAGAACGATGTGTCTGAGAATCGGATTGCGTCTGCCCAAACGGATATTCATCCCTACCGGAATATTGGCCGTTGTAAAAAAGAATCCCGGTGCGCGAAAACGTTCCTGAATGTCTGTGCGCGTGGTGTAGCCGGTCATATAAGTGGAAGTTACATCACCTGTGCCGTAATGCATGAAATAGGTATTTTCAACGAATGAATTTTCAATAACGCCGTTAAATCCTGCTCCGAAATTCATTCCGAAGCCGGTATAAAAACTTACAATACGTGCAGGATTCGTTCTCGCAATCCACGACGCTTCAAGTGAAATTACATCGGAATACCAGTTGTAATTATACGAACTCGTGAATATGGAATCCGTAACAAATGTTCCTCCGGGAACAGCCGTTGTATCAATGGATACGCTGCTCGTTAAAGAATAATTCTGCGACGTAATGCCGATTGTGGAATGGTAAATTCCGAACCGTGTTTCGCTGAATTTCTTCTGACAGCCAAAGCGAACATTCACGGCAATTCCTTTCGTGCTTCCGCTGTTGAAATTTCCGAAAATGCCGGAGAAAAGTCCTCCGTTTCCGTATTGTGATAAATCTGCGAAAGCAAGGGATGAGGAAGGCGCAGCTTGTTGAATAACGCTGACATCCTGAAAGCCGGTTCGGATAATCTGTGCGCCGCCACCAACTGACACGGAAATCACTTTGATAAATGAACTGTTGTGTTCAGTTGAATCACCGCTAAAATCGTGATGATGATCACTGCGCAGCGAATCGTTTTGAGCAGCGAGACTCCCGCTGAAGAGCAACAGGAATGCAGTCAGTTTTTTCATGATGAAAAATTACGCGTTTAATCCGATTGTATCATCAATCAGGAAGAGATAAATCTCTTTCGCGCCATGCGCACCCTGAACAAGTGTTTTCTCTATGTCAGCCGAACGACTCGGGCCGGTAATGAACGTGATGTGTGATGGAATTCCTTCCGGATATTTTGTCTTCAACTCTTTCAATGCATCTCGAAGCTGCAAAGTGAGTTGCGAAGTTCTGGCAACAACAACATGATAATCGATGAACACTCCGGATTTACGTCCTGCATTCATGCGTGAACTTACAGCAATACTTCCTGTTCGTGCCACCAGCAGTTCGCAACCCGTAACAGAAGTTTGAACATGCTGCAGTTGCTTTTCATCAGAGGTAAATTCAACTCCCGTCTTCTTCACGAGTTCTGCAATTTCCTTCTCTCCGCACCAGATTTTTCCGAAGCTTCCGTCCATTGTCAACGCTTCGAAATTATCTACGAAGTCCGTTTCATTCTCACAGAAAACGAACTGCCCGCCGGCATCCGTGAATGCCTGAGCAAACACGAGTTCCAGCGGGTCGTCGTTAGTGTCGTAAATGTTCGAATCGAAATCAGCATCTGATGTTTCAACGCGCGACTTATGAATCAGCGCAGCGCGAACTTTCTTCAGGATTTTTTCCTTCGATGTGGTGCTGTCTTCCATCATAAATACTGCTGACAGTTGCTGACCGGAATATTATTCTGTTGGTTTGTGATCTACAGGAACCGGTCCTGCAGGATTCGGATTCTGTACGGTTTCTTCTTTCTTCACTTCGGGTTCTTCAACAGGATCCCAAGGACGTTTTCCGAATATAGCTTCCAAATCTTCTTTGAAGATTACTTCCTTCTCTGTGAGTTTGTTTGCAAGAGCCGTCAGTTTGTCTTTGTTCTCCATCAACAACTGCTTCGTCTTGATGTACATCGACTCAATCATATCATGTACTTCCTTGTCGATTGTTTCAGCAGTTTTCTCACTATACGGTTTTGAGAAAGTATAATCACCGCCTTGCGAATCGTAATAACTCATATTTCCGATTTTCGGATTCAAGCCATAGTAGGTTACCATTGCGTAAGCCTGTTTGGTAACACGTTCCAGATCGCTTAATGCACCTGTTGAAACTTTACCGAAGATGACTTCTTCCGCTGCACGACCACCAAGAGTAGCGCACATTTCATCGAGGAATTGCTCTGTAGTTGTCAATGAACGTTCTTCCGGCAAGTACCACGCAGCGCCCAAAGAACGTCCGCGCGGAACAATGGTTACTTTCACCAACGGAGCGGCATAACGTAACATCCAGCTTACAGTTGCATGACCTGCTTCGTGGAATGCAATCGTTTGCTTTTCTTCTTTGGAAATGATTTTGTTTTTCTTTTCCAAACCTCCGATTACACGATCAACTGCATCGAGAAAATCCTGACGACCAACCAGCTTTTTGTTATGACGTGCTGCAATCAAAGCCGCTTCGTTACAAATGTTAGCAATGTCCGCTCCTGAGAATCCCGGTGTTTGACGAGACAGAAAATCCATATCCACATCGTGATCCAGTTTCAGCGGACGCAAATGCACCTGGAAGATGGCTTTACGTTCGTTCAGATCCGGTAGATCAACGTAAATCTGACGATCGAAACGTCCTGCACGCAACAAAGCGCGGTCAAGAATATCGGCGCGGTTCGTAGCGGCGAGAATGATTACACCGCTGTTTGTTCCGAATCCGTCCATTTCAGTCAGGAGCTGATTCAACGTGTTTTCACGTTCATCATTTGCACCTTGAGAAACACTTCTTCCACGAGCGCGACCGATTGCATCAATTTCATCAATGAAGATGATACAAGGAGCTTTCTCTTTCGCTTGTTTGAAAAGATCGCGTACGCGTGATGCACCGACACCAACAAACATTTCCACGAAGTCAGAACCTGAAAGTGAGAAGAACGGAACTTTAGCTTCACCGGCAACTGCTTTGGCGAGTAATGTTTTCCCTGTTCCCGGAGGACCAACGAGCAATGCACCTTTAGGAATTTTAGCTCCGAGATCGGTGTATTTTTTCGGGCTCTTGAGGAAGTCAACGATTTCCTTGATTTCCACTTTAGCTTCTTCCAGACCGGCAACATCATTGAACGTTACGTTCACCATGGTGTCTTTATCGAAAAGCTGCGCTTTAGATTTGCCGATATTGAAAATCTGACTTCCGCCGCCGCCGCCCATTCTGCGCATGATCACAATCCAAAGAATGATCATGATTGCAATCGGAAGCAACCAGCCCATATGATCGGAGAAAGAAGTCGGTTTGATTTCTTCCACATCAATCAGTTCATTTGAAGAATATCCAGCATCCAATTGTGTTTGGGTAATACGCTTACCCATGTCTTCCGTCCAGGTACTTGAAAGCTGCAAGTGCGATGCATCGGCAGGAACCGGTCCGCGCCATCCTTTGGAAGCGAACTTATCCATCAGCGCTTTTACAGCAGAATCTTTCGTGATTCCCGCTTTATCTTTTTCGCTGAACAACACAATTTCAAGTCGGTTGTTCTGGTTGGAGACACGATAAATTTTCTTGATCGCATGATGGCGGACAAGAGCATTGAATTCCGTGTAATCGATCTTTGGAACTTCGCTCATCATACCCGGAACGAAGAATCCGATCAATCCAACAATTAGAATTATATAGATCCACATAAAGCCTGAAGGCGAACGTGGCAATTGCGGTTTACGCGACATACGATCACGCATCCTTTTTTCCTGGTCCTGTTCCTGGTTATTCATCTCACTCATATTCAGTTTCAAGGATAGTCGTTTACTGTTAATCTTTATTGTGTAATTCTGATTCCTTAACAAATTACTGTTTCACAGGAATTTCTTTCGCGTCGGCCCACAGCGATTCAAGGTTGTAGAAATAACGCGTTTCTTTTTCAAAAACATGAACAACCACATTCACGTAATCGATCAGAATCCACAATGCGTTCTCCCAACCTTCAGAGCGATACGGGCGTTGGTTGAGATTTTTCTTTACGGTATCTTCAACGGAATCAGCAATTGCGTCTACTTGTGTGTTGGAATTTCCTTCACAGATAATGAAGTAATCGCACACCGCATTCTCAATATTGCGTAAATCCAGAACTTTAATATTCTGTCCTTTCTTTTCCAGAATTCCCGCAACTACCTGTTGCGTAAGAATCCAACCTTCGTCGGTTTGATTGTTTGTTCTGGATTTGGTTTTTACGGCCGGAGCAGGTTTCGCAGCTGTTTTCTTAATTACTGCTTTCTTAACTGCTGCTTTTTTCACTGCAGTTTTCTTCGCAGCAGGTTTTTTAGCAGTTTTAACTGCTGTGGCTTTTTTACGTGGAGCTGTTGCCTTAACGGTTTTCTTTGCTGCCTTAACGGTTTTTTTTGCCGGAGCTTTTTTAGCGATTTTCTTTTTTGCCATTATTGTTAAGCGTTCCGCATTCTGCATGCGACCCTGTTCTCTGAATGTTCAGGAAACAGGCAAATGTGTACTTTTATTGAAATTCCTTAAACATCCAAAGGTAAGCAAAATTGACCGGTATGGGGACAGATTCTTTGTTTGTTGGCCAGCGCATCATTCGATTGGATCAGGTCGATTCCACGAACAGCTTTGCATTGGGAATTCTGAAAGGAATGCCTGTTGAAGAGGGGGTTGTTGTCACTACAGCCCGACAGACTCGGGGGCGCGGTCAACGAGGAAATACCTGGGAATCTGAGCCGGGGAAAAATATTACCTGCAGCATTGTCCTGAAGCCGTCTTTCCTTCAACCTTCCATGCAGTTTGAACTTACACGTGTTGCTTCATTGGCAATCACAGATGTTTTGGGAGATCTGATTCCAAATCATGAAGTCAGCATAAAATGGCCCAATGATATTTATGCTGACGGGAAGAAAATCGCCGGAATTCTCATTGAGAATGTTCTGGTTTCGAATCGAATCAGTTATTCAGTAATCGGCATCGGATTGAATGTGAATCAAGCTCAATTTACCGGAGCGGGAAACGGTGCTGTGTCGTTGAAAATGCTGGCAGGAACTGAATACGATCTGAATAATGTGCTGCGGATGATTTGCGCAGCTGTTGAGGTGCGATATTTACAGTTGCGTGCCGGAAAAACAGAAAGATTGAGAAACGAATATTTCAATCGATTGTTTATGTCGGGAATTGTAACACGTTACACCGATTTCACCCGTCTGTTTGAAGCTAAAATACTGGAAGTTACTAATGAAGGTTTTCTCGTATTAGAGATGACGGATGGGGCGAAGCGGCATTTCGCCATGAAAGAAGTGGGCTGGGTGGGGCAGTAATCAAAGATTAGTAATTACAAGACTCCATGCTTCAGGTTTCGCATCGAACAGGACTTTCGTTTTCGCCCATGTTGATGCAAATAGTTCGCTCGCTCTGTAGTTATTCAATGCTTCTTCTGATTCCCAATACGAAACGGTGAAGAAAATATTCGCCGCATTTTTCTCTCTGTGTAATTCCAGTTTAAGGCAACCTTCAAACGAAGCTATGCGATCACGAGTGGATTTGAACAACTCTTCGAAAGCGGAAACTTCTTCGGGTCGGAACGTCAATTTTACAACGCGTTTTATCATCTTTTTCAGTCGTTGAATTCCACTCTGATCACAGCGTTCATACGGATGTTCAGTAATTGATTCGCTTTCCCTTGATTGATTGCAATTTCAAGAAATCCTTCAGAGTTGAAAAGAGCGAGTTTATCTCCATCATCAACATCGGAATAGCGAATTGAAAGCGTAGTGATTTCTTCACCTACAACACGAATCGAAAATGCTCTTCCGCGACCGGTTTTTTCAAAATCCGCACGTGAAATGTCCGTTACCAGATTTCCGAAGCTGTCGATGAAAACCACATTACCTTTGATCACATCGTCTTCCGGTAAATGCCGCGGGCGAATAAGTTCTGCAATGCTATTCAGTTCAGTGCCGATTTCGAAAATCGATTTTCCGTTGTGCAAGGCAGCTGCTACCGGGGAATACACATCCAAGGCTACAAAAGTGCCCGGTTCTTTTCCTGGAGGACAGATTTCACGAATATCTTCAGGTTGAATTCCGTTAACCAAAGAAAACAGGCCATTGTTCGGGCCGATGAAATAGTGCGATCCGGAACGAAATGCAATATGATTAAATCGTGCAGAAGGAGATGGGCCAACACTGATGATATGAATCGTTCCGGTAGGGAAACGCGTCCAACTATGACCGATTACGTAAGCTGCCTGTTGCAGATCGAATGGTGTAATCAGATGGGAAATATCAGCGATTGTGACCGAAGCAGCAGCAGAGTACAACGCACCTTTTACCGAACCGGCAAAATGGTCGCGGAGCCCGAAATCTGTTGTTAAGGTAATTATACCCATGCTGAATGATCTTTGCGGATCGCGGAAAGGTGCTTAATTTCACACAAAATTACTGAACTGAGGTAATGTGGTTCAGTAGCATTCATGAAGTTGTTCACCATCATCAGCTGAAACTTGGCAGAATCCTTACTACAGCTCACCCATGTTGACCCGATCGTCATTTACGGAGTCAACGATTCCAAACTCGAGAAGCTAAGAACGTACTTTCCGAAACTCAAGCTTATTGCCCGGGGCGAGACGATTCGCATCATCGGTGATGAAGAGGAAATTCAACGTTTTCAGCAAGCAATTAATTCATTTATCTCGCATTTCAATCGTTACGGAACACTGACGATCGAAAATATTGAAGGCCTGATGTCGGGAACGATGGATGAATCACAGAAGCAGGAGAGCACGGATGTAATCGTTCATGGAAATCAAGGTTTATTGGTGAAAGCCAAAACTCCGGGACAAGTTCGATTGGTTGAAGCCTGCAGTAAGCATGATTTGGTGTTTGCAATCGGTCCGGCAGGAACAGGAAAAACATACACCGCAGTCGCTTTGGCAGTTCGCGCCTTGCGGAATCGTGAAGTGCGCAAAATTGTACTGACACGACCTGCAGTTGAAGCAGGTGAGAATTTAGGTTTTTTACCAGGCGATCTGAAAGAAAAACTGGATCCGTATCTGCAACCTTTGTATGATGCGTTGTATGAAATGATTCCAGGAGATAAACTCCGAAATTATATAGAGAATAACATCATTCAGATTGCGCCGCTTGCATTTATGCGCGGCAGAACATTGGATAATGCATTTGTAATATTGGACGAGGCGCAGAATGCAACGGAAAGTCAGTTGAAGATGTTCCTCACACGGATGGG
>JBJOKQ010000142.1:0-8654 GCA_046046005.1 Bacteroidota bacterium | reverse complement strand
AAAGGTACAAGCAGTTGTCTGGCGGCAGAAAAAATTCAATATCCGGTTGTATCTTTCCGGCCGAACCTGAATTAGGAAGAGCAAATCCGGCAATGCTGAACCCGCATCATAAAACCAAAGAGCAGATTCTGAGCGAAAACCAGCTCATTGAAGAAGCGCGCAAAGATCCTGCCCGGTTCGGTTTGCTGTACGAGAAATATTACCGACAGATTTTTGTATTTGTTTTCCGTCGTACCGGTGATGAAGACATTGCGGGTGATATTGTCGCCGACGCATTTCTTAAAGCGATGGTTGCTTTACCGAAATACGAATTCAAAGGTTTACCATTTTCGTCCTGGTTGTTTCGCATTGCATTAAACGAAGTGAATATGTTTTACCGCAAAGACAAACGTGAAAGAAACGTGAGTCTGGAACAATCGGATCTGAAAAACATTATTGCCGAAGCAGGAGAAGATAACACAGCGGAAGCCGATAAAATGGTCATGCAATTGTTATCGTCGTTAACTACAGAAGAAATGCAATTCATTGAATTGCGCTTCTTTGAAAAGCGTGCGTTCGCGGAAGTGGCCGACATTCTCGGAATAACGGAAAATAACGCCAAGGTGAGAACCTATCGCATACTCGACAAACTGAAAGTGCTATTGAATAAAAACTCTACAAACTGAAATGAGCGGATTCAAATTCAATATCGACCCGGCTCCGCCTAAAGAGGAGAAAATTGCAGAACACCGCAACTTCGGAAATGTCATGCACAATTACCAACGCATGACGAACCCGCTGTATCGGACTCCGTTATATCGTTATCGTCGTGTTTTTCTGTCGCTGATATTGGTTCTTTTGGTTGCATGGCTGATCAGCGAATACGGCAACGAAGAACAAAAAGAAAAGCAACAGCAAACAGCAGACAGTATCCGCAAAGCGGACAGTCTTTCAAAAATTCTTAATGATCAAAAAAGACGTTGAGTTACTCTGTAAAGCGATAGCCTACGCCACGTATTGAATGGAAGTAACGCGGCTCTTTCGGATTCGCCTCGAAGTATTTTCGAAAATTCAGAATGTAATTATCAATAGCGCGACCGGTCGGTTGAGAATCATCTTTCCAGAGTTTTTCGAGAATTTCATCGCGCGACACTACTTCTCCGTTTCGGGAAATAAGCAAGCGCAACAACTCCGCTTCACGCTTTGTTAAAGACCAATCCTGACCGTTTCCTTTCGCTTCGAACGACGCGAAGTTGATGTGGTTGTCACCAAACGTAAATTGCGCCATGAGATTAACGCCTTCTTTACGCTGTGATCTTTTCAAAAGATTTTGCACGCGCAGTAAAAACTCTTCGAGGTGAAAAGGCTTAGTCAGGTAATCGTCTGCTCCCAACTTCAATCCACGTACGCGATCTTCACCTTCACCTTTAGCAGTCAGAAACAAAACCGGTACCGATTTATCTTTTTCACGAATTGCAGCGCAAACATCGAAGCCGTTAACTAATGGAAGCATCACATCGAGAATGCACAAATCAAATTCCCCGGGTTCGAATGCACGAATCGCGCTATCACCGTCAATGGCGGAAACGACCTGACAGCCTTCCAACTCCAGATTCAACCGAATTGTCTTCAGAATGTTTTCTTCGTCTTCAACGAGCAATATTTTCTTCTGCATATGTAGCGATCTATGAAATCTATAACTCAATTTCAGGAGTTCAAAAAAACGGTTTTCCCGTGTAATCGCCAACTTAAATAACAAACATTCCTCTAATTCTTTGGATTACCACATTAAATTCCGAAATTTAAATCAACACGCGATTCTCAGCGCCGTAACTATATGAAAAAACCGGTACTCGTAATTCTGTTTTCAATCCTTTCACTTGGAGTTTTTGCTTCAGGTTTATTGCGATATCAAGCACTTTACATTAAACAATTGCGACAAATTCCCATTAACAGATGCGGAATTTCGCAATCGGAAATGTATCTCGACAGTGTCAATCCGCAGCGCGCAGCAGAACGTATTGCCTATGAGCAAATGATCAGCGAAAAAGCTGCGGAATATTCATCCAATCCTTCAGTACAAGGCGGAACAATCACTATTCCTGTGGTAGTTCATATAGTTTGGAATACAGCAGGACAGAATATCACCGACAATCAGGTGTTGTCGCAAATTCAAGTTCTCAATGAAGATTATTCACGCACCAATGCAGACGCAGCGAATACACCTTCATATTTTCAAGGTGTTGCAGCCAATCCTGATATTCAATTCTGCCTGGCGCAAACCGATCCGAACGGCAATCCTACAACCGGAATTGAACGCCGGCAAATCGGCACTAACGTTGTTTTCAGTACCAACAACAATGTAAAATTCTTCAACAGCAGTGGATTGAACGCTTGGGATGTTTCCAGATATTTCAACATCTGGGTTTGCAATCTGACTCCCGGCTTGTTGGGTTACGCAGAATTTCCGACCGCATCTCTTTCCAATACTTACGGAGTTGTGATCGGATTTCCTTACTTCGGAAGTAATTTCACAAGCTACGGAAACGGTTATTCCTTGAGCAATGCATATAACCGTGGCAGAACAACGACGCATGAAATCGGACATTGTCTCAACCTGATTCATATTTGGGGCGATGACGGTTCCGGATGCAGCGGAACGGATCAGTGTAATGATACACCGAATCAAGCTGATGAACATTACGGATGTCCGAGTACAATTCAGATTTCATGTTCCAATAGTCCTAATGGTGATATGTATCAGAACTACATGGATTACACCGATGATGCCTGCATGAATATGTTCACACTCAATCAGAAATCGCGCATGCTTGCGGTGCTTAACAGTTCGCCTTACAACGCTTTACAGAGTTCTACTGTCTGTAATAATGCGGCCGGAAACGATGCAGGAATTTCCGCGATCCTGAATCCAAATGGAACAGCCTGCAGTACAACATTCAATCCGGTAGTTACCATTACGAATTACGGAACCAATCCGCTGACCAGCGCAACCATCAACTACAGAATTGATGCGGGACCGATCCAGGTATACAACTGGACAGGAAATCTCGCTACGAATGCAACGCAGAATGTCACTTTGAATTCAATGACTTCTGCAACCGGAACGCATACTTTTTCTGCTTACACTTTGAATCCGAATGGGGGCACGGATGCGAATGCGGGCAATGATCAATCGCAAAGTACATACACAGTTTCATCTGGCTCCGTTGCATTACCTTACAGTGAAGGATTTGAAAGCACAACGTTCCCGACTAACGGTATCACCATTAATAATCCTGATAATGCAGTAACATGGGCACGCACAACAACGGCGGCGAGCAGCGGATCCGCGAGTGCCTTCATGGACAACTTCGATTACAACGCAAACGGTCAAGTGGATGAAATGGTTTTACCTGCATTGAATCTCAACAGTGCAACAAGTCCGGTGATTACATTTCAATTAGCGTATAAACTGTTCACAGATCCAACAACAAGTCCGAATTACTCCGACACATTGAAAGTGCTCATCTCAACGGATTGCGGCGTAACGTGGACAACGCTCTTCTCCAAATCAGGCTCGGCATTAACAACCACAACACCGAATTACGGTTCAGCAGAATTTACACCGGGAGCGAATGATTGGAGATGGGAAATAATTCCGCTCAATCAATTTCAGTTTTCGGGAGGCGCAATCATTAAGTTCCGCCACACAACAGATTTCGAGAACAATCTTTACATCGACGACATCAACATTCACGAAGCAACAGGTATTGAGCAAGCGTCTTCGGATTTCGACGTGAATGTTTATCCGAATCCGGCTAATGATAATGTTAACATCAATGTTGCACTCATACAGCAGCAGGATCTTTCCATTCGTTTGATCAATCCGCTGGGACAAATTATTTCAGCTCAAACGATTCGCAATTCGCATGGCGGCATATTTACGATTGATGTTTCAGATGAAGCTCCCGGAGTGTATTTCGCTGAGATTATTGCAGGAAATCAGCGCATAATGCGTAGAATCGTCATTCAGGAATAGCGATCATCCCTATAACAAATGCTAAAAGGCGGACAGAATTGTCTGCCTTTTTCATTACATGATTCAGCAAACCCCATAACTTTGCGCAGTCTAAACATCGTGCAGTTATGATCAAAGCAGCGAACATCAGTGAGATTCTCGAAAACACAGGACTTTCAACGGAACTCCGAAGAATTGCGAATAAAGTAATCAAACGTGAACGCATCACTCCTGAAGAAGGATTGTTCCTCTACGAAAACGGAGAAGTCGGATTTCTTGGATCGCTTGCCAATCATATTCGTCAGACTTTACACGGTGACATCACTTATTTCAATCGCAACTTTCACATTGAACCAACGAACATTTGTGTTTACGATTGCAAGTTCTGTTCGTATTCCCGATTGCTGAAACAGAAAGACGGAGCTTGGGAGTTGAGCACGGAAGACATGATGAAAATTGTTCGCTCGTATGATGGACAACCGGTAACAGAAGTTCATATTGTTGGAGGCGTTCACCCGAAAATGGGAATAGAATTCTTCGGAGAACTGATCAAGCAAATCAAAGCACATCGTCCTGATCTGCATGTGAAAGGATTTACTGCAGTAGAACTTCATTACATGATCCGTAAAGGAAAAATGAGTTACCGTGAAGGACTTCAGTATCTGAAAGATTGCGGACTTGATTCAATTCCCGGCGGTGGTGCTGAAATATTCGACGCTGAAATCCGCAAACAAATTTGCGAAGACAAATGCACGTCTGAAGAATGGTTAGAGATTCATCAAACTGCACATGAGTTGGGAATACCTTCGAATGTAACTATGCTTTACGGTCATATAGAATCGTTCGCGCACAGAATTGATCACATGACGCGTGTGCGTGATCTGCAAGACAAGACCAAAGGCTTCAACACTTTTATTCCGTTGAAGTTCCGTAATCACGACAACCAAATGAATAATGTACCGGAAGTATCGGTAATTGAAGACATGCGCAACTACGCGATGGCGCGCATATTCATGGATAACATTCCGCACGTAAAAGCATATTGGCCGATGATCGGGCGTAACAGCGCACAATTGTCTTTGAACTTCGGTGTTAACGACATCGACGGAACTATAGACGATACGACGAAAATTTATTCCATGGCCGGCGCTGAAGAGCAAAATCCATCTCTTACCACTGAGGAATTGACACAACTGATTGCAGGTGCAGGTCGCATCGCAGCAGAACGTGATACGTTGTACAACATCATTCAGAAGTACCCGATGAACTAAGTCCATTTTGACTGTCCAAAAAAGACGTTTTATATTTCTGATTTTCAAATATTTATAAAATAAAAGGCTTGTTTTGACTGTCCAAAACAGGCCTTTTTCACGTTTCAGCGTCGGAATTCCTCATATACTTTTACATCACCAGACACAACATGACTTCCTTGAAGTCGGGCCTGTGTGAAACTTGAGTACAGAAATAGGGTCCTGCACAAAAAGTAAACACTCACCAGGCGTCTGGTTCTGATTACAATCCCGATCGATTAGGGGGAAATTTTTCGATCGGGATTTTTTCTTTCTCCATCTTGAGAACCGGAAACCATAAACTGCGAACTGCTTAAATTCGCACATGTTGAAAGCCGTGATATTTGATATGGATGGTTTGCTGGTCGATTCAGAACCGTGGTGGCGTGTTGCAGAAACCAATGTATTCGGTCGCTTAAGTGTCGCACCTTCCGAAGACGATTTCGAAATGATGATGGGCAATCGCATTCAGGAAGTCATAGCTAACTGGCACGCGAAACATCCATGGGACAATTTCGATCTTGATGTGACCATGAAGGAAATTGTCGATGAAGTTGGCCATCTTGTTACACAACATGCGCAATTGATGCCGGGTGTAAAAGAAACACTTGAGTATCTGCAGTCGAATAAAATCCGGACGGCACTCGCCTCTTCTTCTCCAATGCGTTTGATTCGCAGAATCACTGAAGGGTACAATATCAGTTCGTACTTCGAACAATTGCATTCTGCAGAGACGGAAAAGCGTGGCAAACCGCATCCCGATGTATTTCTTACCGCTGCCGCGGCGATGCAAATCGATCCGCAACAGTGTATTGTTCTGGAAGATTCGTACAATGGTGTACTAGCTGCAAAATCGGCGCAGATGCAATGTATCGCAGTTCCTGCACGGGAACATTTCACACAGGAAAGATTCCGCATTGCCGACCACGTTGTATCCGATATGCATGAAGCCTTACGCATTTTAAGGAACTGTAGTTTTTCTTAACAGTTCTTCACTTCTCATGCGGGCAGATTGATTTATTCTTGCCGCATGAATCGTCACAAAACTCTTCGCACGATAAAGCGACTTTTCATAGTTGCGTTAGTTGTTTTCGCAGCAATGAATATCGTAGCAGCATTGCATGCATGGAACTTCACGCATTTCGACTCACAATACAAATCGAAAACCGATGATGCTTCCATGAGTCCGGCGGATCTCACAGCAACATTATTGTGCGGAGTCAACAATCCTAAACCTGTAAATGATTTCTTCCCGCGACAGAAATATGAAACAATATTGCTAGGCAATCACAGCGAAACGGAATGCTGGTTTCTGCCCGTGAACAAATCTGTCGGTTCTGTCATCATCTGTCATGGCTACGGCGGATCGAAATCTTCCATGATGCATATTGCGGCAGAATACATGGCCATGGGATACAATTGTCTCATTCCTGATTTTTACGGCAGCGGCGGATCTGCAGGAAATTTCTGTACGATTGGTTACAAGGAATCACAACAAGTTGTGGATTGCTATCGGTTTCTTTGGAACAGAGGAGAAAGCAATATCGTTCTTCATGGAACGTCAATGGGTGCCACAGCGATAATGAAAGCGCTCAACGACACGACGGTCAGTCCAACGAGTGTAATACTGGAATGTCCCTTCGGTTCATTGTATCAAACAGTGTGCAACCGTTTCCATATTCTCGGAGTTCCTGATTACCCAATGGCGGGCTTGCTCACTTTCTGGGGCGGCGTGGAAAACGGATTTGATGCATTCAGTCATAATCCTGAAGAATATGCGAAACAAATCAATTGCCCTGTTCTGTTGATGTACGGAGCAAACGACGAAAAAGTAACGCGCAAAGAAACCGATGCAATCTTCAGCAACCTTCAGGGACGTAAAAAACTGATTGTATTTCCGGACACCGGACACGAGAACTACCTTATAAAAAACAAAGAGGAATGGCTGAATGAAGTCAGCGCATTCCTCTCCGAATACAATCAATAATTTTTATTGCTTCACAAAGCGGGAAGCAAGATTGGTATTTTCATTTGTTACACGAATCGTGTAGAGTCCGTTGCTGAATTCAGCTGTGTTTATTACCATTTGTCGTCCGTTCATCGTTTGTTCAAGAACCACGCGACCTGCAACATCTGCAATTACAACGAAATATTCCGCATCGTGTTCCATTGAAAGCGTAATGTTCTCATTCGCCGGATTCGGAGACAGTTTTATTTGCTGCGTGTAGCTTTCCTCCATACCGATTGTGCAGGAAGAAAAACAGTGTGTAACTGTGCCGGCAACAGATCCTACGTTAATGTCCCACCAAACTCCTCCGTTGACATCACATATATCCAGTGTGCCGTTTACTATTCCGCCATTCCCTAATGAATCTCCCACACAGAAGTCGCCGGTACCGTCCAATGTTTGCCAGTTCCACAAATCATCCGCAAGTGAAAACATCGCGTTGTTCGTGAACTGTGCGAATCCGCTGAGTGTATCACCGTTGTACAGACTCTGTGCAGAGATGTAATAGTTGCTCACGAAAGTTCCCGAGTTCCACAAATCCATTCCGATGGTTAAGCCGGAATTCGTTGATGTACTTCCATCGTTATAATAACTCATATTCAGATTGATTGTACCTGAGGTATGAGTTACTGTTCCCAGATTGTAAAGGTTGTCAGCACTAACGATTCCTGTATTGTTCAGACTTCCTGCAATTGCAATTTCCGGACAATTGATCGTACCGGCATTGGTCAGACTGCAGTTAACATTTACACCCAGTGTATCATTAACATTGAGCGTACCGTTATTTTGCAACTGCGCAGCGATGTCAACACCAAGATTTCTTGGACAAGTAATGGTACCGTTATTCGTAAATGTACCTCCGCTATGATACATATATGCTACGTTCACTGTTCCGTTATTCAGGAAGTATCCACCGGCAACAGCGAGTATGCGCGTATTCAAATTACCGGTAACAGAGCCGCCGGAGTTGATCTGCACGCCACCCATTGTGTATCCGTAATCAACATCAAGTGTTAATGCATGATTTATAATGATTGTATCGCCGTCCATCGGAATGCAAAGGCAGTTCCATGTCAGCGGATTGGTAGCGTTACCGTTCATTGTGGTTGTTACCACACGGGCATCAGCCGTAAATGCTGTTGCCGCAAGAGCAAACAAAGCGAGTAAAGATTTTTTCATCGAGGTGGTTTTGGGATAATAAAAATAGGGAAAATCGAGGCACTCAATCTGTAGAAATGATGTTGTAACGTTTAAATATCGGGTGTAAGTGGCGAGGTGTACAGTTAATTAGTAATGAATCACCATTAAGATGCTTGAATCGTGAAGTAGATTGCGTAAAATGAAAAAGCCCTCATTACTG
>JBJOKQ010000141.1:0-8676 GCA_046046005.1 Bacteroidota bacterium | reverse complement strand
GTCCATGTATAAGTGGCAGCTCCTGATCCTGTAAGAGCCACTGAAGTTCCTGAGCAAACTGTGGAGTTACCGGCGCTTGCCGAAACAACCGGTGCAGCTTGAAACTGAATCGTTTTGAAATCAGTTTTGCCTGCGCATGCATTCGTGGTGTTTACAATTGCAACTTGATAGTTTCCTGCAGTTGTTACATTCAATGATGTTGAAGTTGCACCAACAACTGGGGTGCCGTTCAACAACCATTGATAAGTTGTATTCGCAACAGTAGAAGCAGTTAATGTTAGCGTATCTCCCGGACAACCGTTCATCGAAGAAGCAGTAACTGCAACATTTGCACGTTCAGCGCAAGTTGTAATCTGCATGATCGATAGTGTGCTTGAAACTTCATTTGCCAGAATGATCAACGCATGACCGTTTGGTGAAAGTGAATCCGCGATATAAACAATTCCTTCAGCACCACGATCAGGACCACCTGTTACAGTGCGGTGATTTCTGTAACCGGTGTAAGCAGGTGATGCAGGATTGGAAACATTAAACATCATTGCACCACCGATTCTTTCCAATGCGAGGAACGCATATTGTTCGCCATTGATATTTGCTACTGCTGTGCCTTCGGGTTCCGGCCCTTTGTCGTCGCTTCTGTTTTTTGCTGTTCCCGTACCCGTTCCGTTACTCATATTAAACAACGGTGCATAAACAGGATGTGTTGATGTGATACGCTCCAGCTGATCACCGCTGTCATACACTTGCGATCCTGTTGTTCCGTTCCAAATGGAGAATGAGCGTGCACCATACGTGTAAATCTGGTCGATATCACCATCATTGTCTGTATCGCCTAATCTGTTTGTTGCATTCAAACGTCCGATGAACGTGTTCTGTTTCATTTGTGATGCATACGGGAAAGCAACCGGATCGAGGTTGAGTCCGCTGATGCGGGACTCTTCATTCAAGCCTGAATAAGCCCGGGCGTCACCTTCATTAGCTGTGATCAGATAAATCTGATTGTTCACTGTGTATTGACTTACGGCATCGGGTTGGTACATTCCGTAAACAGGAGCATTCATCAAAGCAATTCCGCTCGTCTGATCAGATGCGTCAAGCAATGATGGCCCTGTCATGTAATTCTTATAGCCCAATGGCATGAGTTGTGTTACGGTATTGCCGATCAAATCAATCTTCGCTATTGCGTTGTTCTCCTGTAATGTTACCCAGCAAACGGAGTCATTGTCAGCAATCGTAACATATTCCGGTTCGAAATCCTTGGAAGCAATGCCACTCACTCCGTAAATACGAATCCCCTGTGAGCGCAATGCTGCTTCCTGTCCGTTGAATGAAGTAAAAGTGATGAACGTAACATTCGATTGTGTAACGCTGGCAGGACCGGCGGCAATATTTACAACACAAACCGAACCGTCAGGATCATTGGTGTAAGTCGTGTTCGGTTCACCTTCACATGCAGTAATTACTTTGGTCCCGGCATGATTGAACGTAATCATATCCGGCATGGCGCCCACTTTCACTTGTGAGATGAAAACTCCGTTATAGTTCAGGAAAACCACTTTGCCTGAATCCTGAGGATTCACTGAATTCTCAATAGCCAATGCTACAATAGAATCACGGACAGCCACACTGTTAATGTTGCCGTAAGCTGAAATATTGATTGAAGTGATAAGAGTTGGATTCGTCGGAACGGCGAAGTTTACGATATCGAGTTTCGCTCCTATACTGTTTGCAATGTACAAACGTTGCGTTGCAGGGTCATGAGCAACAATTTCTGCTGAGTTACTTCCTGATGCACCATTCTGAAATGTTGAAAGTGAATCCAGAAACAATTCGTTGCTTGCTACCGGCACCGGAGTATCGTTGTCCTTAATGTAAACATGATGTACAGCAGTTGGAGAAGCCGTGCAATTATAAAGCGGAGTGATGCTGAATGCGATATACTCGTCAGCTTCTGCAGTTACATCGTTAACGATCGGAAAAGAAAGCGCTTGTGCTCCTGATGTACTTGCAGGTGCGAGAATTTCAATTGGTCCTGAAGTAAAATCCGCTCCGCTCGCTGTAGAATATGGTAAAGGTGTAATGCGGAATGAAACTGCAAAGGTGTTGGGATTCGTAACATTCACAGAAACGCTTGCGGTACCGGCACTTTCGTTCACAAAACTGTGCGTTGAAGCAAATGTTAAAGTCGGAGACGCAACTGCAGTTGACAAAGTAACTCCTGTTGTGAGATCTGTTTGTGTTGCTGACAACGTCCACACTCGTGGCGTTGTAAAAGTTCCTGTTGTTGGATTGAAAGTTCCTGCAGCGGAAAGATATTGTGCAGAAGCAGGATCCGGCGCAAGAAAAGCCGAAGCTTGTAATTTTCCTCCTGCGTAATGTTCGTTGTAGGGCATCTGATAACCGTCTGCTCCCGCATTCACAACAGCAGTTCCGGTTCCTGTACCATAGAAAATTGCATCCACAGGAACAGTGGAAGAAGTGAGAGTCGCGGCTGCACTGTTAAACACAGCAACACCATCTGCATTCGTTCCTCCGTTACCTACAACACCAGAAGTGGCAAAATTTCCGAATCCATCTCCGTTGGTGGTGCCGGTGTTAATTGAACGCAACACAGTTCCTGTTGTAATCATAGAGCTTCCGCCAACATAAACTACGTCGCCTGCATTTACAGTTCCGGTGTTCACTTCAAACGCATATGAAATTGATCCTCCGGCAACCCATCCTGCTGTGTTGGCAGTACCGTTATTACACACAACCACGGTATATGGAGTTGTCGAGAAATTAATCGTTCGAGTGGCAACCAGTTCTATCAATTCGAACGGAGAGTCGGTTCCCGATGGATTAGGTAGTATTTCGGAAATAACAAGTCCCGCACCTTGCTGCGCATTAAGCAGTCCGCAAGTCAGGAAAAGCAATGGAGTCAGTAGTCGCTTCATTATTCAGATTTTTTAGCGACACAAAATTCCGTGACAATCTCATGCTGCAGTTTAGCGCAGCATTAACTCAACTTGAATGTTACTGTTGCGCGTTAACGTTGAATACACGTAAATGACATGATGACTTCACGTACATCTCAAAGTCAATCGATCATATATTAAGGTGTACGAATACTTTCATCGAACTTAACACAACCGATCAGCGTTAAGTTCTTCTTAAGTATTGTCTCGTGCTAATGGAGTTATTGCATACAAGTTGAAACGAAGGATTCAAATCGCGATACCCAGAACATCTTAACATTTCTAAACAGGCCTAAACAACCTTGCAAACCATTCAATTTGATGCGATTTCGCCGATTTATTGAATCTGGCACAGCCCTTGCACCTTGTTTTGTGTAACGGGTCATGTAACTTTTTCCCCCGTTGCGAGTTATAAGGGTAACAGCTACCACAAGAAGTTTCACTTTCAACACGCACACTATGAAACAGCTACACTTCTTGCGTCCTGCGGCATTGCTTCTCACAATTGCTGCTGCACCTGTTCTGAACGGACAGGATTTTCTCAACGGAAGTTTTGAGAAGAATGGAAACATATGCATGATCAATGCGTCAGTTCCTGTATTCAACGCAAACGTAAAGAACACGCATGCCTTCGGAAGTTTCCGCAAGCCGGATATCGCCAGCAATAATTGCGGACACGGAGATGCGAAAGACGGTAATTGGTTTATCGGTTTGGCAACGAACATTGAAGGCGCTGTGCGATCAGAAGCCGTTACATTGGAGCTGAACGCACCATTGGTGAAAGGCGATCAGTACAACCTGGTTTTCTGGACACGCAGTCGTGTGAATGCTTCCAACATTGAGTTGGGTTTAAGCGCAAACGATTCCACTGCAGGAAATATTTTCTATACTGTTTCTTCCGGAACCATTACTTCCGAATGGAAAGAAGTAAATGTTCGTTTCACTGCTCCGGAAAACGGAAAATATCTATCAGTACGTGCGGTGAACCCGCATGGTAATTCAGGAATATGGCTGGATGCATTCCGCTTGAGCACCGTGTTCTCTCCTGATCTGGTTGTACTGCCCGGACCGGTGAAGCACACCAATGCCGGTTTGAAAGTAAAATCAGATGCGGCTGCGAAAAAACAGAATTATGAGGTGGATGTTTATCCGAATCCGAGCAGCGGAGTTTTTAAAGTGAATGCAGATACTGCACAGGTACTTTCTCTCGTTGTATATAACACTTTGGGAATGCCAATTGAAGAACACAAAGCAACTGACGAGGAACCGATTCCTCAAAGCATAGATCTTACATCACAACAACCGGGACTTTATTTTCTGGAGCTGGCAACAGTTGAAGGTAAAGTGACCAAAAGGATAATCGTGTCGCGGTAGATCTTACTGTGACTGGTGTGCGAAGACCGCCTGCTCCGTCCGTGGAGAGGCGGTTTTATTTTGCCACGACTCCGCACAACAACGTATCATAATTTTTTTCCGACCTTCCCGTGACTTTTGCCACCCGCATGCTTTATGCCTTTGAAAAGAGCAGAAAATCATGTTCCTCACCGCAAAAGGCATGTTTATGAAAATGGAAACCAGGTATCACGCAACCCGGGAAGACATTGCTGCTGAAGAAGCTGAAATCAACGCTGCAAAGCGAGATCCCCGCGCCTTTGGTCCTTTGTACGAACGGTATTACGAAAGAATATTGCGCTTTGTTTATCAGCGCACAGATTCGAAAGACGATGCTTACGACATCGCGCAGCAAACTTTTATCGCCGCGCTTGAAAACATCGGCAAATATAAATTCACCGGTGTTCCCTACTCTGCTCTGCTCTTTCGCATTGCACTGAACGAACTCAGTCGTTACTATCGTAAAGCTAAAGTGCGTCAGAGCGTAAGCATTGATGATGCACAGGTTGCAGATGTATTGACCGAAATAGGACAGGAAAATAGTAGTGAAACAGATGCACGCCTGATGAAAGCTCTGCAGCAACTTGATCCTGAAGAAATGAATTTACTTCAGCTGAGATTCTTCGATAAGGTTCCGTTCAAAGATCTCTGTGACATACTTGAAATTTCCGAAACCGCCGCAAAAGCACGTGTATATCGTTTGCTTGAAAAAGTAAAAACCATTTACACAACATTACTTTAAGCCATGGAAAACTATAACATTGACCGAAACCGCAAACCGCTCACTGACGCTGATGTGCAGAAAGGAAAGAACTTTGATGCGTTCATGAATGCGTACACTGCGAAGAAACCTTCGTTCTTCCGAACAGGGAAATTCTATGTGCTTGCCGCAGCCGCCGGTACCGTAATAGCAGTTGGAGCGTATATGCTCACTACAACGTCGACGCCGGGAAATACAGTTGAGTCAACCGCATTCATCAATCCGTTGTTCGAAGAGGCACGCAATCCGGACACTTCATTTGTAGTTGATGCCAAAGAAGGCGCACTGTTAATGAACAGCAACGGAAGCATGATTCAGGTTCCGAAAAATGCTTTCCTCGACAGCGCAGGAAACGCAATTGAAGGGAAAGTGGAACTGCGTTATAGAGAATTTCACGATGCAGCCAAAATCTTCCTTGCAGGAATTCCGATGACCTATGATTCTGCAGGAACCCAATATCATTTTGAGTCTGCGGGCATGATTGAAATTACTGCATGGCAAAACGGAAAACCGCTTAAGACCAATCCGGATTCATTGATACATGTTGCGATGATTTCGAACAGTGATGAAGACAGATTCAACACGTATTATCTGGATACAACTGCAAAGAAGTGGAAATACATCAATGATGAAAAGGCTGTTGCATTCACACTTCCGAAAGAAGATTCTCTTTCTTCCGTAGCCAATGTGAAGACTGTTGATGCGCCGCCGGTTCCGCCGAAAGTTGCTGATAAGAACAAACCATCATTCGCAATTGCTTTTGATCCTGCAGAGTTTCCGGAACTCACTTCATACAAAGGTGTACGTTTTCAGGTCGATGAATCTGTAACACCATACAACAAGGATGATAAAAAAGTTGCGTGGGAAGATGTTGCAATCGAGCGCATGAAAAAAGCTGATGTGCTGCGTGTAATATTCACTGCAGGATCGCGTGAAGCAGTTTACGTTACAACACCGGTGGTTGACGAAAAAGATTTTGCAAAAGCAAAGGCTTCCTGGGAGAAGCGGAATGCAGAATACGAAGCTGCGTTGAAGGCGAAAGCGAAGCGCGAAGAAGAATCGGCGCAAAAGAGCGAAGAAGCAATGCTGGAAAAAGATCGTCACCGTTTGTGGGTGAATGATACGATGGCTGCGCGTGCGCTTCGTATGAGAATGGCTGCAAATTTGCAGAGCACTACGCAAAGCATGATCATGCGTGAGTTTGTAATCTCCGATTTCGGAATCTGGAATGCAGATTGTCCTTCATCACTGCCTGACGATTGGATTGTGAATGCGAAAATGATTGACGGTACAACAGGCAAGCCGATAGATGCACACATGTTCTATCTCGTAGAAAAAAACAAGAATGCGCTTTTTATGTATGTTAGCGGTAATCTCAGCCAATTCGGATTTGCAAGAACTGCAGACAATATGATCTGGGCGGTGACGAAAGACGGGAAACTTGCAACTGTATCAGTGGATGATTTTAAAACTGCCACTGCCAACGATAAAAAAGAAGTTACATTTAAGTTCACAATCAGCGATAAACCTGTTGCGAACGGCTCACAAGCACGCGCGCAACTCGGAATACCTGATGCAACCGGATCGTAATATGCGTTATTTATTATTTCTTTTCCTGATTGGTATCGGTTTCGCAGCGCACGCGCAAACCGATACTTTCATTGTGAAATCGGCAACAACAACAGTGCGCATTGTTCCGAACGACTCTTGGTTTTACATCAAAGAAGATTACAAGGTTAAAATCACCTGCACCGGAAAGAACAAACTGAGTCGTGTTGAATTGCGCGGAGGAACGGCAACGAAGAAAGATTCCATTTACACTTTACGTGCAGAAGGCGGAGCAGAAGCCGTTCTTGTTGTTTACGAAAAGGATAAATACGGGAAAGAAAAAATTGCGCTTTCGAAAACATACAAGTTGTTTTCTCGGGAATTACCGGTGGTTACGCTCGATCATGTGCCGGAGGATTCCGTAATTGATCAACTGACTGTAATTGCGTTGGGAAAATTGCATGCGAAAACCAAATACAGTCGTGAAGTCTGGCGCGTGGATTCATTCTGCCTTTACATGCGCAACGGCGCAGCAGGTTTTGATACGCTTTATTCCAAAACCAATCAGATGACACCTGAAATGAAAAAGCGCGTCGATGCAATTGATGTAAAGAAAGGCGGCGGGATTCTGATGTTCGATAAAATTTACGCCACATCTCCCGCAGGAAAAGCGGTTGAGTTACCGCCATTGCGGATTTTTCTTTCGGCAGAAGCGAGGATTCGATTCGGGTTGTAGAGATTGTGAACAATCAGGACTTACGTCCTGACAGATTCTCACGAAATGTTTCGCAGATTCTTTTGACAGCACTGTCAGGACTTAAGTCCTGACAGAACCCGTGTCACACCTTAGGCGCTACACACATTCCTTCGTTGAAAGTTCAATCCCGGTTTTATGTCAAGACGAGATGTCAGGATCTACGTCCTGAAATCTGACCAACCATAATGCTATTTTACAATCACCCGTTCCGTCCGCGCGTCTGCACCGTTCTTCACAGTTACGAAGTAAATACCGGTGCCGTACTCTGCGATGTTCAATTCACGCCGCGTAGCAGTGTTAGACTCATTGTTCTCGGAATACACCAAACGGCCGGCAGCATCACTCACAATTATCTCTGTAAATCCGTTCGGAGCATCAACAACAAACTGTCCATCGTTCGGATTCGGGTACAACGTGAACCGTGTATTCACATTCCATGAAATCGGAATTGCAGTCATCAAAGGTTGAGAACGGAATTCAACTTCATCAATGATCAATGTGTTTCCAATCTGTGTCGCTGTATTCGGGTTGTTCACATCAGAGCCGATAGTAATTGCAACTGAATCGGGCGTGAACCATAATGAAAACGGAAGTGTTCTGAGAGTATATGCAGTTGCCGGTAAAAGTGCATCAACTACAAACGCCGTATCACCTGCATTCGGGCCGGTGAAAATAGCAAGGAACAATGCAGTATCGTTTACGCCCGCGAAATACTTGTAATGAAACTGTAGTGTGTCAATTGCGTTAGTAAACGGAAATCCACCCATTGGCGGGCCGTTTTGTACGAAGTATCCGTTTGTAATGTAAGATGGAGACGACATTCCCATTCCTACGTCAAAGTTGGAAAGTGAAACGGCATATTGACCTGCGTAAGCATCTGTCGTGCGCGCTACTGAATCACCCGCCATAATCCAATTGTCAAGAGAGTAATTGTTTGTGGTATTCCATAACTCGAAATCTCCGTTGAGCATAACAGGTTGTGATGTTACTCCTGTGAACGAAATATTATCAATCTGTATCCAGCTTCCCGGAATACCATTACTCACAAAGGCATTGCTGGAAACTGCACCAATGATAACCGTGTCCGGATTTACAACCGGTGGTAACGTAATCGGAAGAGTGAACTGTGTATATGCAGATTGCGTTCCATAAACCGGAAGAACATTAAAACTTAATGTATTTCCTCCGAGTTTGAACATTACTAAAATCAATGCCGTATCATTTGGCATAACATCACCTTTCCAATATCCTGTAAGAGCCGT
>JBJOKQ010000140.1:0-8703 GCA_046046005.1 Bacteroidota bacterium | reverse complement strand
AAATCTTGTGCGACTGAAAACCGATTATCTCAAAAGCGGTTACAGAGTCATGATCGGAATTCTGCTTTTGATTCTGCCCGTGTTTATTCAGCTGCTGATCTGGAAACTGCAAACCGGACATTGGTACGTAAACTCCTATCTCGATGAAGGATTTCATTTCACAGAACCGCACATGATTAACTTTCTGTTCAGCTACAAGAAAGGTTTGTTCGTGTATTTGCCATTGACATTGTTGTCGTTGTTCGGATTGATCTCCTTCTACAAAAACGACATCAAGCGATTCGCAACAGCTTTCCTCTTTCTGTTTGGCGTGATTTATATTCTCTCCAGCTGGTGGATGTGGTATTACGGCGGAAGCTTCGGAACACGTGTAATAATTGAGTATCTGCCGATTTTCGCACTGCTGTATGTTACACTAATCACTAATTCCGGAAAGCTCAAACCCTATCTCATTGGCTTGACAGTTTTACTGATTCTGTTCTGTCAATTCCAGACGTATCAATACAGATACGAACTTATCCATTGGTCTGACATGACAGCGGAACGCTATTGGAACGTTTTCGGCAAATTACCCTGAATTAAATCAGCGTAAGGAATAATAAGTGCGAACCAGCCCCGCATCACTTGCCAGCGGCCTTGTCTTTTCAGGACCAACCGAAAAAACTGCAGTTCCAATAACATTTGATGAACCTAAGTCTGTGTAAGTCGCGGCAGACCAATTATAATTCATTGTTGCTGTAGCGTTTGTAGTTAACGCTGTTGCGCTTCCTGAAGTCAGAAATGCATTTGCAGGAGAAACGGTTAACGCTGCAATGTTGGAACTGTCAACCATCACATTCGCGACAGCAGCTGTAGTATCCACCGTTGGTGATTTGTCGACTGTAACCGCAATACTATTAGATTGCGGCTCTTGAGTAACCGGTATTCGCAATTCTTCCTCCTGAATCAACGGTAATTTGTTTTCTATCGGCGACGAATCCGTATTAACAGCAACCTGAATTTCTTTCTCCGACGAATCAGTGTTCTGTGACGGATTCACAATTGGCGTTGGTTCATTTTTCACAATCAGATCAGATTGCGATTCACCGCTTGTAAAAAAACGAAAAGCAACAAACAGCAGCAGCAATGCGAAGGCACCGGAAACACCGTATCGTACCGCAGGAATATCAAAGCGCAGTTTATCCTTGAGTGAAATCAACAAGCCGTTCCACCACAATGCGCGGCGTTTTCTTTGTTCATTTTCAAATGCCTCCAGAAGATTCCGGCGCACATCTTCAGATGGCAACATCGAATCATCCGACTGTACCGAGGAACGCAATTCCAGAACCAGCATGCGCATGGATTCATACTCCTGCTCAGTCCCAATAAACTGCTTCACCTCACGCAACACTTCAGCATTCAATTGCGACCACGATTTTGCGCGCAACAAACGTTCCATATCCAGATTGATTTCCTTTTCCATTATTTGCTCCTTTCAGCTGTTTCGGGTGCATAAACTCTGAGTTTATCAGACAGTTTACGCAGCGTATAGAACAATCGCGATTTCACTGTTCCTTCGGAAATGTTCATCACTTCCGCAATTTCTTTCAATGCAAGATTCTCTTCGAATCGCAGAATGAAAACCGTTCGCTGATCTTCATCCATTTTTTCCAGCTCCGAACTCAAACTATTCATAAAAGCTTTGCGATCGATTCTTCTTCCTGCGTGATCTTCCGTTTCCACCGCAAGAATTCCAACTACACTTTCGAACTCTGCAGGTTTTCTTATTTCCATTCTGCGGTATTCATTCTTGCACATGTTGTGTGCAACGCTGTACATCCACGTCGAGAACTTTCTTTTCGAATCAAATGATTCCGGTTGACGAATCAACTTAATAAAAAAATCCTGAACGAAATCTTCGGCCTTTTCTTTATCGCGCCACAACATACGATGGAAGTAGCGCATCAAAGCCGATGAATAACGCGCATACAATTCGTTGAACGCACGTTTATCTCCCCGAGCCAATCGCTGCATCAGGTCCTCATCCGAGTAACTTTTATATGAACTCGTAAACAGTCCCACTATTCTTCGCTTCTCAAAGGATCTTCATAACCGGCGCGTAAGCGGATTTTCGTTGCCTTTGCACGCAACTCTTTTGCTTTCTCTGCATTTCCTGCGCCCGCATACTGATCAGCAGCAAGCAACAATGGCAGGTAATAATTCATTTCAAGATCGGTAGCAGCCGACAAATCAAATCGGTTCTTTCCTCCCACTCCTTTGCCCACCTGATCCAATTTCATTTTCGTTCCCACATTGTTCTTTAAGAAGTTCATATGCTCAAGCGGTGTACTGCTGTAACGAAAAGCCAATCCTGTGCAGTAAAGACTGTCCTGAATCGGTTCAAGAATTGCTCCACCGCAGGAAGCCGCTACATAGATTTTCTTTCCCGGATTAGCTGATGCAACACGTTGTATGAAAAGTGCATCGGCCATTGAGTTTGTATCATTCACAGGCAACATCAAACCTGCGTTGGAGAACAGTACTTTACGATTCTCCGGTCGGGAGCAAAACGACAAACTGATCACTTTAACAGAACTATTGTTCTGCTTAATCTGCCAGATCAACGGATAAGTGTCCAGTTCACCATTGGTGAATATCACAGCATCAGCAGGTAATGATTGAAGTACGTTGAACGCGTATATCTCTGTTGTTTTCGGAGCTTCACCTGCGTTCTTCCATTTCGAATAGAATGCGCTGCATTGTGACATTGATCCGGTGAGAAACTCCTTTCCCATCATAAAGCGCAACGTTATTGGATCTTCAGGTCGCAGTTTGTACGCTTGTTCCAATTGCGGAAACTTCAAAGGATTGCGATCGCTGTTCCAGTATTCAACGATCAATTGCTCCCATGTTCCCGCATTGAACTTCTGCATGTGCTGATCAATGGAATTCAGTTCTGTTTGTGCGCCTTCGATATCGAAAGATCCTTCTGCCACAAAACGTGAAGCTCGATAGTAATTAAACCACGCCGCTTCATTCTTCGGAGCCGCTTCCGCCTGACTCATCCAATAATTACGTGAAGAAAAATTGCGGATATTCTCCTGTTCACTGTATCCGAACAGCGGATCGTAAAATACATTGTACTGGCTTGAGTTCACCTGAATGTTCTCAACCGGATTCGCCTGAGCGAAAAGCCAGGAAGGAACAAACAGTAACCAGAGCAAAAGTGCCGTAATCCTCATCGTGATCAATTTACGCATTCTGTAATTGGGTTCATTGTTATCCGGTACACCTCTCAAGAAAAAAAGTTCAGGCGAACGCAATATTTTTTCTTCAGAAATGGAGCGTTTTTATGAATAACTTGGCGTTTCGGATATGTTACGCAGTCTATTCTCTGTTTTCGGACTCTTTGCTACACTATTGTTGAGTGCTCAACAGTACAATTTCCGCAATTATTCCGTTGCTGATGGTTTGGCTCAATCGCAGGTGTACACCATCTGTGAAGATACCCGCGGTTATCTGTGGATGGGAACGCGTGGCGGCGGTATCAGTCGGTTCGACGGAACGCAATTCGTTAATTACACCGAAGACCACGGCTTGGTAAACAACTATGTTCTGTGCATTACCACTGACAAGCGAGGAGATATCTGGATCGGTACAGATGAAGGTTTGAGCAAGTTTGACGGCATACGATTTGAAGAAATCAAGTTGCCCGGTTCGCGACACAAAATCCGTTCTGTGATTTGCGGTGACGATGGAAAAACATGGATCGGCACGGAAGACACGGGATTGTTTGTGATGGAGAATGGTAAGTTCTCGCTATATCGTGAGGGAAAAGTTTTGCCGTCTAAAAGAATCAACACACTTTTCAAAGATTCCGATGGCAGCATTTGGGCAGGAACACCATTGGGCGTTGTGCATTTCCTCAATGGAGGCGGCACAAAACTTTACGGAAAGAAAGAAGGATTAGTGTTTACTGATTCATGGGGCATAGCGCGTGACGGTAACAAGCAATTATGGATCGCAACATACGGCGGAGGATTGTTCCGTTTAGCGAAAGACGGAAAGTTGTTACGATTTACACAAGACAACGGGTTAACGAATAACACTGTTCATTGTCTTACAACAGATGGTGCAGGAAGATTATGGGCCGGAACTGCTTCCGGAGTAACGCGCATTGCAGGTAAAGAGGTTGTGAACTTCACTGAGCGTGAAGGATTGTGCAGCAATGTTGTTATGTGCATCACCATTGATTCGTGGGGCAATTTATGGTTCGGCACTTCCGGTGGTGGTGTGTGTCGTTTGGACGGAGAAAGATTCATTCACTTTACAGAGAAGAGCGGCGACATGGGCGCATGGGTGTATGATGTGCATTGCGATCGGAACGGACACATGTGGTTTGCATCATCACGCGGAGGCGTGACTGAATATGACGGAACCTATTACACGAACTATTATGAAGGCGCGGGATTCACATCCGCGAAAGTGAAATGCATTGGAGAAGACACGAGTGGCAGAATGTGGTTCGGCACATCAGGAGAAGGCGCTTATTCGTTCAAAGACGGATCATTTCGTCATTACACACGCTCTGACGGTTTATCGAGCAATCACTTCTACTGTTTTCTCACTGACAGTATGAACAGAACCTGGATGGGAACAGCAGGAGGATACATTACCATTTACGATCCGAAAGATGAATCGTTCATGAAAGTCGGGAAGAAAGACGGACTTACGAATGACAGAATCTATTCGATGTGCATGGATACGAAAGGCAACATCTGGGTAGGAAGCGGCAACGGAGCATTTCTGATGCATTATGACAGTGCAGGCACAAGAGTAAAAAAAGCATTTCATGAGTCCGAAGGACTTGCAGGGAACTTCGTTCGATCTGTCACGTGTGATAAGAATGATGCGATCTGGTTCGGCACAGCCGGCGGAGGATTATCGCGATACAAAAGAGGACAGTTTACGAACTACACCAACAAAGACGGAATTGCGTCCAACAATGTCTACTCTTTGATTGCAGATAAATCAAATAACATTTGGGTGGGAACCGAACGCGGTTTGGATAAAGTTGCATTGAAAGCAGACGGTACAATCAGCACGATCAAACATTACGGTAAAGGAGAAGGATTGCGCGGAATTGAAACCAGTCAGAATGCGGCTTGTCTGGATACGGCTTCAGGAGTTTGGTTCGGAACAATTAACGGCGCGAGTGTTTATCATCCTGAATTTGACAAGGTGAACAAAGAACCACCGAAGGTGCATATTACGGGAATACGATTGTTCTTTGATCCTATTGAATCGACACCGTATGGAAGTGCGGCGGAGGGATACAAGTGGTTTCCTGTTCCGGATCAACTTGAATTACCATACACCGAAAATCATTTGCGATTTGAATTCTCAGGAATTGATTTGAAGAATCCGGATGGTGTACGGTATCGCTGGAGACTTTCCGATTTTGAAACAGAATGGACGCCGGAGAACAGTGAACGTATTGCGACATATTCGAATCTACAACCGGGTGAATATACATTTGAAGTACAGGGGAAAAACAGTGACGGTTATTGGAGCGACATACAGAAGTTTACTTTTCGAATCACTCCGCCTTATTACGCCACGTGGACAATCCGCATTGCTGCTGTTGTTATAATTCTCCTGTTACTCACTTTGATATTCCGCTGGAGGCTGAAACGTGCGCAGCGCAGAACCAAAGAACAATTGGATAAAGTAAAACTGGAGAAGAACTTGCTGGAATTGGAGCAGAAAGCTTTGCGACTGCAAATGAATCCGCATTTCATTTTCAATGCGCTGCAATCCATCAACGGTTACATTGCCATGAATGATTCCGCAGAAGCGAGAAAGTATCTTGCGAAGTTCGGCAAGCTCATGCGCATGACGCTGGAGAATTCAAGAAACTCATACACTACCATTGAGCAGGAAGCCGAGCTGCTTTACAATTACACAGCGCTTGAAGCGATGAGTCAAGGAAATCGCTTCACGACACATATTGAGATTGATGAGCGCATTAATCATGAATCAACTTTTATTCCGGTTATGTTGATTCAACCCTTTGTGGAGAATGCGATAATTCATGGACTTAAACACAAGTTGGAAGGTGGCGGAGAACTTTACATTCGTTTCATCATCGAAGGAGAAACAGATGACAAGCGCTGTATTGTCTGCGAGATTGAAGACAACGGTGTAGGAAGAAAGAAAGCTGCAGAATACGAAGCAGGAATCCGAAAAGATCACAAGTCTGCAGCGTTGGATATTACGCGTGAAAGACTGAAGCAGATGAACCTTCCGACAGGACAGGCAGGTGAAGAAGGAAAACCTGTAAGTTCAATGGAGATTATTGATCTGACCGACAGCAACGGTGAAGGTTGCGGAACACGTGTTGTAATCAGAATCGGCAATGTGATTTTCGAATAACACTACCAGCTGAACCAACCGATTCGGGAAGTAAATCGAATTACAGGAAGAATACCCCAGCCTTCACTATACGGCAATCCGTTAATCGAATTCCTTTTGTATTCTTCATATTCCTGAGCGGTAACAAAAACAGGATGAAATCGCGTATCCACTACATTCGTATGAGTATAATTTACACGTACACCTGCTGATACTTCTGCAGTTGAATTTTTACTTGTCTTCAAACCAAGGCTGCCAAGTATAAAAATATCATTACGCCATTGCGACAACAACAGTTCTTCAGCATCGCTGCTGTCTTCGAAGCCGCCCATCCACATTGATTTATCCGTGTAAAACAGATAACGATATCCTACAATAATTCCAAAGTAACACGGCTTCCCTGAACGACTGAGTCTCCACTTATTCCATTGAAAGTAAACCGAAGCTCCGTGGTAATTCATTTCCGTTGAAGTGAATCCCGGCTCGTAAAGATTACGGTGCAAAAACTTATTAGCATGCACCCATCCCAAACGCACCTCAAAAGACTGAGATTCTCTTACGCGAAACGCTACGCCGAGATTGATATCGCGAAACGTTAAACGAACAGGGATAGTTGTAATTGCAATGCACGGCGCGTTTACAGAATCTACTCCTGTTTTTTGAGCGCGACTCAAATTGAAAAGGCACAAAAAACATATCAGCACAGTCGCTGATCTTTTCTTCAACGAAGACAGGACAAATAATTTACGACTGCTATGATTAATGTGCGACAACAGCAATCGTATCAATCAAAATACGAATACTCGAAATAATCCACATACATTCCTCTGCTGTGTGAACGGAATGCATGGAACGAAGGCAGGTCGCGATCATTGAAACGACGATTGTGCTTACTGAGAATACGATCGCCTTGACGGTGTTCCTGCAGAATCACTCTGTCGTTGTCGTCGTAAGTATAAAATATTTCATAATTCTCAGAAGGGTTCACCGACTCCGATCTTTCTTCCACTTCCCTACCCTTATCATCGTGTACAATTCTGAACAACTCAAGTGCCTTGTCTTTTTCGTTGTAAACAACATAAGCAATATTGTCTTCTCTTGTCTTGGAATCAAAGAAAACCGTTTTACGAGTGATGTTCATGGCATGATCTATCGACAGCAATGACTTAGTCTTCACTTCACCATTGCGCTCCTCAAACTCGCTGATTTCCTCTTGAGACGTTTCATCCTCTTCGTCGTAAATCACTTTGTGGGTAACTTTGTCGCTGTAATCCGGATGATATTCAAATGTTTCCCTACGCTCCAATTCTTCGTCAGTATCTTCCACTCTCTTTTCCACAATACGATCTTTGTCATCGTATGTATAAATAGTGCGCAACGGATAACCTTCCTCAAATTCACGATACTCTGTAGCAACACGACCTTTATCGTCGTAAGTAAAATCGATAGTCTCTGCCAGATTGCCTTCGTTATACAATTCATGACGCACAATCTTTCCTTGTTCGTTGTACGTGTTCAATTGCTTTTGAACTTCTTCGCCGGAAGGATCATACTCAATTTCGAAAACCAATTCACCGTCACGAGTAAACTCGCGATCGTAAGTAAGTTTGTAAGCACTCACATCAGGAGTTTCATTCTCTTCCACTTCATCCCATTCACCGTTGTACAGGCGGAATACTTTCTGTGTTTTCGGTTGTGTTCTTTCCTTTTTTGCACTTTCCATATACGTAAATTGAAGTCTTACAAAAATAGAAAGTTAAGCGTCACTAAAACGGGATAAATGCGGATACCGGCGCCGATAAACGATCAGAATACCGCAAAAACCAGTCGGAATCCGCTCATCACACGCATGTTTAAAGCAAGGCGGAATCCCTTAAATTTGATTCACCCTAAACTGAAAATATGAAACGCTACTTAGCATTATCCGGATTGGTTGCCCTGTCATTTACACAATGTACAAGTGAATCCGGCTCAAGCGAAAAAATGAAATATCCGGTAACACGTAAAGTTGATACGGTAGATACTTATTTCGGAGTTAAAGTTCCCGATCCGTATCGCTGGCTGGAAGACGATAATTCCGATTCTACCAAAGCCTGGGTGGATGTGCAGAATAAATTCACTTTCGATTATCTGGCAAAGATTCCTTTCCGCGATAAGATCAAAGAAAGATTGAGCGCAGTGTGGAACTTTGAGAAGCGCAGCGCTCCGTACCGCAGAGGTTCGCGTTACTTCTATTCGCGAAACAACGGATTGCAGAATCAGTCAGTTGAATATTTTGTTGACACGCTTGGAGGCACAGAGAAACTGCTG
>JBJOKQ010000139.1:0-8712 GCA_046046005.1 Bacteroidota bacterium | reverse complement strand
AAACATTCGCAAGAACCGTAATCTGTCGGGAGGCAAGCGCAGTGAAAGCAATCTGAATTTCGGCGGACAATTCAACGAGTTGTGGTGTAAAGGCGGCGAAGAACGTTTTATCCGTTTTATGATTATTCAGAGTTCCTACTTCCGCGATTCCTGTTTCTGGTACACTACAATTGTATCGAAGAAAGAGCACCTTCGCGACATTTATGAAGAGCTCGAACATCGAAAAGCCACTATCGTGAAAACGATTCCCATGTCGCAAGGAAGCAAAACTTCCCGCATTGTCGCTTGGACTTTTTTATCACCGGAAGAGCAGCAGAAATGGGCGAAAGATCGTTGGGAGTAAAAGTGCTGTCAGGACTTAAGTCCTGACAGCACTGAAAAGTCGCTCCGAATGAAGCGACTTACTGAGTGGGCCCGGAGGGACTTGAACCCACGACCAACGGATTATGAGTCCGCTGCTCTAACCACTGAGCTACAGGCCCGAATCAGAATTACTTCCGATTATGGACGGCAAAAATAGGGATTCCGCCGAATTAGTAGAATTTAAAATAATTGGGAGCGTTCAAACGACTCCCGATAGTAACTTTGACGTTCAATGCGCACCGGCCCCACAATAACTGGAATATTAATCTTCTTCGGGATCCTGTTTCTGATTGATTTGTACGTGTTCTCCGCTGTACGAACCATGACGATAGGTCTGGAGCAACGCACACGGAAATACATTCATTGGGCGTATTGGATTGTGAATACAGGACTTTTTGCGTGGTGTACAGCGCTCATGTTGATGAGCGATACCTCTAAAGGAATGCCGCGTGCTTTCATGACATTCATGGGCATCTGGGTGCTGTTCTTCGTGCCGAAATTGGTTATCACTCTAATTCTCGGAGCAGAAGATGTAGGTCGTGGCCTGCGTGCAATTTACGCCGTTGGATATAATAGCATTTCAGATACAGGCGGAATGAGTGTTGGAATTTCTCGACGTCAGTTTCTGAGTCGCGCTGCAGGATTTATTGCTTTGATTCCGTTTGCAGGAATTGCACATGGTATTGTATCCGGAAGATTCCGTTACCGTGTGCGTCGCGAAACAATTTACTACGATGATCTGCCACATGCGTTTGACGGATTTACAATCACACAAATCAGTGACATTCATATCGGCAGCTTCGATCCTGAAACGCATCGCGAAGAAGTAATTGCAGGAATTGAATTGGCGCAACAACAGAATTCAGACATCTTCGTTTTCACCGGCGATATGGTGAACAATGCTGCAGAGGAAATGGCTCCGTGGAAAGAAGAATTCAAACGATTGCGTTCTAAGCACGGACAATATTCCATTCTGGGAAATCACGATTACGGTGATTATATACAGTGGGATTCCGTTGCGGATAAAGCTCAGAACATGAAAGACCTTTTCGCAACGCATGCTGAAATCGGTTTTGATCTGATGTTGGATCGCAATGTTGCCATTGAGCGGAATGGAGAGAAAATCTATCTCATCGGTGTAGAGAATTGGGGCGCGGGCGGATTCAAACAAAAAGGCGATCTGGAAAAAGCTTTACAAGGTGTTCCGGATGATGCATTCAAAATTTTGCTCTCTCATGATCCGTCGCATTATGATGTAATGGTGAGCAAACACAAAACGGATATTCACCTCACGCTTTCAGGGCATACACACGGCGCGCAATTCGGTGTGGAGATACCGGGAATCAAATTCAGCCCTGTTCAATTCCGCTATTCGCGCTGGGCCGGACTATACAACATCGGCAAACGTTTTCTCTATGTAAACCGCGGATTCGGATTTCTCGCATTTCCCGGACGTGTGGGCATATGGCCTGAAATCACCGTGTTGACGCTGAAGAGAAAAGTGTAGTTGAAGGGAATGAGTCAATTCTCAAATCATACAATTTGCAAATTGAATTATTTGCAACATCGAATCATTGCACTCTGAATCCGATCACAAGCATATCGTCTGTCTGCTCGTAAGCCTGCATGATCAGTTCTGAAGGATAATTAATCCAGGCGTCAACGGAGTCAATTATCAACTGACGCTGTTCACTCATCGGCTTCGCGTAATTTGCAACAAGCAATTCTTTCAACTGTTTGTATTTGTACTTCTTTCCTTTCGGTCCGCCGAACTGATCAGCCAAGCCGTCGGTGAAAATGTACACGCAATCACCTTTTTCCAACTGCACTTTGTGATTGGTGAACGGACGGATCTCTTTCACGTAAGCACCAATCGGCTGTTTGTCGCCACTGAACTGTAACAGTTCTCCGTTACGCACAACGTACATTGGATTATTAGCACCGGCGAAGTTGAGTTCACGAGTGTCGTTATTCAGTGCGCAAAGCGCAATGTCCATCCCGTCTTTAATAGTAAAATCATCGCCCGCCTTTTGCTTCAGAGTTCGAATTACGCCTTTGCTCAGATAGTCGAGTGCTTCGCCGGGATTGTTCACTGATTTCTCCGTTAAGGTTTGCTCGAGAATAGTGTGCCCGACAATACTCATGAATGCACCCGGAACTCCATGGCCTGTGCAATCTACCGCGGCCACTAAAGAAAGTTTGATTCCCTTCCCTTCTTTCGGAGTTGTTGTCACTGTGTTTGCCCAATACAAATCTCCGCTCACAATGTCTTTCGGACGATAGAAAACGAAAAAGTCGTCCAACACACGTTGCATATCATCTTCCGAAGGCAAAATAGCTTCCTGAATTCGACGTGCATACGTGATACTGTCGGTAATGTCTTTGTTCTTCTGTTCGATTATCGTCGACTGTAATTCGATTTCGCGTTCGAGCTTCAATCGTTCCGTGATATCACGTGCGTAAATCACAATTGCTGGTCGCCCTGCGAAAGGCGCAACTTTAGCAGAACATTCCACCGGCAGCAACTCTCCGTTTTTCTTTACGAACGGAATGTCTTTGTAGATGAGACCTTTCTTCTCCCATACATCAGCCACAATGCTTGAACTCTTTTCAAGCATTTCTTTGGGATGAAGATCGAAGAGTTTCTTCTTGAGAATTTCCTCTTGAGAATATCCCAACATCTCAGCGGCAGACGGATTTGTTTGATGAATTCTTCCATCAACAATATCAATTACAATCAAAGCATCATTGGCCTGATCGATAATGCTGCGGTAGTTCGAGATTTCCTTTTCAGTTCCGCTTCCTGCAGATTTCATCTGCTGCGTTTTTACATAAAATATATATGCAAATGCAGCTGAAACTGCGAACAACACTCCGAGGATAATCAATGGAATCATAGGATCAATCGAGTTGTTCTACAATCGGGAATATCAATGATGGGTTCAGGAATTCTCCGACTTTATCCGGTCGGGAAATGTAACGGACAATACCGTTTTTATCAATGAGAAATGATGCCGGAAGCGGGATACCTTCATCATACTGTTCTGCAAACTGATTGTCGTATGTGTCCAATTGAACACCATAAGTCATTGCAGTTTTCTGCTTTTCGTCGGCAAGCACACTGAAATCAAGTCCGAGACGTTCCACCATTTCACGATTCACTCCAACAGGATCAGGACCGATAGACATCACATAAATATTCTTCGATGCAAATTTTTCCTTTTCCTTTTGGTACGTGCGCAACATCATGTGACAACCCGGACACCAATCGCCTCTGACAAAGATTAACAACAAGTGTCTGTTTCCAACGAAATCAGAAAGGCTCACATTATTTCCATCCTGATCAGGAAGTGTAAAAGGCGGAGCATAAGCACCAATAGCAACTTTGTATCCTTTCAAAGTATGAACGCTCAGTTGCTTTTTATCTTTCAGAATACCCCAAGTGATCAGAAATGCAAACATAAATCCCGGAAGAGGCAACGTCCATGTTGCCCAATTACTGTGTCCGGATAAATTACCGGCGAGATGGGCGCTCAAGGCAATCAGCACAAACAATGGTTCCATCCAGGTTTTGCCTGTGTAAGCGAAAAATTTGAAAAACATGATGCGTCCGAAATTCGCGAACAGCATTGTCAGCATCATGATGGTGTAAAACGGAATTCCTTCGAAGGGATAATCAAGAAACAGTCCTACTCCTGCTGCGGCTAGCGTTTCTGTTACAGATTGTAACGGAGATGTGAATTTGGAAAAATCCTTCATCACCGCCAGGTAAGCAGCCATGCAAACGGCTGATGCAATCAATGGTTGTCCGAAAACAATAAACACCACTACTCCTGCCGCGAGAAGAAGTATGCCGGTCCATGTAAATATCGGTTTTGCGGTAGCCACGGTTAAATATACGTTTTTCTTCCGTTGACGGATTTACCGGTAAATTTGAATTCCATGAACCGCATTAAGAATATCATTTTTGATCTCGGAGGTGTAATCATCAACCTTGATCCCGCACGCACGCGCACCGCATTTACCCAACTTGGGTTAAAGAATTTTGACGCATTGTATTCATTCGCTCAACAAAGCGGAACTTTCGATTTATTTGATAAAGGTTTGTTGACTAACGCTGACTTTCGCAATGAAATGAGAAAGCATATCAACAATGATGTAACAGACACGCAAATTGACACGGCGTGGAACGCAATGTTGCTTGATGTTCCTGCAGAAAAAATTGAATTGCTCAAGTACTTGAAATCGCGATACAGAACATTTCTGCTTTCAAACACAAATCGAATTCATGTAGATTGTTTCAGCGCAGAATTGGGGCGTGTGCATGGAAGCAAAGATTTTTCTCCGTGGATGGAACGCTGTTATTATTCATGTGAAATAGGCATGCGCAAGCCCGATGAAGAAATATTCCGTTTTGTGCTGCATGAGAATAATCTGAGTCCGGAAGAAACACTTTTCATCGATGATTCTCCTCAACACATTGCCGGAGCTTCGTCGTGTGGCATTGAAACGCTGCATTTTACTCCCGGAAGCAGCCTTTCCGATGCATTGAGCAATATGATCCTGATGTGATTTACATCACTATTGCCAACATTTTGTTGTGTGAAATTGTAACGGAAATCATGAAATGTGAAACAGAGCGTGCGTAGCTTTGTACCATTAATCAAACCCTGAAAATCAAAATGAAAAAAACACTACTCCTCTCGTGTGCCGTGTTACTTGGACTGGCAATGAACGCACAGCACACTCAGAATCTTCGCCCCGCAGAAACACCGGCAGTCCCGGTTCCTGCTGTAATGAATGAAGCACATGCTGCCTCATCTCCGGTTTTCCCGCAACCATTGTACACCAATGATGTTGTAATTAAAAATGACACTGTCGATCAACAGCGTGTACGTATTTCAGTAGCGTTCAACGGATGGCTCTTTGCGGCTGTAAATCGCGAGGATGTTGTATCAAATGAAGGAGGTATTTCCATCCTTCGCTCTAAAGACAATGGAATTACATGGCAGCAAATTGACGGATACTTCCCGGTGGGAGTACGTTACCCTGCGTTTGATTTGATAGTTGCGGGAACTGACACCAACAGTCTCGTAGTATATCTTGCAGGAGTTAACTTCAATGTTGCCTTAAGCAATTATGTTCTGTTTGTTGATCGATATGATGGTCGTACAGGTGCATTTATTGGAAGCAACTTCAATCTTAATGCCGGCAACCAGAAAATTTACGACGTTGCTTTGGCTACTGATTACACGCATCCTGCCGTTGGAGCAAGTCCATACAGTGTCGGAATGCTTTATTCGAGATACACTTCGTCTCAGGATTCAATTGTGTTCCGCGGATCAGTTGACGGTGGTGTAACATGGACCGTAAATGAAGCGGTTGCTACTACCGGATACTACTTCGGTAAACTTTCCATTTCATACGGACTCAGCGCAAGTGGTTCCAACGGTCGCTACTTCGGTGCATGGGAACGCCGACCTTCATCTATTGCAAGAACAGGTAACATTTACACTTCACGCAGCCAATCAACAGTTGACGGACCATGGATCACTCCTGAAAATGTTGACTCCGTTTCCACAACCATGATCGGTCTTTGTGCGAATCCGCAAATCGCTACTTCATTCGGAACAACTGATAATGATAGCGGATCTGTTACAGCCGTAATATTGGTTCAGCGTGATTACACAGGCAACGGTTCGGATTATGACTTGCTTGGTTTCTACAACAAACGCTCTCACTTTACTAATTTCTGGTACCGACTGGATGTAGTAAACAGCTCAGAAAACGACCTGCAGCCGGATGTTTCTTATGATCCTACAAACCAGAATTTCCTTGCGGTTTATTACGATTCAACGAACGGTAAACTGCCGTATCTGGTTAATGGTGTCAATCTCGCAACACCAAGTACATGGACAACCATCAGCACGCAGTATAATGATGTAACTACTAATCTACGCGGTGCGTGGCCAAGAGTTGAAATCAACCCTGTTGCTGTTCAGACTGCACACGCATGGCTGGCGTTCGATAGCATCGGAAACGGAGTTGCGATGTTCGATGCGGAATACAATTACACCAGCATTGCAAATAATGGCAGTGTTCGCGGAGGAATGTCAACTGTGTTCCCGAATCCGGCTTCAAACGCAATGACACTTTCATATACCACTTCGTCTGAAGCAGTTGTTGTAATTAATGTTTACAATACGCTTGGTGATGTTGTTTCAACACGCAGCATCGGCAACAAACCTGCCGGAGATTACACTGAGCGTTTTGATGTTACAAACTGGAATAACGGAATCTACTTCGTTGAAGTAGTTACAGGTGAAACTAAATCTGTAAGCCGCATCGTAGTAAAACACTAAACGATTTCAACTTAATTGAAAAGGTCGCCCCGAACGGCGACCTTTTTTCTTTTATCTGATTTCCTGACACAGTTCGATCAGAACACCGTTGGTTCCTTTCGGATGCAGAAAGCAGATGAGCTTGTTATCCGCTCCCTTTTTGGGAATTTCGTTCAATAATTGGAAGCCTTCGTCCTTCAGTCGCTTCATCTCCGCATCAATATCGGTAACGTCAAATGCAATGTGATGAATGCCTTCTCCTTTCTTCTCAATGAACTTCGCGATTGGAGATTCGGGATTCGTTGCTTCGAGCAACTCAATCTTATTCGGACCATTCATGAAAAATGAAGTCATCACACCTTCGCTTTCCACTCCTTCGGTTTTATAAGGCGGAGTCCCGAAAAGTTTTGTAAAAAGCTCGTTAGAGTCTTTCAGACTTTTCACTGCAATGCCGATATGTTCGATCTTGTTCATCATAGCTTCAAAAAAAAATCCCGTCAGCGAAGGACGGGATAATTCTGTTTATGGTGTGTAGGAAATTACTGTTTAAAGAACTCCGCTGTTTTATTGTCGTAGTTCAGGAAGTATCCGCCTTTTGCCAAACCGGTTACGTCAATTGTACTTCCGAATCCTTTCTTCACGATGTTGCCGAACTGGTCGAAAATTTCATACATCGTTTCTCCGCCTTCAAAAGTGATCTTGTCTTTCGCTTTTACAGGATAGAATGTAATTGCAGGTTTTGTAGAAGTGCATTTCGCAACCGGAGATGTACGTGCCTGACCGGAAAAATCAACCTGTTTAACACGGAATTGATTTTCACCTGAATGCGGTACAACTGCAAATGAATAGTTATTCGGACCTGCAGTACCCAGACCTTCAACTTCTCCGATCTTCACCCACTTGTTCCAACGGAACTGCTCAACGATGTAAGTAAGTTTCCCTTGTTCGCCTGTGGTTGTCCACTTCAACAGATTTGCATTACAGTCAACAGTAATTGATGTTGTAACGAAAGTTGATTTCGGCTTAAGAACTTCAGGATTCAGAACTTTCGGCTTGCAATCATCCTTGTGGAAAATCTTGATCGTAACAGGATCGCCCGGCTTCAACTGGAAGTTGCGAAGGTCAATTTCGAAAGCACTTGAACCGATCTCATCCGTAGTAATCTGATCGTTCACGCGAACTTCGTATACGCAGAAACCAACGCCGTTACTGGCAAACGGGTTCTGAACATATACGTTCTTGCTTTGATAAGTTCCTTCCAAAAGGATCATGGATTGAGCATATCCGGTGATGGAAATAACTAACGCAGCGAGTATTGTAACTAAGAGGTTCTTTTTCATCGTCAGGCTTTCTGTGCAGGGGGTCCTCCGATTTTGCGAGGCAATATTAACAGGTTAGCAGGCAAAAACAAAATAAAATGGCGTTTTTTTTCGACAAACACCCTGCCAGAATAGGCGGAGCGTCTGAAAAATGCGGGGATTTTTCGCATTTAGCTGACTTGCAGTGCATTATGAATCAGCGCGATTTTGGCGCACGCGCAAAAGTTGGTCTTTTGCCATAAAAAGCCTAATCTTGCAGGTTATTGAGCAGTCGTGTTGACACTCATATAATATTCGAATTCTCAACCCTTTATATGAACAAACTCCTCTTCATACTTCCATTTGCCGTTTTTGCGGTGTCGTGCGGGCCCGGAAATCAAGGTGATGAGCGCTCAGCAAAAGGTAAAGGCGATTACCAGCCGGTTTATGGCGGAACTCTTCATTACAATGAAACGGATAAGTTGCAGACATTGGCGCCTGCGCAGATTACCGATGCGATCTCCAATCACGTTGCCACTCAAATTTATGAGGGGTTGGTAAAGTTTGATCCCCGCACATTGGAAGTAGCTGCAGGAATTGCAGAGTCATGGGAAATTGATGAGACGGGAACGGTTTATACATTTAAGTTACGTCAGGATGTGAAATTCCACGATGACGCATGCTTTGCCGATGGTAAAGGTCGCACAGTG
>JBJOKQ010000138.1:0-8731 GCA_046046005.1 Bacteroidota bacterium | reverse complement strand
CAGGACGACAGAACAAGTGCGCGTCATCTTGTGTAAAGCCACGTACTCGTGTCAATCCATGAAGCTCGCCACTCTGTTCGTAACGATACACAGTTCCGAATTCAGCAAAACGGATCGGAAGATCTTTGTATGAACGCGGACGTGATTTATAAATTTCGCAGTGATGGGGACAGTTCATCGGCTTCAGGAAGAATTCTTCTCCTTCCTGCGGTGTACGAATCGGCTGGAACGAATCTTTTCCGTATTTCTCGTAGTGACCTGAAGTGATGTAAAGTTGTTTGTTTCCGATGTGTGGCGTTACAACAGGCAAGTAACCGGCTTTCACCTGAGCTTTCTGCAGGAAGTTCTGCAAACGTTCACGAAGTGCAGCGCCGGCAGGTAACCACAAAGGAAGACCCATTCCCACTTTATCGGAGAATGTGAACAAATCCAATTCACGACCAAGTTTGCGGTGATCACGTTTCTTGGCTTCTTCAAGCATCACGAGATATTCGTCAAGCTCTTTCTGCTTCGGAAAAGTGATTCCGTAAATACGGGTCAACTGCTTCTTCGTCTCATCGCCACGCCAATAAGCACCGGCAATATTCAGAAGCTTTACTGCTTTGATAAATCCGGTATTCGGAATGTGCGGCCCGCGACAAAGGTCAGTGAATTTGCCTTGTTCATAGAACGTAATACTTCCGTCTTCAAGATCCTGAAGCAGGTCGAGTTTATATTCGTCGCCTTTCTCAGTAAAGTAGGCGATAGCGTCTTTCTTGGAAACTTCCTTGCGGTTGTAGACGTTTTTCTGCTGCGCAAGTTCCAGCATTTTCTTCTCCACTTTCGGAAGATCGTCAGGCGACAATGTGTGTCCGCCCAGATCTACATCATAGTAGAATCCGTTTTCGATCGGAGGACCGATTCCGAATTTCACTCCAGGGTAAAGCGCTTCAAGAGCTTCAGCCATTAAGTGAGCAGAAGAATGCCACATGGTGTCTTTACCATCTGCATCATTCCATGTCAGAAGTTGTAATGACGCATCTGAGTTGATCGGACGCGTTGCATCCCAAACTTCACCGTTAATTTTTGCGGAGAGGACGTTTCTCGCGAGTCCTTCACTGATTGATTGAGCAATCTGTAACGCGGACGTGCCTTTTTCGTATTCACGAACAGCACCGTCAGGAAGAGTAATTTTTATCATTTAAAGTTTTAAGCCTGCATACAACGCAGGCGAATTGTTATACCGCAAAGATATAGATAATTACCACGGACACACGGAGTTCAAGGAGAAAAATTCACCACATTAGACAAAGAATGATAACCACGGAGACACGGAGTAGAACGGGACTCAAACGCAAGTCTAGTGAGAGTTCATTTTGCAAAGTCCGGCAATGAAACATTACATCGTTAATTATTTCCTTCGTGTCTCCGTGGTTTTTTCTTAGCTCATCTCACCACTTTATTCTCGGTGGTCTTCAAAATAGCGCACGCTCTGCCGATCAGATAGTGGTATACATCACTTCACACCTTCACTCACCGTGGTCAGCAACTCCGAATCGTGAATATCTCCAGGTGAAATCATAGGTTCTTCGTACGGAATCTTGTCTCCGTATCGTTCCTTCATGATCTTTTTTACAACCGGATGTGTCAGATCAAATTCTTTCATCGGGCGTGTGTGTCCGACTTCCAATCCTGTGCTTTCGCTGTATGCTTTCCAGACCAACTCTGAACAGTAAATCAAACTGTCGTTCCACCCGAAATACGGATCGTAGGCAATGCCCATACGCTTATTGCAAGCGGCACGCATATTCTTCACAACAGTTGGTGTCATCACCGAATCCGCGTTTTTCAGTCGCCGTACTACGTAGTAGTTACTGTCGCCCATAGTAATCCAGTCTTTGAACGGATATTTCCTGACCGGACCAACGGCTTCATACACCATCCACGTTCCATTGTCGTTGAACAGCAAACCGCAGTGTGTGTATTTCGAATGTGTTGCATATTGCACCGCGAGTGATTGTCCGCTGTGCGAAGTCTGGAATATAAGATCTCCGTCTTTGAAAGGTCGGACTTCCGGTGTTTTTCCCTTGTGAAATGCAGAGCTCAACGCTGTGTTGAACACCAATAATACCGTTACGATGCTCAGTGCCAGTAACGGTACGGACAGAATTTTGACTTTTCTTTTCATCATGGTACAGCGAATCTATGAAACGCATAACGCTGAAGATTGTTATTGCCGTTAAATGAAGTTAATGCGCATAAGATTATCTTTAGGCATGAGAAATATCCTCGTTACGGGATTGATTTGTTCTGTGTTTTTGTTCGCATGCAACGAACAGGTTGAAGTCAGGAATGAATTACCTGTCAACAGACTCAGTTTGATGGTTCCTGAAATCGAATACGGAATTGCAATGGACACTGCTGCTGCTGCTATTCGTATCAGCGCGGAGTTTGATTCTGTAAACGCACTTTTGAAACCCAAAGTTTGGTTTGATACATTGAAACTGGAATCGGCATCCGTTGTGAATATTGAAGCTGATATAAGCTTGCCGATTGCTGTCGTGGATTCAATTATTGACACACTTTGCAAAGGCAAAGACCTGCGTTTGGTCGGGAAGGCTTCCGGAGAATATGTCACTGTTCCGTTTCATGGATTGCATCGCTTTCGACCTACGAATTACATAAACGGACTTTTTCAGAATCAGTATCTGATTTTGCAACACAACGATTCGGGTTTGCAATTTGGGAATAAGATTCTCAGCGATTCGGATTTCAAAAACTGGGTGAAACTCTTTTATGGAAATGCCTTTAATCCGAAGGATTCTATCGATTTTCCTCAGCGTAAGGGACAATACAACACTATTGTTCGATTGATGCAGGAAGGACAAGCTTGGGATGAAAGTCCGCGACAGTTGGATAGTCCAGATTCTGCTGTGTATCTCGCTGCTTACAATGAGTTCGTGAACAGATTGGAAATCTTCGATAAAGTCGGCCCGTTCTATTCTATGGATCTTGCACTTTTTGAAATTGAATTTGCTCCGCAAACAACATGGGAGCAGGCTCTGAAATTATTCTCGATTCATTTCTCAGTTCAGAAGGAATTGCGTCAAAGTGCAATTCGCTATTTCGAAGAACGACATGCGAATGGAGGTGGGGAACGAAAACCTGATTTGACCGAAGAAGATTTGTTGTTGTTGTATCCTGATCGATTGAGATGGAACAGTAGAATGTCAGGCGCTACTGAACATCGTTATGATGTCCATCATCTGGAAATCAAACAGCATGTGTTTCCCCCTCCGCCGGAAGTACTGCCCGCAGAAATTGATGGCCAGGATGTGCCGCTTGACTGAACAATCGGAACTGTTTCAATACTGATGTTGAGTTGCGTTTAGCTGTATGATAGTTGTCACATCCATTGGAGCGTTATTCCGTTACCTTTGTGCGATTCTAAATATCCACACATGAAAAAACTTTACACTATTTCTCTGACTGCATTGGCCATTTTATTCGGTGGTGCAGCAAACAGTCAGATTCTTTATGATAACGGTCCGATTGCTAACAGCTTCGGAACAGGTGCAGGCGGTGCAGACGAAAGCGTGTTGTACACTACAACTTTCGGGATGGGAACAATTGGTTTCGGACATCGGGCCGTTTCTTTCAATCGTGTTGCGGATGATTTTGTAAATACGAACTGCCTGTGGCAAATTGATTCCATTGTTTTCTTCGGTTATCAAACAGGTTCAACTACTACTTCAACTTTTACCGGAGTAAACTTCCGTATATGGGATAGCATTCCTGATGCACCGGGATCTTCGATTGTTTTCGGAGATACAACAACAAACAGAATGACGCGCACGGCGTGGTCAGGTGTTTATCGTATCACGGAAACAACAACAGGGAATTCTCAACGTCCGATCATGCGCAACGTGTGTGCTACCCCAGGATTGACTCTTCAAGCAGGTACTTTCTGGCTCGATTGGTCAAGCTCAGGAAGTTTAGGTTCAGGTCCATGGGCTCAACCGCGTGTTCCGTTGAATACTGCTATTACCGGTAACGGTCGTCAGCGAATCGGAAGCACATGGAATAATCTCGTAGACGGCGGCACAAATACACCTGCACAAGGATTGCCTTTTATCATTTACGGAACAATTGTACAACCGGCCGCAGCAGCAGGAACAGATAACACTATTTGCAACGGAAACTCTATCACCATCGGCGGTACACCGTCAGGTTCAGGCGGAACAGGTGTGCTTACTTATTCATGGAGTCCTTCAGGAACGTTGAACAGCAGCACAGCATCCAATCCGGTATCGTCTGCTGCAACAACAACTTCTTACGTCCTTACTGTTACGGATGCTCTCGGTTGTACCGCTATAGATACCGTCGTGGTTAATGTGCTTCAGACATCGACTTCATCACTTTCTCCTGTGGTTTGCGGTTCGTATTCATCTCCGGCCGGGAACACCTTTACAACATCCGGTACATACACCGATACACTTGTGAACTCAGCAGGTTGCGACAGTCTGATCACAATAAACCTAACAGTTAATAATGCCACAACTGCGAATGTCACTGTGTCTGCATGCGATCAGTACACATCACCATCAGGAAATGTTTATACAAATTCAGGAGTGTATGTGGACACGATTCCGAACTCATTGGGATGTGACAGTGTTATCACGACCAACCTTACAATTGATACTCTTGATCTGAGTATCAGTATGAGCGGAGTAACGCTAACTTCGAATCAATCCGGAGCAACTTATCAATGGGTGTATTGCGACAGCGCATTTGCTGCGATCCCGGGAGAAAACGCGCAATCATATTTCCCATTGATTGACGGCAACTATGCTGTTATTGTAACCGCCAACAGTTGCAGCGATACTTCAGCATGCATCACTGTAATCGGAACAGGTATTACATCAGGTAATGGAAGCATGATTGGACTGTATCCGAATCCGTCAGACAATATTATTAATCTGGTATTCGCGATGAATCACGCTAACGTAACTGTTGTGCTGCGCGACTTAAACGGACGTGCAGTTTATACCTCAACAGTACAGGATGTGAACCGCATGGAACTCAATCCTGAAGTTGCGGCAGGAATGTATATTCTCGAAGTGAATGCAGACGGAGTGATGATAAATCGTCCTGTTATTCGCCAATAATTCTCAAATGAATATTTGTGAAGCGGGGCAGAAATGTTCCGCTTTTTTTATGCCTTTACATGAACTGTATTGACTGCATAAAGTGCAGCAGTTTCCGTTCTGAGTCTTGTAGAACCCATAACTACCGGAGCAAATTTCGCTTCAATCGCAGCTTGAATTTCCTCTTGCGAAAAATCACCTTCAGGTCCGATAAGGATCACAGCAGATTTATTACCGAAACTGTAATCACGCAGATCTTTTCGCTCTGAATCTTCACAGTGTGCAATAAGTCTGATCTCTGATTCGCAGTCTGAAATAAATTTATGGAAGGATGTCAGCTCATTGATTTTCGGCAAATGACTTTGCTGAGATTGTTTCATTGCTGAGATCGCAACCTTCTCAATCCTGTCTGTCTTGATTGTGTCGCGTTCGGAATGCTCGCAATTCAGAAATGTGATTTCATCAACGCCGATTTCGGTGGCCTTTTCTACAAACCATTCGATTCGGTCAATGTTTTTTGTAGGCGCTATTGCAATATGCAAATGAAAATTTCTTCCCGTAGTTTCATTGTTGCGCGAAACGATTCTGAGTACACAACGTTTCGGATGATCATCACTTACTTCCGCCACAGCACGTGTTCCTTTGCCATCCAGAAGTTCAACTTTATCTCCTGTAGATAACCGTAGCACACGCACAGCGTGTTTGGATTCTTCTTCGGAAAGAAGGACAGATTCTCCGGTCAGATTCGGTTCATAGAAGCAATGCATTCGGCAAAGATACTTGCAATGTTCAATTGCTCAAATGAGTTAATGTTCAAATGAGTCAATTGACATATTACACAAAGCCAATTGCATCATTGTATCATTTGAAGTATTGTTTCATCATACCTTGATCACGTACTCCTGAATATCGCTTCCAATTCTCCGTATGTTGTTACACGCTCATTGGAATGATTCAGGAATTGCTCAGCAAACAGCGTGTAAACCTCTTCGGCATGAAATCCTCTTTTGCGCATATATTGCAAAGACACAGCACCTGCAGATTTGGAAAGCTTTTGTCCCGCTTCATCGCGTTGCAACTTGTGGTGATAAAATTGTGCTTGTCTGAATCCTGTAAGATTCAATTTGTCTGCCATGAACAGTTGCATTGCAGTTGACGGAATCAAATCTTCGCCGCGCACAACACAATTAATTCTGAAATGTGTGTCATCTGCCAACGAAACCAACTGATAGGCGGGTAGTGCATCTTTTTTTCGCACAATGAAACTTCCTGTCTCTTGTCCCAATGGAAATGTTACTTCACCGAGAATTCGATCTTGAAAAGTGAGGCGATCCTCCGAATTCACTTTCAGCCGCCACGCCGTATCCGTTGCGTCCATGGGAAGGCTCAGCGATTCGCAAATACCGGGATAGGCATGTGTTTTGAACCTTTCAAGTTTCTTTCTTGAGCAATTGCATGCGAAAAGCAATTGCTGCGCCCGCAGTTGTGTCAAAATTGAATTGTATAGATCCAGCCTTCGGTGTTGCGACCAGTTTTCTTCAAAATCGTCAGGACCGGAAGGACCTTCCTGCCATTCAATTCCCAACCATTCCAGCGACTCAAAAATATCCTGCAAGTACTCAGATTTTGTGCGCTCCGAATCAATGTCATCTATGCGAAGCAGGATGCTGCCATTCTCTTTTCGCGCTATCAATGATGTCAGCAAAAAGGAGAATGCATTTCCCAAATGCAAATAACCACTTGGTGTTGGAGCAATCCGGGTGCGAAGCATTTACAAATATACCTTCCGATTCCTTGCAAAATCTGATCCTGCTTTCAATCATTTTCCTATTTTTAGCGTTCAATTTAATTTCAGAAAAATGTCAAATAACCCTCCATTCCCGCCGAACGTTCCACCAGGAGGTGGTAATCCGGGAAATCCTTACGGACAGAATCCGTACAACCAGCAGAATCCTTATGGACAACAACAGAATCCGTACGGACAAAATCCTTACCAGCAGAACCCGATGGGTATGCAGCGCGATGTTCCGAACGCTACTGCAATTCTGGTTTTAGGTATTGTTTCTATAGTTACATGCTGGTGTTATGGTATCATCGGTCTTGGCTGCGGAATAGCTGCTTTGATAATGGCCGGAAAATCATTGAAAGAGTATCAGCAGAATCCTGCCGGTTTCACAACTTCATCCTATAACAATACAAAAGCAGGAAAGATTTGCGGCATCATCGGAATAATCCTTTCAGGATTGTACATGATTTATGTGATCTTCCTTTTCGCTTTCATGGGATCAATGTACAGCGCGGCATTCTGGGATGCATTCTAGAGAATGAACTGGTTCGACTGGATAGAACAGCACCTTTTTACCTGTCCGAATAAATATTTTTTCGGATTGGATTGTCCCGGTTGCGGTATGCAACGTTCATTGCTTGAAATTTTCAAAGGCAATGTTGTTGAGAGCATAATGCTGTATCCGGGTTTACTTCCGCTGATGTTTACAATCGTAATGCTGATTGTTCATCTGCGATTCAAACTGGTCAACGGTGCGCGTTTGCTTCAGTATTCCTACATCACAACGGCTAGTGTTGTGATGGTTGCATTCTTCATTAAACAGTTTATTCAACATCAACACTAACCCTTCAAATTTTTTAAAAATGGAAAATCAAAATCCGAATCTGCCACCACCGCCACCGAACTATGGTAATCCTTATCAGCAAGCTCCGGGCGGTTATCAGCAACATATGGGCGGCACTATGGGAATGCAGATCGATCATCCGAAAGCATCAACTATCAATACGCTTGGTTTAGTAGGAATAATCCTGACGTTTCTCGTAGGAATCGTTGGACTTATTCTGAACATCGTCAACCTTGCCATCAGCGCAAGTGTAGTTCGTGAGATCCGCGAAAATCCGGGCAAATATTCTGAAGCATCGATTAAGAAGATTAAAACAGGTCGTACGTGTTCAATCGTTGGGTTGAGCATTCAAGGCGCTCTGATTCTGATCGTGATTATTATCGTAATAGCAGCTTCGTAATAATGAAAGTCCTTTCTGCAGAACAGATCAGAGAGGCCGATCGTTATACAATTAACAACGAGCCCGTTTCTTCAGTTCAACTGATGGAGCGGGCTTCTGCTTTGTGCACGCAATGGTTGCTCAATCGATATAACAGCAATCAAACGTTCAGAATATTTTGTGGCAACGGCAATAATGGCGGAGATGGATTGTGTATTGCAAGATTGCTCCTTCAACACAAACGCAAAGTGGTTGCAGTGCTCGTTGGAGATGCTGCGCCTTCAGCGGAGAATGCGGTACAATTACAGTTACTGCGTGCTACCGAAAACGCTGAAGTTTTGAATTACTCTTCAGGCAGTGAAGTTGAATCCAAAGAAAATGAGATTGTAATTGACGCGATTTTCGGATCAGGTTTAAACCGAAAGCCGGAAAGTGAATTTGCTGATGCTATTGCTACACTCAACAATAGCGATGCAACAGTTGTGGCTATTGATATTCCTTCAGGATTGTATGCGGATTTTAATGATACTCAGTCAACAGATTGCATTGTTAAAGCCGATTTCACTCTGACGTTCCATGCACCGAAGTTTACGTTT
>JBJOKQ010000137.1:0-8802 GCA_046046005.1 Bacteroidota bacterium | reverse complement strand
ATAGGCGTTTCTTATTGGCTGGAAAGTATGCCATAGCATTGGAGGAGTTGTTAACAGTTTATCCTCAATCAGCATTTTCGCCAATTCCGTTTTTTCAATTCCGTATATTTGCAACCTAATATTTTCTCAATGAAATTCGGCGTTGTAATTTTTCCCGGCTCCAATTGCGATCAGGACATGATTTATGTTCTTAATAAGATCATGGGACAGGAAGTGGTAGAACTGTGGCACAAAGATCACGATCTCAAAAATGTAGATTGCGTTGTGCTTCCTGGCGGATTCTCCTATGGAGATTACCTGCGTTCCGGTGCAATTGCCCGTTTTTCTCCGATCATGAATGAAGTGATCGACTTTGCCGGTAAAGGCGGATACGTTTTCGGCGTATGTAACGGATTTCAGGTTTTGTGTGAATCCCATTTGCTGCCCGGCGCCTTGCTTCACAACGAAAGTCGTAAGTTCATTTGCAAAAACGTGAACATCAAAGCGCAAACCAACAATACGCTCATCACTTCAAAGGTTCCAATGGATCGCGCATTGAAAATTCCTATTGCTCATGGCGAAGGCAGATTCTATGCGAATGAAGCGACTATGAAGGAACTCAACGCAAATGATCAGATTCTCTTCCGCTATTGCGATGAGAATGGAAATATCACGCCGGAAGCCAATCCGAACGGCGCTTTGGAGAATATTGCCGGTATCTGTAATGCAGGCCGTAATGTTTTCGGAATGATGCCGCATCCCGAACGCGCTGCAGATGCAGAACTGTCAAATAAGGACGGAAAGTGGCTTTTTGAGTCATTAATCAGCCTTGTGCACGCGTAATTCAAATCTTGAAACCTTCTTCGCCCGGAATCAGCAATGATCCCGGGTTTTTTGTTGCACTTCTTTGACGACACAAAGTCGTGATTTGTCTAAGAATATTTTGCGATGTCGTTTTTTATCCTCAACTTTTCTTTGGCAAATCACATTTCCCAAAACCACTGACATGAGAAAATTATTTACCTCACTCACTCTTGTATTGAGCTTCGCAATGCTAACGGCGCAACAAATCGGAACGCCGGGCTATGTGAGCAATACAAACAACAATCAACGCGGCCCTTCGGATCCTGCTCCGGCAAACGGCAACAACATGTTGGCGATGACGTACAGCAATACTGCCTGCGGATTGAATTACAGTCTCAGCTCTGTTCGTCTGGGTCAACGTTTCGTTCCGATCGGTGTTGCGCAACCGGCTCCGCTTAATGTAACTGCTGTTCCTTCATGCGGTACAGTGTTGAAAGCTTATCTGTACACAGAAGCCCTGGGTGTTGCACCCGGAATAACTGCAAACCTTACAAATCCTGCTAACCAGACGACAAGTTTTGCGATGACACTTATCGGATCATCAGTGGATGTATGCTGGGGAATGAACGGCACACACATGTGGCGTGCAGATGTTACAAGCGCAATTACAGGTAGCGGGACTTACACAATAAGCGGGTTACCCACAAATCCATTCGCTTCGAACAGTTCTGCCGATGTTGAGGGTGCTTCACTCCTCATCATTTATCAGGATCCTACAGCTTCATATACAGGAAGTATTCAAATTGACGATGGATGTTATACTGTAACAGGAGGCGTACTCACACATACAATGACCGGCTTTAATGCATGTGCCAATTCAACCAACGCTTCAGCGTTCATGCTGGTTGGTGATATGCAAATGCCCGGCTATTCCATTCAGATGAACGGCGGAAACGTGGCTCAACCACAGTGGAATTGGTGGAACGAGATTTCCGCTTCAACCAGCGTAACATCCGGACAATCGACTTGTAATTATTTGCTCGCTTCTTCCGGCGATTGTTTCACGCTAGGTGTTGCAGGATTATACTATCAAACTAGCTGCAACGCATGTACACCTTCTTCAATACCGCTCACTGTAACGGCATCCGGAACAAACGCATCATGCGCGAATAACGGATCGGCAACTGCAACAGCAACCGGTGGAAACGGCAATTACACGTACACCTGGATTCCCGGTAATATGACCGGCTCAACAGTTAACAATCTGGCCCCCGGAACTTATACAGTTCAGGCTACAGATGGAACTAATTGCGGATCAACTACAGTTACTATTGTAAGCACAGGAATGACGATTACAAATTCAACTGTACCGTCTAACTGTCAAGGTAACGGCAGTGCATCAGTCAGTGTAACAGGTGGAAGCCAACCGTACACGTACTCTTGGGCTCCTATCGGAGGTACAGGTTCATCCGCTACGAACCTTCCTGCAGGAACATATACTTGCACGGTAACCGATCAAACAGGTTGCTCTATTCCGCATGTTGTAACAGTAGCAAGCACACCACCGGTAACGGTAACGATGTTTATGACTAACGACAGTTGTCCTTCACCAACAGGAACCGGATTTGTATCGATACAAGGAGGACAGGGTCCGTTCTCCATTCTATGGTCTAACGGAGCAACAACAAGTTACATCAGTCAACTTACAGCAGGAACGTATTCTGTTACGGTTACCGATGCTAACGGTTGCACTGGCACGGGAACAGGTGTTGTAGGTTCAGCTCCTGCTAATTTCAGTTACTACACGAACATGTTCGAAATTGTCGGTGCATGCGGAGACTCAGCATTATTACAAGCTTACAGTTCAGATCCGACTTCAACATTCAGTTGGTCGCCCGCCAATCTCGTTGCCAACCCTAACAGCGATTCAACGTACGGATTCCCGACAGCGAATATGGTATTCTATGTTACGATTACAGGTAATTGCGGAACAGCAACTGATAGCGTAATTGTATATCTCGATAGTTCGAATTACATGCAGGAACAAGTATGCTTCGTTACAACAGATACTTCAGTAAACAAGAATGTTGTCATCTGGGAGCGTTTCAGTTCACAAACAGCTGCTGCATACAATATCTATCGCGAAACTTCAGTAAGCGGTGTTTATACACAAATCGCATCGCAACCGGCATCGCAGTTTACAACTTACGTTGACAATGCTTCTGTACCGCAACAACAAGTGTATCGTTACATGATAACCACGGTTGATTCATGCGGTATGGAGTCGGATACCAGCTTCCATCACAGCAGCATTCATCTTCAAGTTAGTCCTTCGTTCTTCGGCGGATGGAACCTGAACTGGAATGCTTATGAAGGATTACCGATTCAGACTTACAACATTTACAGAGGTTCAAGTATTTCAACTATGACATTACTTACACAAGTAAGCGGAAGCACATTTGCGTATACCGATCTTACGCCTCCTCCGGGTAACTTGTGGTACATGGTTGAAGCGGTTCATCCGTTTGGCGGTTGCGCTCCATCACGACTCAACGGTTCCGATCGTCGAGTGGAAGTTGATTACAATGCAATTCACTCAAACCTCGAACCTACTAACGGAGTAACGGTTGAAGAGAATGCAATGCTGCAATCGTCAATGTCAGTTTCTCCGAATCCGGGCAACGGCAACTTTACATTGCAGTTTGTTTCCATTGCAGGAACGGACGCTAACATCACAATCACAGATGCTTTGGGTCGCGTTGTGTATTCATCACAACAAAGCGGAACAGGAAGTGTGTTGCGTGTTGATATGAATCTCGCTTCACTTGCATCGGGTGTTTACAATGTCAATGTGAACAGCGGCAATGCAAATGCTGTAAAACAACTTGTGATCACTGAATAAGCACATCAGTCACAAAAATAAAAAGGTCTCCATTTTGGAGACCTTTTTATTTTTTATAAAAGTTCATTTCATCGCAATACCTCCAGGCGTGTTCCGGCATGAAGTAGCGCATGTCTTTTTTGTCGCGGATTCCGTTGCGAATCATCGTTGATGAAATTTCCATCACCGGCGCATCCGTCATTCTTACATTCGGATGTGAAGCGAGCTTACCGCCTGTGCTGCCGGGTCGCGGATAAACATAAATGGAGTAGTTGTTCAGGATTTCTTCAAAGTTTTTCCATTTATGCAGCGACTCCAGATTGTCTGCGCCCATAATGAGTGAGAAATTTTCTTTCGGAAATTTTTCCTTCAAGTACGCAAGCGTATTCACCGTATATGAAGGTTGCGGCAAACCGAATTCTATGTCACTTGCTTTGAATTTAGGATGATCTCCAATGGCCGCATTCACCAACGCGAGTCGATGATGATCAGCAAGCAGAGACGATTTTTCTTTCAGTGGATTGTGCGGAGAAACAACAAACCACACGCGATCAAGATCGGTGAACTCCGTCATGTAACTCGCAAGAATCATGTGTCCCGAGTGAACGGGATTGAACGATCCGAAGAACAGTCCGGTTTTCATTTGTTGAGGAATTGACGGATCAGATCTTCTGCACGCAACAATGCATCTTCCAGATTGTTGTTGATCAGAACAGTGTCGAAATGAACTGCTTCATCCAGTTCTCGCTTTGCTTTCGCAAGTCGCATCTGAATTTTCTCTTCCGATTCCGTTGCTCTGTAGCGCAAACGCTGTTCGAGTGTTTCAATTGATGGAGGCATCACAAATACACTCAGCGCACGTTCCCCGAATTGTTTCGTGAGATTAATGCCGCCTTTTACATCAACATCAAAAATCACATGATGACCTTTTCTCCAAATGCGCTCTACTTCTGATTTCAGTGTTCCGTACATCTGTCCCGGATAAACTTCTTCCCACTCTACAAACTCATTGTTGTCAACACGCTTACGAAACTCTTCTACGCTTAGAAAGTAGTAGTCAACACCATGTTGCTCATCACCACGTAACGCACGCGAAGTGGCAGAAACAGAAAATTCCAGAGAAGGAAACGTCTTGAGCAGATGATGCACAATCGTGGTTTTCCCGGCTCCGGAAGGAGCTGAAAATATCACGAGTTTGCCGTTTTCCATGCCGCGAAGATAAGAAACGCGATCCGCTTCAAAGTTTACATCACACATTCACGGACTGGGATGGAGTTTTATGAGTTGTTTACGAATTAAATTCTACGCATTGATAATGATTCAACAGGTAGGCTATTTGATTCGTCTTATTGTTTAATAATCTGAGAGTCAGAAGATTATATTTGATCTTTGATGACATTTATGTTTTATTTAATGAAAATACTGTTAAACATAATGAGCCTAAAAGTCCAAATAAATTGAAAAGTGTTTAATAAATACAAAAAAAGAGTGAACGTAATTTTGTTCATGTTATAATTGTCTAACAAAAACAAAAAATCATGAAACAAATTATCCTCTCAAGCGCTATTATGGCAACAATGGCTGGCGGGCTTTTCGCTCAGAATGCCAATGTACAGATCATTCACAACTGCGCGGACCCCTTGGCGGATTCAGTTGATGTATACGTTAACGGAGCTCCGACGCTCGACAACTTTGCGTTCAGAACTGCAACGGGCCAGCTTTCTTTGCCTGCCGGTACTTATGTGGTTGACATTGCTCCGAAGACAAGTACTTCGGTAGCACAATCAATACACACGGACACCTTGACGTTGATGGCCTCAACAAACTATACAGTAATTGCAAATGGATTATTGTCAGGTCCTGTGAATACCGCATTCAACTTGTATGTGTATGCAAATTCCAGAACTGCTTCTGCGGTTGCGGGCAACACAGATCTTTTGGTGTTTCACGGAGCAACGGATGCTCCAACTGTTGATGTAACAGTTGCAGGTGGTTCTCCGACATTGTCGAATGATCTCGCTTACTCAACGTTTAACGCGGGCGGTTATATCGAGTTAGCGACTGCTGATTATTCAATCGAAGTACGTGATGCTACAGGTGCTGTTGTGGTTGCAGGATATGAAGCACCGCTTCAGACTCTCTCTCTGACAAACAGCGCAATCACAGTGGTGGCTTCAGGGTTCCTGGCTCCACAACCGGGGCAAGCAAGTTTCGGTTTGTATGTTGCACTTCCTTCAGGTGGAAATCTTATTCCGCTTCCTGTTTCGAATTCACTCGTACAGATCATTCACAACTCATCTGATGCAGCTGCGGATTCAGTAGACGTATATCTTGATGGAGCTATCCTCCTCGATAATTTCGCGTTCCGTACTGCTACTCCGTTTGTAAACGTAACTTCAGGTGTTGCACACTCTATTGCAGTAGCTCCTAAAACAAGTACTAACGTTTCGCAGGCGCTTGCAACTTTCCCGGTTTCATTCGAAGCAAATGAAACATACGTTGTTGTAGCAAACGGTTTGCTTGCCGGTCCGGTACAAACACAGTTCAACTTGTATACCTATGCAATGGGAAGAACAACTGCAACCAACAGTTCGAACTCTGACATTCTTGTATTCCACGGATCGACAGATGCACCGACAGTTGACGTAACTGTGGCAGGTGGAAATCCTACACTAGCGAATGACCTCGCTTACGGTACATACAACGCATCGGGATATCTCGAATTGCCAACAGCAAACTATCAGATCGATGTGCGTGACCAGACAGGTGCAACAGTAGTTGCAACTTATGATGTTCCGCTTCAAACGCTGAACCTTACAGGTGCTGCAATGACAGTTGTAGCTTCCGGATTCCTCGCACCTGCGCCGGGCCAGCCTGCTTTCGGATTGTACGTTGCGCTTGTTAACGGTGGAAATCTGATTCCGCTTCCGTTGAGCAACACTTCCGGTATTGAAGAGAACAATGGTTCATCGTTCCGCACGTATCCGAATCCTGTTCAGAATGAATTGATCATCGATCAGAACGGATCTGTAGCAGACGCAATTGAAATTGTGGATGTGACAGGACGTGTTGTGTATTCGCAGAACAATATTTCCGAAAGTGTTGTGCGTGTGAACACATCTGCGTTCGCAAACGGAATTTACACTGTTCGCGTAATTACACAAGGCAATGTTTCACAACAGAAAATTGTTGTAGGAAACAATTAAGCGCCGTTAAAAACTTATGTGAAGTTGGCAGTAAAGGGTTAAATGTTTGGGTAGGTTCCGGCTGGTCAGAAATGGTCAGCCGGTTTTTAATTACAGAACATTGAGCATCTGCTCCTTGATTTTTTCCAATTCATCTTTCATCTCCACAACCATTTTCTGAATTGCGGCATCGTTGGCTTTCGATCCGATGGTATTTATTTCACGACCGATTTCCTGCGTGATGAATCCGAGTTTTCTTCCGCTCGAAGCTTCGTTCATGGTTGAAAGGAAATAATCGCAGTGAGTCTGAAGTCGCAACTTTTCTTCCGTGATATCAAGTTTTTCGAGATAGTAAATCAACTCCTGCTCAAATCGGTTCTGATCAACTGCTCCGGCCGGTACTGCTTCGTTCACTGCTTTGTGTATGCGCTCACGTACAGAAGCAATACGTTGCGGATCGCGTTCAGTAATTGCTGCAAGTTTGGATTGAATAAGTCCGATGCGTTGTTTGAATTCCGCTTCGAGTATTTTTCCTTCATCATCTCGAAAGCGATTGAAAGCCGCAATTGCTTCCTCAACGAAAATCATCACTTGCTTCCATTCGTTTTCATCAGGTGTTACACGATCTTGTTTTAAAACATCGGGCATACGAAGAACCAAACCGAGATAGTCATCACTGGTAGCACCTGTGACTTCAGCGAGTTTTTTTATTTCAGCATAATAACCCGCAGCAAGTGTCTGATTAATTATTGATGTTTGATTTTCACCTGCCGTTTCAACGAAAATGGAAAAATCAATCTTGCCGCGCTCCAATGAACGGGAAAGCAGCTGACGCAATTCAGGTTCTTTGTCGCGATACAACGTATGCGTTCTCAGATTCAGATCCAGTTGCTTACTGTTCAGTGAACGAAGTTCGATGGTTACTTTCTTTCCGGGCAATTCACAAACTGATTTGCCGAAGCCGGTCATTGATTTCATAGAATCAAATGTACAATTATTCGCGGGTCTGTGATTTTTCCGGAACAGCTTGTTTCCTGTTCTGACTCGCCAGCATCACTCCGCCAAGAATGAGAATTGCAGAGATGGATTTCTGCCAGGTGATTTCATCTTTTCCGAGCGAAACTGCAATTCCGGCAGCGAGGAGCGGTTGAAGATAAATGTATGCACTCACTACAGTCGGACTCAGAATCTTTAATCCGTAGATGTTCATGAGGTAAGCTATATAAGTAACGGCAACAACAACGAAAATTATTCCGAACCAGGTTCTGCCTGTGAGTTCAGGCCACGCAACATCCATCATTCCCGTCCATCCTAACGGAATCAGAATGATCATGCCAAACAGAAATACCCATTTCAATACTGTAATCGTATGATATTTCTGCATGAGTGGTTTTACTAAAACGAGGAATGTGCCCCACGAAACTGCATTGATGAAAATGAAAATATCTCCCAACGCATTGTCTTGTTTTTCGCTTGAAATCGTTCCGCTCAGAATAAGTAGTGCGGCTCCTCCAAGACCGATAAGAATTCCGGTGATGCGTTGCCAGGTGATTTTTTCTTTGAGAATCAGATTACCGATGATCAATACCAACAGAGGAGAAGTAATCATGATAATTGCTCCGCTGATCGGCGATGTAAGCGCCATTCCTCTCACAAAGAGCGATTGATTGATAGAAACTCCGAACAACGAAAGCAATGCAAGTCGGCGCAGATCTTTTTTCGCCACTTTCTCCTTGATGAATAATCCTGCCAGCCACAAGAGCGGTGTTGCTCCTATAACGCGCAGTGCAACAAATCCCGCAGGTGATACATGCTCAGGCGTAACTTCTTTAATAATGGAAAATCCGGCCGCGTAAATGATCATTGAACAGATCAGCGAGAGATGTGCTAGCGTGTTGTTGTTCACAGCGCAAAGATAGTCGCTGCGCAAATCCGAAATCCGTTATGCGTAGC